>CAKKRD010000016.1 GCA_919902515.1 Nitrosomonadaceae bacterium | reverse complement strand
AAAGTTACGCTTGGCGGCCATAGCGCTTTGGACCCACCCCTTCCCATCCCGAACAGGGTCGTGAAACGAAGTTGCGCCGATGATAGTGTGCATTACGCATGTGAAAGTAGGTCACCGCCAGGCACCTTACAATAAAAAAGCCCCGCTCGAACGAGCGGGGCTTTTTTATTGTTGAGAGTTCCAGCTTATCTAGTCGTTGCGTGCCGGTGCCAGTACGTCGCGGTTGCCGTTGCTTTGCATGGTGGAAACCAGGCCGGCGCGCTCCATTTCCTCGACCAACCGTGCTGCGCGGTTATAACCGATGCGCAGGTGCCGTTGTACCAGCGAGATCGAAGCGCGGCGCGATTTGAGTACTAGCGCAACCGCTTCATCGTAGAGCGGATCAGCTTCGCCGCCTTCCTGCATGACTGAACTGCCACTCTCACTCGTATCGTTTTCTTCTTCAGTTGAGTCAAGCACGCCGTCCACATAGCGCGGTTCACCGTGTTCCTTGAGATATTGCACTACCCGATGTACCTCCTGGTCGGCGACAAAAGCGCCATGCACTCGTTGCGGGTAACCACTGCCGGGCGGCAGATAAAGCATGTCGCCCTGGCCCAGCAGGGCTTCGGCTCCCATCTGATCGAGTATGGTGCGCGAGTCCACCTTGCTTGACACCTGAAATGCGACCCGTGTCGGAATGTTGGCTTTGATGAGGCCGGTAATGACATCCACCGAAGGCCGCTGGGTGGCAAGCAATAAGTGTACACCTGCGGCGCGGGCCTTCTGCGCAAGTCTGGCGATCAGTTGTTCGACTTTCTTCCCCACCACCATCATCAAATCCGCCAATTCATCGATCACCACCACAATCAGCGGCATTTCCTCCAGCGGCTCCGGAGTATCGGGTGTCAGGCTGAACGGGTTGGTAAGAGGTTGTTCGTTCCTGATCGCATCACGGATTTTCTGGTTATAGCCACCAAGATTACGCACACCCAGCGACGACATCAGCTTGTAACGTCGATCCATTTCTGCGACACACCAGCGCAGCGCACTTGCTGCCTGGCGCATGTCAGTCACCACCGGTGCCAGTAGATGTGGAATGCCTTCATATACTGACAGCTCCAGCATTTTCGGATCCACCAGAATCAAGCGCACCTGTTCAGGGGTCGCTTTATAGATGAGACTCAGGATCATCGCGTTGATTGCTACCGACTTGCCCGAGCCAGTCGTCCCCGCCACCAGCACATGCGGCATTCTTCCCAGATCAGCCACCACCGGATGCCCGCCGATGTCTTTGCCCAGCGCTATAGTCAACGGCGACGCCATGTCGGCGTAAGCCTGCGAGCTGAGAATTTCCAGCAGGCGGACCACCTGCCGCTTGGGATTGGGAATTTCCAGTCCCATGGTAGTCTTGCCGGGAATGGTTTCGACCACGCGTATGCTCACCACCGATAGCGCCCGTGCCAGGTCTTTCACCAGGTTGATAATCTGGTTGCCCTTCACGCCTACGGCAGGCTCAATCTCGTAGCGGGTAATGACCGGGCCGGGATAAGCTGCCACCACTTTAACTTCCACGCCAAAATCAATCAGTTTGCGTTCGATTAGCCGTGAGGTGAACTCAAGCGTGTCCGTTGACAGTATTTCTACATCTTTTGCCGGCTCATCCAGCAGATGTAACGGCGGCAAGGGTGAATCGGGCAGATCACCAAACAATGGCGTCTGTTTTTCTTTGCTGACGCGCTGTGACTTGGGGATTGCGGCAGCAGCGGGTTCGATATGCAGCGGCGGATACTCCTCAAAGCGTTTTTTCCCGACTCCGACCAATTCCTCACGCCTGATTGCAGAGACCATCCCTGCGCGACGATCCTGCCAGCTTTGCCAACGATGCCTGATGAAGAAAAAACTACCCTCAATCGTGCCACCCAGTTTCTCAATGAAGCGCAGCCACGATAAGCCAGTGAACAGGCTGAAACCAATCGCGATTGATATTATCAACGCTAGGGTTGCACCGGTAAAGCCAAGTGCCTGTGACAGGCTATTGCCGACTATCTCTCCCAACATTCCACCCGGCGCTTGCGGCAGTAGCGCTTTAAGCGTGTAGAGTCGCAGCGCTTCGAAGCCACTGCTTGCGGCTAGCAGCGCTATAAAGCCAGCTGCCGAAACAAATAACGGACGCCGATCGAATATTCCAACGGCATCAATGCGGCGGTAATTCCATGATGCCAAATAGAGGAAAAACAGTGCCCACCACCATGCCGAGATTCCGAATAGAGACAGCAATAAATCCACCAGCCATGCACCCATACGCCCACCGGCGTTATGTATTTGGCCGCTGTTGCCACTGTGCGACCAAGCGGGATCGGCGCGGTCATAGCCATAAAATATGAGTACCAGATAAAGCGCGATGCCGAGCAAGGCGAGCCCGCTGGATTCGCGCAACAGCCTGATGATCCTGGGCGGCAAGGGGTTGGGGTCCGGCTTTTTCGCCATCGTCTTATTGACGAAACTCATGAATGGTATTGAGACATTGGACCAGGGGAAAAGGTTTGATTATATAGGGTTAAACCGGTGGCAAAAAGCAATACTCTGCTCGCCAAGAGCAGGGTTCGTGAAAGGCCACTAGAGAATCCGGTTTCACAGTGTTGCCGGGCGCACGCATTTTTCATGCTCTCTCAAGCTTCTCGATTCTTTCATTCAGCACCTCGATCCAATGTCTGACCGGTAGCAGAGTCCCGCTTTGCAAGTGCATGAGACAGCCGATATTGGCGGTAACGATCTGGGCCGGATTGCCGGATTCCAGCGCTGTCAGCTTATTTTTCAGCAGCCGCTGTGACAGTTCGGGTTGCAGGATGGAATAGGTACCCGCTGATCCGCAGCACAGATGGGCGTCTGGAACAGCAGTCAATTCAAAGCCTGCAGTGTCCAGAATTTTTTCCACTACGTCGCGAATTTGCATGCCATGTTGCAGGGTACAAGGGGAATGGAAAGACAATTTTGATTCTTTAGTGTTGAGTGTCGAGTTGCTAAAGAGAGGTGTTCCCTTGCCAATCTCGACAGCGAGTATTTCACTGATATCCCTGGTCAGTTCCGAAATGCGCGCTGCTTTTTCCGCATACACCGGATCATGCTTCAGCAGATGTCCATATTCCTTCACCGTCACGCCGCACCCGCTGGCAGTCATGACGATGGCTTCCACCCCATGCCTGGCACCATTGCCCGCTTTATTTTCTACGTACGGCCACCAGGCATCCACATTGCGACGCATGTGATCCAATCCTTCCTGTTGGGCGTTGAGATGATACGAAACTGCGCCGCAGCATCCCGCATTTTCCGCCTTGACTAGTGAGATGTCGAGCTTGTCCAGCACACGTGCGGCGGCGCTGTTGATATTCGGCGCCAGCACCGGTTGCACGCAGCCATCCAGCGCCAGCATTGTGCGTGTGTGCCGCGTCGCAGGCCACGTTCCTGCGGTGAGCGCTGCTGGTGGTACTGAGAGTTTAAGTTTCCCCGGCAGCAATGGACGGACAAGCCTTCCCAGTTTGAGCAGCGAGGCGAATACACCAGAATTAGGTAATGTTTGGCGCAATGCGTATCTCATGGCGCTGGCTCCCACGGTGCGCCCCACCTGTTTTTCGACAATACCACGGCCGATATCCACCAGTCGGCCATAACGCACCCCGGATGGGCAAACCGTCTCACAGGCACGGCAAGTGAGGCAGCGATCCAGATGCAACTGGGTTTTTTGTGTGACCGGCTGACCTTCCAGCACCTGCTTAATCAGATAAATGCGGCCGCGTGGGCTATCCAATTCATCACCCAGCAGCTGATAGGTTGGACAGGTAGCCAGGCAGAAGCCGCAGTGCACACAGGCACGCAATATCGCCTCGGCTTCTTGTCCTTCGGGGGAATTCTTGATGAAATCGGCGAGATTGGTTTGCATTTTTATAATCCTGGATACATCCGGCCAGGATTAAGTATTCCCATAGGGTCAAATTTTTCCTTCAGGCACCGGTGGATATTCATCATCTCCGGTGCGAGCGGATGAAACGCGGCTGCGGATGATTCGCCACTGCGAAACAGTGTGGCATGACCACTCGCAGTCTTTGCTGCTACGCGCACAGTCTCTGTACCCACCTCTGCGTCGCTTATCAGCCAGCGCAGCGCTCCTCCCCACTCAATCAATTGTTGCCCCAGCAAAGATAACGGTGGCGCAGTCGATTTTATGGACAAGCGCCATAGTGACTTGCCGGGCTGAAAAAATATGTGGGTCTGTTCACGTACCGATTGCCAGAAAGCCGCACCTTCAGCCACTTCCTCACCGCCCAGTTTCGCATGAGCTGCCCGCACCGCGGCTTCGGCACCTGAAAGTCGCAGAGTGAGCGCGTCATTGCAAAAACAGGTTGCGGAAATTGGCAGAGGTTTGCCTGCCCATAGATTCATCTTTTCGATCGCTTCAGCTTCTTTCATCTGCAGGCTTAGCGTCATTTCCATTGGTGGCAACGGCAGCACTTTGAGTGAAACCTCCAGCAACAAACCCAGTGTTCCCATCGAACCCGTCATCAAACGCGAAATATCGTAACCTGCGACATTTTTCATTACCTGCCCGCCGAAACGCAAATCATCCCCCCTGCCGTCGAGCATGCGCACTCCTAGCACAAAGTCGCGTACTGCGCCGACGGATGCCCGGCGCGGACCAGACAATCCGGTGGCAACACATCCACCGAGCGTGGCAGCAGAGCCAAAATGCGGCGGCTCGAAAGCCAGCATCTGGCGATGCTTGTATAATTCCGCCTCCAGATCAGCCAGACGGGTACCGGTACGGGCAGTGACCACTAGCTCGGTCGGTTCGTAATCGACGATTCCGCTGTAAGTCGTGATATCAAGCATGTCGATGTTTTGCCCAACAATACGGTTGCCATAAAACTCCTTGCTGCCCCCGCCGCATATGCGTAACGGCGCTTTGCACCCGGCGGCAGCACGAATAATGTTAGCAAATTGGTCGATGATGTTTTGCATGGATTTTATTGAATCGCGAGGGATGCAGTTCAACCAACCGTTCAGAATCTTGGCAACTCCGGAAACTTTTCCTCGCCGCTATGCACGTGCATCGCGCCGTGTTCCGCACAGCGGCGCAGTGTTGGCACAGCTTTGCCTGGATTCAGCAAACCCTCTGGATCGAAAGCCGCTTTTACCGCATGAAATATCTTCAGCTCCCCGCTGCTGAACTGTGAACACATCTGGTTGATTTTCTCGATGCCGACGCCATGCTCGCCGGTGATGGTTCCGCCGGCCTCGATGCACATCTCCAGTATCTTCACGCCAAATTCTTCAGTCTTTTCCAGTTCGCCGGGCAGGTTGGCATCGTACAGAATCAATGGATGCAGATTGCCGTCGCCGGCGTGAAATACATTCATGCAGCGCAGGCCGTATTCTGTAGAGAGTTTTTCAATGCCGCCCAGCACGCGCGCCAGATTCTTACGTGGAATGGTGCCATCCATACAGTAATAATCCGGTGAAACGCGCCCTGCCGCCGGAAACGCAGCTTTACGCCCAGCCCAGAATCTGAGCCGCTCGGTTTCATCGCGGGAGGTCCTGATTTCGATGGCGCCGCTTTCTCTCATGATTTTGTCAATGCGCCGGATTTCGTCCGCTACTTCCTCTGCCGTGCCATCGGCTTCGCACAACAGTATTGCCGCCGCCTCGAGGTTGTAGCCGACATGGACGTACTCTTCCACCGCCCGGGTGGCGATTTTGTCCATCATTTCCATGCCGGCGGGAATGATGCCGGCGCCGATTACATTTGCCACCGCATTACCTGCCTTGCGGATGTCATCGAAGGCGGCCATGACCACTTGGGCTTTTTCCGGGCTAGGTGTGAGTTTCACGATGATTTCGGTCACGATGCCCAGCATGCCTTCACTGCCGGTCATGAGCGCCAGCAGATCGTAGCCCGGGGCGTCCAGGCTGGCACTACCGATTTCGAGACTCTCGCCTGCCATGGTTACCACCCGCAATTTGAGGATATTGTGCACGGTGAGTCCATATTTCAGACAGTGCACCCCACCCGAGTTTTCCGCCACGTTGCCACCGATCGAGCAGGCGATTTGCGAGGAAGGATCGGGTGCGTAATACAGGCCATAGGGTGCTGCCGCTTCACTGATGGCAAGGTTACGTACCCCCGGTTGCACGAGTGCGGTGCGCGCTACTGGATCGACTTCAAGTATTCGTTTCAATTTGGCAAGCGACAGTAAAACACCCGCAGGATGGGGCAATGCGCCGCCGGACAAACCGGTGCCTGCGCCCCGCGCAACCACCGGGGTTTTCGACGTATGGCAGATACGCAGAATTCTGATGACTTCGTCTTCGGTTTGCGGCAGAGCCACGATCATTGGCGTTTGTCGATATGCCGACAAACCGTCGCACTCATAGGGCTTCAGATCTTCGCTCTCATACAGCACCGCCTCGGCTGGTAGAAAAGCGCGCAGATTGGTGACAAGTTCGAGTGGGTGCATGGTGTGGATTTATTGAATTTCGTGATTTGCTAATTTTTCCAATACCCGTACTATCGCCGAACTATCCCACTTGGCGCCGCCATAAGCGATGCAAGCATTAAACAGTTCCTGGGTGGCGGCGGTATTGGGCAGGCTTATCCCCAGCGCTTGCGCACCGGAAAGTGCAAGATTCAAATCTTTCTGATGCAGTTCGATACGGAACCCCGGATCAAATGCGCGTTTGATCATACGCTCGCCGTGGATCTCCAGCACGCGCGATGAAGCAAACCCACCCAGCAAAGCCCGGCGCACCTTGACCGGGTCGGCACCGGCCTTGGAGGCGAACAGCAACGCTTCACCCACTGCTTCGATAGTGAGCGCAACTATGATCTGGTTGGCAATCTTGCAGGTCTGGCCGGCGCCATTGCCTCCTATCAAGGTAACGCTCTTGCCCATCAATTCAAAAACGGGTCTCAATTTTTCAAACACCATTTCCGCGGCACCTACCATAATGGTCAGCGTTGCATTGTTTGCACCTACCTCACCCCCCGATACCGGCGCATCCGCATAATCACAGCCAAGTTGGCTGATGCAGGCAGCGAATCTTCTGGTTTCGATGGGAGAAATGGAGCTCATGTCCACCACAGTCTTGCCTGCACTTAATCCTTGCACTACGCCGTTCTCTCCAAACAGTACGCTTTCCACATCCGGGGTATCTGGCAGCATGGTGATGATGATGTCGGCGTTTTGTGCCACTTCTCTGGGTGAAGCGCAAGCCTTGCCGCTCTGCTTGATCAACTCTGCCGGCACGCCACTGCGGGAATGCAAGAACAGCGTATGCCCGCCCCTGATAAGATTCCCGACCATGGGTTTTCCCATGATACCAAGACCAATGAAACCAATTTTCGCCATGCCTGCATTCTCCGGGAAAACACTACGCCGGTCATCTCACCTGCATCACGTTGATGCAGGCCCAGTATTGTGGCATTTTAACGGCAAGCCCTGGTCGTCGGGGCGAAAACCTTAGCCGGCCTCTCATGTATGAAGTGCCCGAAACCACGCGGAATACGCTGTTGTACGCAGGTTGTGCAATTTCAGCCAAAATAAAATCAAAATAACTTATCATTCACCGGGTCAATATCAACAAGAGAATCGGGATGAGAAAATTTCAATGCGGTGTGTGTGGCCACATCTACGACGAAGCAGTCGGCGATCCAGAGCATGGCATTGCAGCCGGCACCCGCTGGGAGGATATTCCGGAGGATTGGGTCTGTCCTGAGTGCGCTGTGGTCAAGGCAGATTTCGAAATGGTAGAGGTTTGAGCATGAGCCGACAGCCTGTGGTTATTGTCGGTAGCGGGCTTGCGGGCTACACCGTGGCGCGCGAGTTTCGTAAACTGGACACTGCGGCACCCGTCCTGATCCTTTCCGCAGATCATGGCGGATTCTACTCCAAGCCAATGCTGTCCAACGCGCTGGCCACAGGAAAATCACCGGAATCTCTACTGAATGCCGACGCGGCGAAGATGGCCGAACAACTGAAAATGACGATACGCCCGCAGAGCCGGGTAATGGCTATTGAGCGATCAAGCAATACCCTGGTCTTGCAGGATGGGGAGAAACTATCCTACGGTCAGCTTGTTCTGGCCCTGGGCGCCGATCAGATTCGTCTGCCGCTGGAAGGAAATGGGGCAGAAGCAATATTGTCAGTGAACGATCTCGATGATTACCGTCGTTTCCGTGATGCGCTGGAAGGAAAAAAGGAAGCGGTCATTCTCGGTGCCGGGCTGATCGGCTGTGAATTTGCCAACGACCTTGCCATAGCGGGTTATCGGGTGCACGTGATCGACATCAGCGCTTGGCCTTTGGGTCGACTCCTGCCGCAGGCTGGCGGTGCCTTCCTGCAGAACAGGCTGGAGGCTGCCGGTGTGGTTTTTCACTTGGACATTTCTGTCCAGCGTGTGGAACGAGTGGATGGGCGCTTGCATCTGGCTCTTGCCAACGGCGAAACCATGGAGACAGACGTTGTGCTGTCGGCAGTGGGGCTACGCCCACGCATCGCTCTGGCTGAAGCAGCCGGTATCGGAGTCAATCGTGGCATCGTGGTGGACAGGTCATTGCAAACCCAGGACGCGAATATTTATGCGCTGGGTGACTGCGCGGAGGTGGCGGGCAGGGTGCTGCCGTTCGTCATGCCGATCATGCATGCCGCCCGTGCGCTTGCGGCGACCCTTGCGGGCACCCCGACTCTGGCACGCTACCCTGCCATGCCGGTGTTAGTGAAGACCCCGGCCTGCCCGACCATAGTGTCACCACCTGACGCTGGCGCGAAAGGCGAGTGGCGAACCGAGGAAGATGAAGACGGAATCAAGGCACTGTTTCAAGATGTGGAAGGCAATCTGCTGGGTTATGCATTGCTGGGTGCGGCGACCAAGGAGAAGAGCGCGCTTGCCACGCAGTTGCCGCCAGTGATGGAGTAAGTTCTGTAACGAACGTTCTGCCAATTTGAGAGTACCATAGCAACAGGATCGACCATGGAACGACCGATAACAGGATTTGGGCATGATGACCAGGGAGACCCGATCGCGATTCTCAGCTGCGGGCATCCACAGCATGTGCGGCATAATCCGCCATTTATCAATCGGCCATGGGTCACGACAGAGCAAGGCCGCAGCAGTATGCTGGGGATGGTTCTCAACTGCGTCAGGTGCGATAGATTCGAACTGCCGGATGGGCTCGTTTCGTACAAGCAAACGCCTGTTTTTACCGAGGAAACAATTCCTGCCGGTTTGAAGAAAGATCACTCGACAAAAACTGGTGTTTGGGCAAAAATTATTGTTATAGGAGGCAAGCTTCGATATCGCGTAGGTGCTCTGGGAACGGACATGGAAATATCCCAGGACAAACTTGGAATTGTTGTGCCAGAAGTTTTACACAGCGTGGAGCCCTTGGGTGCGGTGCGTTTTTTTGTCGAGTTCTGCAAGAGGCCAGATTGAGTTCCCCGACAATTCCATAACAATGGGCGGAGTGTCGATCAAACAATATTTTTATATTACCCCGCTCGTTTCTTCGTTGCTTGTAAGGGGGATGGGAAGAAGAAATCAAGAGCTTGAATCGTGAAAGGAGAGCAATCATTATTGCTTCAGATCCATTTGAGTCGTTGCTAGGCTGCAACACAGTTGAAGAACTTCATGCTACCACTGCTGCCGTCAGCAAACAGATGGGGTTTGAATATTTTCTTTACGGCGTACAGGTGAATACTTCGCTCACTCGGCCTTATCAGTTCATTCTGAATGGTTATTCCAAGCAGTGGCGGGAACGCTATGTCGAGATGAATTACCAGGAAGTTGACCCAACAGTTCGCCATTGCATCACGAGTGTGGTTCCCATCACTTGGAGCAACAAGATCTTCAAGGAACGTACCGGCGCAAGACTTTTAGGCGAAGCGAAAGAAGCTGGCTTAAGACATGGAGCCAGTTTTGCCGTACACGGCGGGCGCGGAGAGACTGCGATGTTAAGTCTGGCCACTTGCAGAGCGGTACGCGAGGCCGAAAGCGATATTGCTGCCAGCATGGCGCAGGGTCAACTGCTGGCGTGTTATATACACGAGGCTGTACAGCGCATCGTGCTGGCTCAGGGGCCATTAAAGATTCAGAAAGTCAGCCTGACCCCACGCGAGAAAGAGTGCCTGTTATGGGCAGCCGAAGGCAAGACCGCCTGGGAGATTGGCGCCATCATCAATACTTCCGAGCGTACTGCGGTGTTTCACCTGCAGAACGCAGCGAATAAAATGGGAGTAAAAAGCCGCCAACATGCGGTCTCGCGGGCGGTGTCGCAGGGCTTGATCTCGCCCTGAAATTTTTTACCGCCACCTCCGTTCTCTCCAGCCCATCCCCGGCCGGAAGGTGGTGCCAAAGGCGGGCGAGTGAAACAAAAGCAGATCATCCTCACCCCGTAATTAACTAAAAATTCCCTGTAATTCAAGCCTCACAAAAACCTGCTAAGTCTTATTCGGCAAGGTTCTCAGTCAATTTCAGTCAGTTTGCCCTGTAAGATTTGACAGCTAGACCAGCGCTTCACTATGTCGTTTCATAGCCCATCGTCAATCAACAGGAGGCTGCAATGGAACAGATCATGCTGGCGCAACACCGGGACGGGTCGCTCAATCACCAAACCACCACAGCCATGTACCGGCTGCGGCACGATGTTTTTCATGACCGGCTGGGCTGGGATGTCGTGAGCGACAATGGCATGGAACACGATGAGTTTGACGAGCTTGATCCGGTTTATGTGCTGGCCAAGAAGGATCTGGAAGTGAGGGGTTGTTGGCGCCTGCTGCCAACCACCGGTTCTTATATGCTCAAAGATGTCTTTCCTCAGTTATTGCATGGGGAGGCTGCGCCACAGCGCCACGATGTGTGGGAATTGAGCCGGTTTGCGGTTGCCACCGATGCAACAGAAGAAGCCGGGTTTGGCTTGAGCAAATTGCCTGTCGAAATGCTTCGTTTGGCTGTGCGATTTGCCAAAGAAAATGGAATCCGCCGCTATGTCTCAGTAACCAGCGTAGCGGTAGAAAGGTTGTTCAAGAAACTGGGAGTGAGTGCTACCCGCTTGGGTGCTCCCATTAAAATCGGCCGGGTCCTGACCGTCGCCTGCACCCTGGAAATTGACGAAATCACCGAATTTGCACTGTTCGGCACTCTGCCTGAACATGCACACAGGGAGGCAGTATGAATATTCTCATGCTGGCTGATGAGTCGGATACGCGGCAGCTTCTTAACAAGTTGTTGGTAAAAACGGAACATCATTTAACCCGTCGCAAGCTTGATGATGGGGCCTTGGAGATTTATCTCGATGATTACGACATGGTGCTGGTAGATGGCAATGTATGCGATTGCACTCAGCAGGCGAATCTGCTGGGCTGGATTCGGGAAACGAGGCGACGTTATCCGCATCTGCCGGTGGCAGTGATGAACTGTGTAGGGTCTCACGTGTCGTCCGAAAATCGAAGAGTGAGTGGCAAAACTGCGCACAGCTGTGGCGTCTCGGAATCGGCCGATGGCGCATGGAGTATGCGCTGCCGTCTGCAGGAACTTGCCCTGAGTGAGACCGCCGCTCTGATGCGTGACGTGTGCGAACGACCACCACTAGAGCCGGTAGTTTTTGAATATTCAGGACGGGAATAAATTATGACTAGAAACCCTGAGTGCTGTCCAGAAATTCAAAAATCTTGCGACTAATGGTCGGATGGAGTACGTAAAGCTACATGGTTTTGCCAGCATCGGTTTGCCTGGTGCGGAATGCGGCTCACCATCCTGCCTGTCCATCTTGTTGCACACTACAAGCTCGCGCTCCCATCGGAGAAAACTGGAATTGCCGCAGCACTGATGAATCAGGCGGGTCACCAGGGCAGAAGTGCGGCGTAACCCATGAAACCCAAAGATAGCGAACACGACATTATCAAAATCCTCCTCGCCGGGAGTAGCCCGGCTCAAATGGAACCGTTGCGGCTCCTGCTTGAGGGACACGGTTTCTCGGTTGTAGTTGTGGCCAATGGCAAAGAGGCGCTCGCAGCAGCCTCGCGATGCAAGCCCACTCTGATAATCAGCGATATCGTGATGCCAGAACTGGACGGCTACGGGCTGTGCCAGGCGATCAAATCAGACAATCAATTAAAGGATGTCCCAGTCATCCTGCTCACCGCGCTTGCCGATTCGCAGGACATTCTGCTGGGCCTGGAGAGCAAGGTGGATAATCTTATCCGTAGACCCTATGACGCGGAATTCTTGTTGTCCCTGCTATCGCGCATCGACTATGTTCTCATGAACCTAAACCTGTACAGGAAAATGCAGACAGGCGCAGAAATCAGCTTCGGTGGTCAGAGACATTTTATTACTTCCGACCGGCAGAAAATTCTGGATCTTCTGATTTCGACCCACGAACAGCTCGCTCGCGGCAACGATAAACTCAAGATGTTGGAACGAGATCTGACCCAGGCAAACTCCCTCAATGACGAGTTCAAGAAGCGGGTGAAAGATCTATTGGATTCCAACGATATGCTCAACGGGCTGTGTCACATTGCCGATGGACTTAATCAGGCGATCAGCCAGCAACAGGTAGCGGAGATAGCACTAAAACGAGTTCTGGAGCTGCCTGGGATCCAGGCCGGCTGGATTTTCTTGCAGGAAGGGGGATCCGGTTTCCGGCTCATTGCCGCTCAAAATTTACCACCGGCACTCGAGGTTCCCGGCGCGATGGAGGTTGATTGCATGTGCCAGCACAAGCTCCAATCGGAAGGGATCAACTATGTGACCAACATCATGGAATGCGAACGTCTCGGCAAAGCCAAAGACGGCTCCCCTGGGCCACGTTTCCACGCCAGCGTTCCGCTGTGGCTCGGCGACCGCACACTGGGATTGATGAACCTGACCGGGCCGCAAGATGGGCTGTTCGACACTGCCGCATTGAAAATCCTGCATGGTGTCGGGAATCAAGTCGCCGTGGCACTGGAGCGAGCCCGGCTTCACGGCAATCTGGAACGACTGGTGGAGCAGCGCACTGCCGCACTGACTGCAGAGGTCGCGGAAAGAAATGAACAAGAGATGAAAGTGGTGCATCTGAGTCGTGTGTATGCTGTTCTGAGTGGCATCAACACGACCATTATCCGCGCCAGCAGCCAGCAGGGGTTGTTCGAGGATGCTTGCCGCATCGCAGTGGAGCAGGGTAAGTTCAGAATGGCCTGGATCGGTTTATTCGATTCAAACGAGGTGGACGTCACAGCCGTGGCTAAGGCAGGTTTCGATGAAGGCTATCTCAATGCCATACAGTTTTTTGTACGGGATGATTCGCCGGACAGCAGCAAATTGCTATCGCTGGTATTGCGAGAAAAAGCAACTGTGGTCTGTAACGATATTTTCACCGACCCGTGGATGACACAATGGCGAGATGAGGCACTGCTGCGTGGTTACCGTTCAATGGCGGTGTTCCCGCTGCAAGCGAGAAACAGGGTGGTGGGATTATTCCTGCTCTATGCGTCGGAGGCGAATTTTTTCGACACTGAAGAAATAAGGCTGCTCTCCGGGGTTGCTGAGAATGTTTCATGTGCGCTTGATCACCTCGAAAAAGAGAAACAGATTAACTATCTCGCTTACCACGATGTCCTGACGGGGCTTCCCAACCGCACCCTGCTTCGCGATCGCCTGGACCAGCGGATAGTCACGGCACGTCACGACCAGAAGATATTTGCGGTAGTCATGCTGAATCTTGAGAGGTTCAGAAACGTCAACGAGACACTGGGGCAGCGCGCCGGAGATGATTTGTTGCGTCAGGTCGCGCAGCGTCTGCGGGGCGCGCTCGATGAAACCGACATTTTGTCGCGGCTAGATGCCGATTCATTCGCGATTGTCACAGGCTATTGCGATGACGACAGTAATGTAGGCCGTATTCTGGAGCGGGTTTTGTCATGCATTCATGAGCAGGCATTTGAAGTTGACGGTAACGAGTTGCGCATCGCAGCACAGGCAGGGGTGGCCATTTTCCCCATCGACGCTGGGGACGCCGACGCGCTATGCCGAAATGCGGAGGCGGCGCTGGAAAAAGCCAAGCTCTCCGGAGACAGGTATCTTTTTTACACGCGAGAGTTAAATGCCCGGGTTGCAGAGAAACTGACGCTGGAGAACAAATTGCGCCGTGCACTGGAGCGTGGCCAGATGACGCTGTATTATCAGCCGAAAATCAATATCAGAAAGCAACAGCTCAGCGGACTGGAAGCGTTGATGCGCTGGAATGATCCCGATATAGGTCTCGTGTTACCACAAAAATTCATCCCCATACTTGAGGAAACTGGACTCATCCTCGAAGCGGGGCGTTGGGCGCTGGAACAGGCGATGGCAGATTTCAAGCGATGGAAGGGCAGTGGGTTGCGGGTACCGAGGATCGCAGTTAACGTTTCGGCGCTGCAGTTGCGGCAGAAGGATTTCGTTGCCACCGTGGAGCGCATGCTGAACGGTAGCAAGGACGTGGCCGACGTTCTGGAGATCGAGATTACCGAGAGTCTGATCATGCAGGATGTCGAGGCTAACATCCGCAAGCTCCAGGCCGTCAGGGAAATGGGAGTAAAAATAGCGGTGGATGACTTCGGTACCGGCTACTCTTCGCTAACTTATATCGCCAGGCTGCCGATCCACGTGTTGAAGATTGATCGGGCGTTCATCATGAACATGACGACCAACCGGGATGATCTCAACATCGTGTCCACAATCATTTCCCTGGGGCATTCTCTGCGCTTGAAGATTGTTGCAGAGGGAGTGGAAATAAAAGAGCAGGCCGATCTGCTGAGACTGTTAAAGTGTGACGAGTTTCAAGGTGACCTATTCAGCCCGGCGGTTTCTACAGAACGAATCGAAGAATTCCTGATGGAGAAAAAGACCGCTCATGGCTAGTGTTGTAGCAGGTCAGGGGTAATGGAGCAGAAAATACTGTCAAGGGAGAAATAAAAACAGTCCGTTTTGGCCCGGAGTTGCGGGCTATACTGTCGGGCACTAAATATCCTGTCTGCTTAAAAAACTGCATCCTGGATCAACGCCAAATACATAAAAGTGCGCGACCTTCCCATCTTCCGTACAGTCCAGCCATATTTAACGGCGATTGCTTCCATCGTAACGGTTGTATTGCTTGTGGCCGTCATCTACTTCACGGACAGCGATCTGCAATGGATTGCGTTCTTGAGCGGGGTTCTGGTGGCGGCAATAGTCGCCATGGCAATCCGGACTTCACATGCAGAGTTGATTGTTGCGCGCCACACAACGCAGTTGCTGGCAACCGAGGAAAAACTGGCGCAGGAAATCAAACTGCATCTCTGGGCCGAGAAAGCGGCTGCCGCGAGCAAAGCACGGTTGCAGTTCATGGGCGAAAAATTTCCTGTAATGATTGCTTACGTTGATGCCGAGCAGTGTTGCTATTATCACAATGCCATGTTCAGACAATGGCTCGGGTTGAATCCGGATCAAATTGACGGCCGGCCTTTGCGTGAAGTATTGGGTAACAAATTTTACGCAGAGATCGAAAGTTTTCTCACCGATGTTATGGCGGGAAAAACGGTGCATACCGAGCATATACAAGAATTAACCCATGGTTCGATCCATCGTCTGTCTGGGCAGTACTTTCCGGATTCTGACAATGAAGGGAAGGTAGCGGGCTTCTGCCTGCTGTACACCCCCATGATGGAGAGGAAAACATCGCTACCGGGGGATGCAGAACGAGGCACACGCGAACTTAACAGATTAACCATGCACACCGAGTCGAGAGAAAAGAGCCTGTTCGATGAGAGTTTTGGTGAGCAGGCCTCGGGATGGGGAGTCTCGGCTGCCAGCGTTACCCAAGCTATCGAGGAAGATGAGTTCCGTCTGTATTGTCAGACCATCACACCTATCAAGACAGATAAAGGTTTGTGTGTTCATCATGAAATTCTGCTGCGCATGGCCGAAGAAGAAGACAATCTTTTGCCACCTGGCGCATTCCTGCCCGTTGTCGAAAGACACGACATGATGACGCGTCTGGATCGATGGGTCGTGAGCCAAATGCTGCAATGGTTGTCTGTCCACCAGCCTGCACCTGGGACGACATTTTTTATTAATTTGACCAGAGATACGCTGAGCGACGCCGACTTTGCCGATTTTGTTTTGAGTCAGTTGCGGAAAACAGGCGTATCGGCTGGAGTACTCTGTTTCGAGATTGAAGAAGCGGATGCGGCATTGCGCCTTGCAGATACCTCGGCGTTCGTGCAGAAAATCAGGCAGTACGGCTGCCAGGTCGCATTGTGCGGCTTCGGCAGGGAACGCGCCTCATTTGATTTACTGAGAAACATCAAAGTCAATTTCCTGAAAATTGATGGTGGCCTGGTTTGCAATATGTTGCAGGACCCGATCAATCTCGCCAAGGTTGCATCAATTAACCGGGTCGCGCACACCATAGGCATCCAGACCATTGCGGAACTGGCTGAAACTGATGAGGTAATTGCCAGGCTGCGTGAACTCGGGGTGGATTTCGCGCAGGGTTTCGGTATTGGCCGGCCGCGCGCCCTCAAAGAAATCGAATAATTCCTGGCACTGATGCCCAGTGCCTATGGTGTCAACGGCTAATTGGGATAGTTGGCGTTATACTGAGGGGCCAAAAATCCCAATGTCTAGCCGCATGTCCAACATTATCGTTCGCAGTTACTCCCCGCATGCCTTCGAAGTGCTGATCCAGCATGGCCTCCACCCTGTTCTGGCTCGTGTCTACGCTGCCAGAGGTATTGGGAAGCCAGATCAACTCGAAGCTGAGCTGTTCCAGTTGATTCCGTTCGAACGCCTGAAAAATATTTCCATGATGGCGGTATTTCTTGCCGATGCCATCGCTGCGGGGAAGCGCCTGCTGATCATAGCGGATTATGATTCTGACGGTGCCACCGCCTGCGCCGTGGGGGTGCGTGCGCTGAGAAAATTCGGTGCGACAGTGGATTACCTCGTCCCCAATCGTTTCGAATACGGCTATGGTTTGACGCCAGAAATCGTGCGTCTGGCTGCCACCCGCGCGCAGTTGCCCGACATACTTATCACGGTAGACAACGGCATCGCCAGTGTGGAAGGAGTGGCTGAAGCCAACCGTCTCGGCATGCAGGTGCTGGTCACCGATCATCACCTGCCGGGGGATGAATTACCCGATGCCGTCGCCATTGTGAATCCCAATCAACTCGGTTGCGATTTCCCCAGCAAGAATCTTGCCGGAGTGGGCGTGATGTTTTACCTGATGCTGGCGTTGCGGGCGGAGTTACGCGCTCGCGGGACATTCGGCCTCAGCGGAAAAGAGCCCAACCTTGCCAGTCTGCTTGATTTGGTGGCGCTGGGCACCGTTGCCGACGTAGTGAAGCTGGATGATAATAACCGCATCCTGGTACAGCAGGGCTTGCAGCGCATACGTGCGGGACGCGGCTGTGCGGGCATAAATGCTCTTCTGCAAGTGGCGCGGCGAGATTTTCGCAAGACCTTCACCTATGAGCTGGGTTTCATGCTGGGACCGAGGTTGAATGCTGCGGGACGGCTGGATGATATGACATTGGGCATCGAATGCCTGATTACGGATGACGAATCTCGCGCCGCACAAATGGCTCTTCAGCTCGATGCACTCAATCGCCAGCGCCGGGAAATCGAAACGGACATGCAAGACCAGGCGCTGACTGCGCTCGATGCTGTGAAGCCCGAAGATGGTTACAGCCTTAGTCTATTTGATCCAAGCTGGCATCAGGGCGTGATTGGCATACTCGCATCACGCATGAAAGATAAATTCCATCGCCCGGTGATTACCTTTGCGCCCGGTAATGGTGGTGAAATAAAGGGGTCGGGGCGATCCATTCCGGGGTTTCATCTACGCGACGCATTGGATCTCGTTTCCAAGCGTCATCCTGCTCTGTTGCTCAAATTCGGCGGCCACGCTGCCGCTGCAGGGCTGACCCTGCGCGCCAGCGATTTTGAGAAATTCCGTGACGCCTTCGAGCAGGCTGCCCAGACATTGCTTACCCCCGCTGATCTCACGCGCATCATCGAAACCGACGGTGATCTGGATGAGTCCGAAATGAATCTGGAGCTGGCGCAATACCTGCTGGAGCAGGTATGGGGACAAGGTTTCCCCCAGCCTGCATTCAACGCCCGTTTCCGCGTAGAGCAGCAGCGGGTGGTTGGCGAGAAGCATCTCAAATTAAAACTGAGAAAGCAGGAGTCAGGGGAACCGGGCGGTCTGCATGATGCCATGCTGTTTTTTCACAATGACTCGCTTCCGGAAGTGATAGATACCGTTTACCGACTGCAAGTGAATGAGTATAACGGCAACACTATTTTGCAACTCATCCTCGATCACTGGTCTCAATCTGATGCCTGACTTCATGAACATCGACTTCCTGCAGGGGGGGAAACTCGAATACCTGCCGCGCTTCATCACCAGCCTCGCCATCGGTCTTTTAATTGGCCTGGAACGGGAGCGCAGCCCGGCGGCCAAAGCGGGATTGCGCACATTTGCCCTGGTCGCCCTGTTTGGCACCGTTGCAGCAATGCTGTCGGAAAAAACCAATTCGCCCTGGTTGCTGCTGGGTGGGCTGCTGGTGGTAGGCCTCATGACCATCGCCGCATATTTCCGCGCGCGGGATGAAAGCGCCGACCCCGGCACCACCACCGTAGCTGCCATTGCCGTGTGTTATGGGCTGGGGGCGATGATCTGGTACGACTATTCCACCCTGGCGGTAATGCTGGCCATTGTCACCACCGCGCTGCTGTATTTCAAGACCGAGCTGCGCGGTATCTCCCAGAACCTCAGTCGGCGCGACCTGGTTTCAATTCTGCAATTCGCGGTACTTACTTTCATTATTTTGCCGGTGCTGCCAGACAGGAATTACGGCCCCCATAATGCCCTCAATCCTCACCAGATCTGGCTGATGGTAGTGCTGATCGCGGGTGTCAGTCTGGCAGGCTATGTCGCTTTGCGTCTTGTCGGCCAGCGCTACGGCGCGGTGTTGTTGGGTTTGCTCGGCGGACTGGTGTCAAGCACTGCTACCACTCTGGCTTACGCACGCCACAGCAAGGATAGCGAGGGTTTCGCCCAGCTTGCAGTGGTCGTGATCCTGCTTGCCAATCTGATGGTGCTGCTAAGGCTTGCAGTAGTGAGTGCGGTAGTTTCCCCATCCATATTGCCGCAACTGCTGCCGGTGCTGGGCTGCGGTTTTGTGCTCGGATTGGCGGCGGCGGCCTATTGGTGGCGCAAATTGAGCAAACAAAGCGAAGTGCTGATGCCGGAAATCAGCAACCCTACAGAGATTCGCATCGCTGTTGGCTTTGGCCTGCTTTACGCGGCGGTGCTGTTTTTCACCGCGTGGTTATCGGACATTGCCGGTAGCGGCGGACTTTATGTAGTCGCCCTGGTTTCCGGACTGACCGATGTGGACGCCATCACCCTTTCCAGCCTGCGCCTGTTCGAACTGGGCAAGCTGCAGGGCGCGGAGGCAGTGACGGCGATTGCTTTGGGGATTCTGTCCAACATTGGCTTCAAGCTGGGGCTGACATTTCTTATCGGCGGTCCGCTGCTGGCAAAACGCTGCGCTGCCGGCATGATCACTACCGGTGCGGGCATAGCCCTGACGCTGCTGCTTTGGGTGGGATGACCCTGCTTGTCACTACGGCACCACGCGGGATGAGCAGCACCAACGGGCTCTTTCCCTTGTGAGCATTCAGCCGCTACAGCAGGCGCATTGTGACGCAAGAACACCGCCGCAGAACTGACATATAATGTTCACCTTTTATGCGGGACAATGGGTGTTTATTGTTTGCCTGCCCATCTACGACAACACCCCAGATGCAATTCAAGCTTACTCCCCCCTCGCCCGGTTCCATAATCCGTCATCCGTATTTTCACGGCTCCGGCGATACACTCGCTCTCGCCCGGCTGGCACAGCAAGTAAAACCGGTCGCCATCATCGCAGCCAGTGCACTGGCTGCGCAAAGACTGCTGGAGGAGATCCCTTTTTTCGCACCCGAACTTAAAGTTAATTTGTTACCGGATTGGGAGACGCTGCCCTACGATACCTTTTCACCCCATCCTGACCTGATCTCCGAGCGGCTTGCCACGCTCTATCAGGTCATGAGCGGGACCTGCGATGTGCTGATCATCCCAGTCACCACCGCGCTTTACCGCCTGCCGCCACGGGAATATCTCGCGGCGCATACTTTCTTCCTCAAACAGGGAGAGGTACTTAACCTGAATGCGTTTCGCGGCCAGATGACCCTGGCGGGCTACACGCATGTAACCCAGGTGCTTGCACCCGGAGAATACAGCGTACGTGGTGGCTTGATTGATCTGTTCCCGATGGGCAGCCCATTACCCTACCGCATCGATCTGCTGGACAACGAAATCGAGACCATCCGCACTTTTGATGTGGATACGCAGCGTAGCGTTTATCCAGTCAATGAAATACGGTTGCTGCCGGCACGCGAATTCCCTCTTGACGAAGAAGGCCGTACTCGCTTTCGTGGTAATTTTCGTGAAAAATTCGAGGGTGACCCATCGCGGAGCAGTATATACAAGGGCGTAAGCAAAGGCGTTGCATCCGCAGGCATCGAATACTATCTGCCGCTGTTTTTTGAGCAGACCGCAACGCTGTTCGATTATTTGCCGCAAACCATGCCGCTATGCCTGCATCACGACCTCGCCCCGGCAATAGAGAGCTTCTGGCATGACACGCAGACGCGCTACCAGTTGCTGCGCGGCGACAGCGACCGGCCATTGCTGCCTCCGGAAGAATTATTTCTCACAGCGGAGACTTTCTACGGCGCACTCAAGCCTTATTCGTGTATCGAAATTCAGTCCGAAACCACGGACGCAAAACCCGGAGGCCGGAATTTTACCGCCCCGCTGCCTTTCATTCAGGTGGATCGCCGCGCTGTCAATCCGGCGGAAAAATTCACTGCGTTCATCGCCGCGTTCACATCACCCGGCGGGCGGGTGTTGCTATTGGCAGAAAGTCTCGGCAGGCGCGAACTGATCTCTGACTATCTGCGGCAATACGATCTGCACCCCGTTGCCTGCGATGACTATGCACAATTCCTGGCAAGCAGTCAGTCATTCATGCTTGGCGTAGCCCCACTCTACAACGGCTTTATCCTGCCCGGAGAAAAATCTGCTTTCGTCACCGAGAACGAGCTCTATGCCACGCATTTACATGGGCGTCACCGACAGCATGAGCGCGATTCGCGTAAAGCCATGTCAGTGGACGCAATACTGCGCGACCTGTCTGAAATTAAACCGGGTGACCCGGTGGTGCATGAACAACATGGCATTGGCCGCTACCTGGGCCTGGTGAGCATGGACTTGGGAGAGGGCGCGGCAGAATTCATGGCACTGGAATACGATGGCGGCGACAAACTTTACGTGCCGGTGTCGCAACTGCATCTGATCGGACGCTACAGTGGTGCTTCACCCGAAGCCGCGCCGCTGCACAAACTCGGCAGTGGCCAGTGGGACAAAGCCAAGCGCAAGGCAATGCAGCAAGTGCGCGACACTGCTGCAGAACTGCTTAATCTTTATGCCCAGCGGGCTACCCGCCAGGGTCATGCATTTGGCCTCAGGCAACACGATTATGAGGCTTTTGCCGAAGGCTTCGGTTTCGAGGAAACGCCCGACCAGGCTGCTGCTATCCGTGCGGTGATCGAAGATTTGACTTCGGGCAAACCAATGGATCGACTGATCTGTGGCGATGTGGGTTTCGGTAAAACCGAAGTGGCATTGCGGGCGGCTTTCGTCGCTGTTGCCGATGGCAAACAGGTGGCGGTGCTGGTGCCTACCACGCTATTGGCGGAACAGCATTTTCAGAATTTTTCCGATCGTTTTAGTCTGATTGCCGAGCAGTGGCCGATAAAGCTCGCCGAGCTGTCGCGCTTCCGCTCAGCCAAGGAACAGACTCAGGCGCTGGCGGGGCTGGCCAGGGGTGAGATAGATATCGTCATCGGCACCCACAAGCTGATCCAGAAAGGGATCAAATTCAAAAGTCTGGGGCTGGTCATCATAGACGAGGAACACCGTTTCGGCGTACGCCAGAAAGAGCAACTGAAAAATCTCCGTGCCGAAGTGGACGTGCTGACGCTTACCGCCACGCCGATTCCGCGCACGCTCGCCATGTCACTGGAAGGCCTACGCGATTTCTCGGTGATCGCCACCGCACCGCAGCGGCGGCTCGCCATCAAGACTTTCGTCAGTCGTTTTTCCGAGGGAATCATACGCGAGGCGTGTCTGCGCGAATTGAAGCGCGGCGGGCAGATATATTTCCTGCACAACGAAGTGGATACCATTCAGTCGATGTGCGACAAGCTCACGCGGCTATTGCCGGAAGCGCGTATCCATATCGCTCACGGGCAGATGCGCGAGCGCGAACTGGAACACGTAATGCGGGATTTCTACCAGCAGCGATTCAATCTGCTGCTATGCACCACCATTATCGAGACCGGCATTGATGTTCCCAGCGCCAATACCATCATTATCAACCGTGCGGACAAGTTCGGCCTTGCCCAACTGCACCAGTTGCGCGGGCGGGTAGGTCGCTCCCATCACCAGGCTTACGCCTATCTGCTGATACCGGAGGAGGAAGCTCTGGGCGTACAGGCAAGAAAACGTCTCGATGCCATTCAGACGATGGAAGAGCTGGGCGCGGGTTTTTATCTGGCCATGCACGATCTGGAAATCCGTGGTGCGGGAGAAGTTCTGGGTGAGTCACAAAGCGGCGAAATGCAGGAGATCGGCTTCAATCTCTATAGTTCCATGCTGGATGCCGCCGTCAAGTCGCTGAAAGAAGGCCGTGAGCCGGATATGCAGCACCCTCTGGGCATTGCCACCGAAATCAATCTGCACGTACCCGCGCTGTTGCCGGACGATTATTGCAATAACATACACGAGCGCCTGGTGCTGTACAAACGCATGGCCAGTTGTGAAAATGATGAGCAACTGGATGACATGCAGCGGGAATTGATTGACCGTTTCGGCCTCCTGCCCGATCCCGCCAGAGCGCTGCTGGACTGCCACCGACTGCGTACCGCCGCCAAGCCTATGGGCATTATGCGCATAGACGCCAGCGCCGACAGCATCCAGGTGCAATTCATTCCTAACCCGCCAGTGGATGCGGCCAAAATTATCGCCCTCATCCAGAGCAGTCGCGAATACAAACTCTCCGGCCCCGATCGCCTGAAAATTCAGGTACAGATTCCGGGCGTGGCGCAACGGGTGGCGCGGATAAAGAATCTGCTCAACGAGTTGAGCAGGTAAAAAATACTGGCATTTTATGGAAGGCTTGCGCAGAGATTTCCTGAGGCCTGTTGTCCGCTTGTGCGGTCAATGCAGAACCTTTTCTCAGCATGCCCAGTTTTGCCGCATCACTGCGCGGGCAATCGGCGCAGCTCCACCCGGACACGGCTAGGTTGCGTGGCAGACTCCTGTGATGTCTTGGCTGGCTCCCGCTGGCGAATCTGCTGGCTGCGGATCAGCGCTTCCTTCTCCGCCAGTAACTGCTGCAGGCGTTCGATTTCACGGTGCTGCGCCGCGCAGGGGTCGGCTGCTGCAGATGTAACTGCCGGAGTTGAGACAGTCGGTGCTGAGGCAACCGGGACTGGGGCCGCCGGGGTTGAAGCTGCCGGGGCCGGGCGCGGGGTCGATTTCAGCAGGCTGCAGCCTGTCATGCTAACGCCCAGCAGCAATGCGACTGTCCATGCCGCTGAAGTTCTGAGCAAGCCGCATGGCTTGTCTGGTTGTGCCAACAATTCTGACATTTTGTCACCTCCCGATCCTGATGCTGTTACCGTACCACACTACGTATTCGGATCAACTTTTGTCTTGATACTAAATTCGACCGGCACCACTCGGCTTGCCACGAGTTTGGCACGCACCCTCGCCTCGGCGACATCTGCGCCGTTCGCCAGCGCCACCCCCATGCGGCGGCGCACAAACGCTTCCGGTTTGCCGAACAGACGCAAATCACTTTGCGGCACGCGCAGCGCTGCGTCCACTCCCGCGAAAGCGATGCCCTGTTGTTCCAGTTGTCCGTAGATTACCGCACTTGCTCCCGGCGCGCGTAAGGCAGTGTTCACCGGCAAGCCGAGTATGGCGCGAGCATGCAGCTCGAATTCGTTCTGCACCTGGCTGCATATCGTCACCATACCGGTATCGTGCGGGCGCGGACTGACTTCGCTGAACCATACTTCATCACCTTTGACGAACAGCTCTACGCCGAAGATGCCTAAACCACTGAGGTTATCGGTAATCTTTTGGGCAATGTCACGCGTACGCTGCAGCGCCAGCGGGGACATCGGTTGTGGTTGCCAGCTTTCCACGTAATCGCCGTGAACCTGGATATGGCCGATGGGTTCGCAGAAA
Organism: Nitrosomonadaceae bacterium; assembly: GCA_919902515.1. Lineage (GTDB taxonomy): Bacteria > Pseudomonadota > Gammaproteobacteria > Burkholderiales > Nitrosomonadaceae > VFJL01. The sequence continues at coordinate 2,263 of CAKKRD010000016.1, read as the reverse complement.
TGTGTTTCCACCTCACCCCGCTCACTCATCGCGCGTACGGTGAGCTGGGTGATTTCGTAATCGAAACGAATGAAGCCCTCGACGATCACCCGCCCCTGATTTACCCGACTGCCGCTGGCGGCGTAGTCCCACGCCGCTGCCACCTCCGCCGCGTTGTCAATTTTCGATTGCCCTTTGCCGGAGGAGGACATCACCGGCTTTACCACGCAAGGGTAGCCGATGCCGCTGTCAATCGCCGCGCGCAATTCTTCCAGGCTATCGGCGAAAGCATACGGCGAAGTCGGCAAACCCAGCGTTTCCGCCGCAAGGCAGCGGATGCCCTCGCGATGCATGGTGAGCTGCGCGGCGCGCGCGGTGGGGATGACGCGTGCCAACCCCGCCCGCTCTATTTCCAGCAGCATGCCGGTAGCAATCGCCTCGATCTCTGGGACGATGATGTGTGGCTGTTCACGTTCGACCAGCTCACGCAGTGCCGCGCCGTCGGCCATGTTGATCACATGTGCGCGATGCGCCACCTGATGCCCCGGCGCATTGGGGTAGCGATCCACGGCGATGGTTTCCACCCCCAGGCGTTGCAATGCAATGATGATTTCCTTGCCGAGTTCACCGCTGCCCAGCAGCATGACCCTGATGGCGGAAGGGCTGAGTGGTGTGCCGATGATCAATTGTTTATGCATGATTCATTACGAAAAATAATCGCGGAAGATTCAAGCGCTATCCCGTTAACCGGGAGAGTATTAGCCTCCTCCATTGCCAGATGCTAATGCAGGATTTCACTCTAAGTTTCCTTGAAACCGGACCCCTTCAGCAACCCTGGAAGGACTGGGTTACTTGGCAATGGTAATACCTGGCACGCCGGTGCGCGGCAGGTCGGTGACGGTCATTTGAAATAAGAGGGACAATAACTGGAAAGCATCTCGGTTCCAGCGGGCGAGCGACCCCGTGGTGTTTAGCGCGTAGTACCGGCCGTGTGAGGGGATCGAGAGGTCGGCTTCAGAGAGGGGTGAATCCGACACGACCAGTCCCATCGTGGCAACAGGATTTTCATCTCCAATGATGGCCAAGGTTCGCGGATCCTTTTCGACGTGATATTCCGGCTCTGTACCGAGAGAGCGGCCGAGGAAACTGAGAATCGCATGGAAGCTTCTGAGCCGCAAAGCTCCTTTGATGGGCCATTCCCCGCCGGGATGGCCGGGGCGGATATCGAAAGCTACATCATTAGTAATCCAGTTTCCCGCCATGTCGCTTAATTGTGCGCGTTCTTCGGCGGACAGCGTATTAGGATCGTAGTTGGTGATGAGAATCGGACCTGGCACTTGTTTGCGAAGCGTATAGGTATTGTCGTGCTGGTTGTAGAGCACAAGAAATTCTTTCTGCAGAGCCTGAAAGCCTTCCGCTGCAATCGAGCTGGCGGGGATGGTCCAGGTTCGTTCGAGGGCCAGCGGTTCGGCATAGAGCTGGTTCTGATCCTGAATGGCCGAAATATGCAGCACCACGCGACGGAACATCTCGTAACCGGGTCGATCCGAAGGACTGTTGCGATAGATGATCCGCTGTGCGTCGTGCTGCAGGCGCACTTCCTGCGCCATCAGCCGCAATAAGAGATCGATATCAAAGCGCTGACGCAGCAGCAGGGTAAGCTTGCTTTGCTGAAATGGCGTGAGGAGGCGTTTGGTGAATTCTTCCCCTTCGATCGGGACGATGCTGATAGTGGGGTTTTCCGCAACGCTCCCGCCGAATACCGGCATCATTGTTGCCCCGGCGAGCCCCCCCAGCGCGGGCATGGCTCCCGCATTCACGTTAAAATTGAAGGTGGCCGCGATATTCGAAACCCCGGTGAAATGAATGGGCTGATGGTGATGGGCGCGGGCGATATTGATCAGCAGCTGTTTGGATGCTGCGCTGGTAACGGCTTCGTCATAAGCCACGACCGCCCGGTTGAGCGCCATGGGCGAGATACAGCCGGTGAGCATGAACAGGGCCAGGAGACACAGCAGCAAGCGCAGTGAACATAGAGGATGAGGGGTGTCCAAGTATCGTATTCTCATCTGGGCGAATTGAGCGGAATGGCGATCATTGATACTCCCGGCTGGCTCGTGTTCTCTTTCACCGCGACTTCACTGCTAATTTTGGCGATCAGTGGCGGCAGCCTTGAGTGGGATACTTCTGCCAAGTCCGTGGTTTTCAGAATGTAGCATAAAAGCATGATTCAACCCAGATAATCCATTAGCCGGTTTTTGCCTGAACCGGCAACACGGGCGGA
>CAKKRD010000015.1 GCA_919902515.1 Nitrosomonadaceae bacterium | reverse complement strand
CTAAAATATAGGTGATTAGGTCCGCTCATGGTTCGACAGGCTCACCACGAACGGACTCCGACAGGCCTCACCACGAACGGACTCCGACAGGCTCACCACAAACGGACTCCGACGGGCTCAGGGCGAACGGGAGGCTTAATCATATCTTCCTTGAATTGAAATTGCATTTGGCCAAGGCATCACTGCGAGTCTGGTGCTGCATGGTGGGGCAGCACGAGAGCCGTGATGATCGGATTAACCGTGAACAGAACAATGGCCGTAGCGATAAATGCTATCCAGTTGATACTGACAAGCCAGCGCGACAGCAAGAAAATCACCATTGCACAGAAGTACATGGTACCCGCCAGCATGAAAGCACTCAAAAGAAAGCGTGGGGACTGCCTGCACGCTCCGCCTATTCCAAACACGTCAAACAAGATCGTTGCCGGCCAAAAGAACAGAATGGAAAGTCCGGCCTTGAGATTCCCTTCTTTGATATAAGCTTTTCTCTCGGACAAAGGGGTGGCGAAGTCATAGCCAATCAATCCGATGCCGGTTGAAATGTAGGCCATGATCATCAGGATTGTTTGCTCGGAACTTTCCATTGGGTCCGGTACTTACTTGACTACCTGGGGAAGATGGTCGCGTTTCAGCATGAACACGAATCCGTCGCCTGCGCTGGTCTCGAGCCAGGTGAAGGGAGTCTGGGGAAAGATTTCTTCCAGTGCAGCGCGGTTGTGGCCGATTTCGACGATCAGCATTCCCTCGTCGGTTAAATATTTGGCTGCCTCCTGCAGGATTGTCTGCGTTGCCTCCAGACCGTCTTCGCCGCTCGCCAGCGCATTGCGCGGTTCATGGCGATATTCTTCTGGCAGTGCCGCCATCGCTTCGGCGTTGACATAAGGCGGGTTGCTGATGATCAGGTCGTAGCGGCGCCCCGCCAATGCGCTGAACAAATCCGATTGCAGCAGATTGACTCTCTGTTCCAGGCCATAATCATCCACGTTCTTGCGGGCGACTTCCAGTGCCTCATTTGAAATGTCCGTGGCATCTATCTTGGCGTTCTCAAAAGCGTGCGCGAGCAGTATCGCAAGGCATCCCGATCCGGTGCAGAGGTCCAGCGCGGAATGGATGGCAGCGGGATCAGCCACCCACGGCGCGAGCTGCTCGCGCAGCAATTCGGCAATGAACGAGCGCGGTATCAGTACGCGCTTGTCCACATAAAAACTGAAATCCCCCAGCCAGGCTTCGTGGGTGAGATAGGCGGCAGGAATTTTCTCCAGGGTGCGGCGTTTGATGATGCTCAACACCTGCGTTAGTTCGGCGCTGGTGAGACGCGCATCCAGAAACGCTTCCAGTTGATCGGGCGGCAGATGCAGTGTGTGCAGGATCAGATAGGCCGCTTCGTCATAGGCATTAGTCGAGCCGTGGCCGAAGAAAAGACCGGCTTCGTTGAAACGGCTCACTGCAAAGCGCAGCAGGTCACGGAAGGTGTGAAGTTGGGTTTCGGCTTGAGTGAACATGAATGCTTTTGTATTGTAGAGAGGCAGAAAAGTCTTAAACCGCAGAGGACGCGGAGGACGCAAAGGAAACCAAAATCAAACAAAATGAACAGTATCGTTCAAGATTTTATAGGATGTAATCCTGTAAATCCCGTCTATTACATTTTCTTTTCCTCTGCATCCTGTGCGGCGAGTGCTTTTATTGTTGCAGCAGCAAATTTTCCAGCGTCAGGCGGTAGATCTGCGCCAACCGTTCCACGTCGTCCACTTCCACGCATTCGTTGAGCTTGTGGATGGTGGCGTTGCGCGGGCCGAATTCGACCACTTGTGAGCAGATGTCGGCGATGAAGCGCCCGTCGGAGGTGCCGCCGGAAGTGGAGAGCTGCGGCTCGATTCCGGTCACGTTTTTGATCGCATGCCCTATCGCTTCTACCAGGCTGCCCCTGGGAGTGAGATAAGGCTTGCCGGAGAGTTCCCACAGCAAATCGTAATCGAGGCTATGTCGGTCGAGAATGGCGTGCACCCGGGTGCGCAGCAACTCGACCGTGCTGGCGGTGGAGAAGCGGAAATTAAACAGCATTTTGACTTCACCGGGAATCACGTTGGTGGCGCCGGTTCCGCCGTTGATGTTGGAAATCTGCCAGGTGGTCGGCGGAAAATATTCATTGCCCTGATCCCACTCGGTTTGTGCCAGTTCGGCGATGGCGGGGGCGGCCAGATGGATCGGATTTTTCCCCAGATGAGGATAAGCGATGTGTCCCTGAATGCCTTTCACCGTCAGGGTTCCGGACAGGGAGCCGCGCCTGCCGTTCTTGACCGTATCGCCCAGTTGGTCCACGCAGGTGGGTTCGCCGACGATGCAATAGTCGATCGGCTCGTTGCGCGCCCTGAGGGTTTCCACCACCCTGACGGTGCCATCCACTGCGACGCCTTCTTCGTCCGAGGTGATCAGCAGCGCAATCGAGCCGTTGTGATCGCGGTGTGCGGCGACGAAAGCTTCAATCGCGGTGACAAATGCTGCCAATGACGCTTTCATGTCGGCCGCACCGCGTCCGTAGAGTTTGCCGTCGCGGATTGTCGGGGTGAATGGATCGCTGTCCCATTTCTCCAGTGGGCCGGTGGGTACCACATCGGTATGACCGGCAAAGCACAACAGCGGTGCTGCAGTCCCGCGCCGTGCCCACAAATTATCCACTGCGCCATGGCGCATTCTTTCAATTCGGAAACCGAGCTTTTGCAGACGGCTGATCAGGATCTCCTGGCAACCGCCGTCGTCAGGGGTGGGTGAACGGCAGGCTATCAGTGTCTGCGCGAGGGCCAGCGTGTCATTGGACATGGGGTGTTTGCTCAGTTAAACAGTATCGCGGCCATCAGGCTGTTCAGATTCCGCGCAATAACTCATTGATTCCGGTTTTGGCACGGGTTTTGGCGTCCACCTGCTTGACGATTACCGCGCAGTAAAGGCTGTACTTGCCATCGGCAGAAGGCAGATTGCCCGAAACCACCACCGATCCTGGCGGGATGCGGCCGTAGCTGACTTCCCCGGTTTCGCGGTTATAAATCTTGGTGCTCTGGCCGATGTACACGCCCATCGAAATCACCGAGTTCTCGCCGACGATCACGCCTTCGACCACTTCCGAGCGCGCGCCGATGAAACAGTTGTCCTCGATGATGGTTGGATTAGCCTGTACCGGCTCCAGCACGCCGCCTATGCCCACCCCGCCGGACAAATGGACGTTCTTGCCGATCTGGGCACAGGAACCGACCGTAGCCCAGGTATCGACCATGGTGTTTTCATCCACATAAGCGCCAATATTGACATAGGAGGGCATCAGCACCACATTGTTGGCGATAAACGAGCCCTTGCGCACGGCTGCCGGCGGCACCACGCGGAAACCGCCGTCACGAAAATCCCTGGAACTGTAATCGGCAAATTTGGAAGGCACTTTATCGAAATAATTGGAGAAGCCCCCTTTGATGAAGCTGTTGTCTTCCATGCGAAAAGACAGCAGCACGGCTTTCTTGAGCCATTGGTAGGTGTGCCATTCGCCGTTGATTTTTTCCGCTACCCGCAGCTTGCCGCTGTCGAGCATATCCAGTACCTGGTTGACGGATTCCTTGAGTTTGGCTTCGACGTTACGCGGGGTAATGTCGGCACGGCGTTCGAAAGCTTCTTCAATGGTGCTTTGCAGTTGATCCATGATTTTCCTTAAAAGATGTTGCTATCGATTCAATTTTTCTGGCGCACCGACAAAGCCGCTACCAAACTGTTCATGCGATCGATCGCTTCCACGCATTCCGCCAGTGGTGCGACCAGTGCGATGCGCACGAAATTTTCGCCGGGGTTGACGCCGTGCGCAGACCGCGCCAGATAACTGCCCGGTAAAACCGTGACATTATAATCGCGATAAAGCTGTTGGGCGAATTCGACGTCGCTTACCGGCGTTCTTGCCCATAAATAAAAAGCTGCTGCAGGTATGGGTGCCGGCATGGCTATCGGCAGCAACGCGGCGGCTTCGGCGAACTTTCCCCGGTACAGGCGGCGATTTTCCACCACATGTGCTTCGTCGTTCCACGCGGCTTCACTTGCCGCTTGCACTGCCGGATTCATCGCGCTGCCGTGGTAAGTGCGATAGAGCAGAAATTTTTCCAGTATCGCAGCGTCTCCGGCAACAAAACCGGAACGCATGCCCGGTACGTTGGAGCGTTTCGACAGGCTGCTGAATACCACCAGCCGCGGGAAGCCGCTGCGGCCCAGGCGCTGTGCAGCTTCCAGTGCGCCCAGCGGCGGCCGTGATTCGTCGAAATAGATTTCGGAATAGCATTCGTCAGCTGCGATGACGAAACCATAACGGTCGGACAGCGCAAACAGTTGCCGCCATTCGTCCAGCGACATCACTCTGCCAGTGGGGTTGCCGGGCGAACAGACATAAATCAGTTGCGTGCGCGCCCAGATGTCGTTGGATAGCTGCGCATAGTCGAGCGCGAAATCATTTTCCGGCAGGGTATTGAGAAAATAAGGCGTAGCTCCGGCCAGCAAAGCAGCACCTTCGTAGATTTGGTAAAACGGATTGGGGCAGACCACTGCTGCTTGTGGGAGAGATGCATCTATCACTGTTTGAGCGAAAGAGAATAGTGCTTCGCGGCTGCCGTTGACCGGAATAACCTCGGTATCGGGATTGACGGCAGGCAGGTTATAGCGGCGCATCAGCCATGCGGCAATGCTCGCGCGCAGCGACCGGGTTCCAAGCGTTGTGGGATAATGCGCCAGTCCCGCGAGATTGTGCGTCAGCGCCTGGCGTATGAAATCGGGCGTTGCGTGCTTGGGCTCGCCTATGTGCAGGCTGATGGGCGAGAAAGCCGGGTCAGGCGTGATTCCTTCGAACAGCTGGTTGAGCTTCTGGAAGGGGTAAGGCTGCAGATGGTTTAGGTTAGGATTCACTATTATCGGGTCAGGCAGATCGTACTTATCATCTTTCCAATGCCGCATCGCTTGAGCAAAGCCGAATTATAAAGGCCGGACGAGTTGTTAACCACACCAAACCAGCAAAATGTTTTTCCGGTAGCGGCTTTGCTCATCGGCGCCGCCATCTGGGGGTTGCTATGGTATCCCTACCGGCTGCTGGAGCAGGATGGGGTAAGCGGACAAGTCTCAACGGTGATCACTTATGCCATCGCTTTGTCGCTGGGACTGGTGCTATTCCGGAAAAGTATACGGGCATCCGATATATTCGGCGGCAACCCACAACTGCTGTTCTGGATCGCCTTGTTCGCAGGCTGGACTAACATTGCCTATATCCTCGGCATCATTCACGGCGAAGTGATGCGGGTGTTGCTGCTGTTTTATCTCGCGCCGTTGTGGACTATCTTGTTTGCGCGCCTGCTGTTGAACGAGAGACTGAGCCTGCACGGCTATCTGGTAATAGCCATTTCGCTGGCTGGTGCGGTCACCATGCTGTGGCAGCCTGAAAGCGGTTTTCCGCTGCCCTCATCCCATGGCGACTGGATGGGGCTGTCAGGCGGCATCATGTTCGCGCTGATGAATGTGATGATCCGCAAAGATCAATACCACAGCATCCAGTTGAAATCCCTGGCGCTGTGGCTGGGGGTGATGTTGGTGGGACTGGCTCACAGCCTGTTGCTGCCTGCTCCGTTTGCGCTGGCTGACATTTCTGCGGGTTCGTGGCTGCTCATGCTGGCGGTAGGGCTGGTGGTGTTTGCCCTGAGCCTGACCGTGCAATATGGCCTGACCCATATTCCGGCGAATCGTGCAGTCGTGATCATGTTGTTCGAATTGGTGGTGGCGGCTATTGCCGCGTATTTCCTGGCAAATGAGGCCATGGCTCTGAAGGAATGGGTGGGCGGGGCAATGATCGTTTCGGCCAGCCTGTTTTCCGCAAGAATGAACCGGGAGTGACTGAATCCACCGGTAAATGGCGCGCTGGCGGGCATAGTCGCATGCGTAGTGCATGCGTAGTTGACAAGCCAGGAGCCCTCCGCTAGTCTTCCTGCACAGTTTTTAGTCTAATCTTTAATAGACGGTCTTGGAATTCACGCTATTTCAGCCTGCCATTTCATTCTAAGTATTCTGTCAGTCAGTGTAATTTTTAGTCATCAACTCGTTACATCAATAGGAGAAGATCATGCAACTGAAAGGATCGAAAACTGAAGCCAATTTGAAAGCGGCCTTTGCGGGCGAATCCCAGGCCAATCGCCGTTATCTATATTTTGCTGCCAAAGCGGATGTGGAAGGTCAGAATGACGTGGCGGTAGTATTCCGTTCCACCGCTGAAGGTGAAACCGGTCATGCTCACGGCCATCTGGAATATCTGGAAAGCTGCGGCGATCCGGCTACCGGCCTGCCTTTCGGCGCTTCCCGCGATAATCTGAAAACGGCTATCGCTGGTGAGACCCACGAATATACCGACATGTATCCCGGTATGGCCAAGTCTGCGCGTGATGAAGGTTTTGATGAAATTGCCGATTGGTTTGAAACATTGGCCAAGGCCGAACGCTCCCATGCCAACCGTTTCCAGAAAGCTCTGGATAACTTCGCTGATTAGCAGAGGATTATAGAAAGCGGATTGACCGGACAGGAGCCTCCATATCCAGTCCGGTCAGTCCGCAGTAATCCTGCAGATCCTGCCGAGCTTTTCTCCCCATTCCCATGACCCCCCGCGAAGGCAGTCTGGAGGCGCCAAAGCGCCATCCACTCGACTGGAAGAATCCGGATTTTTACGATGAAGCCAAGCTGCTCGATGAGGTGCAGCGTGTGTTTGACATCTGTCAGGGCTGCCGCCGCTGCGTCAATCTGTGCACGGCATTTCCGCGATTGTTTGACCTGATAGATGAAGGCACCAGCGGCGAGCTGGACGGCGTCGAGAAGCAGAAATACTGGGAGGTAGTGGATCGTTGCTACCTTTGCGACATGTGCTTCATGACCAAATGTCCTTACGTTCCACCACATCCCTGGAACGTGGACTTTCCGCATTTGATGCTGCGTGCCAAAGCGGTCAAATACAAAAAAGGCGAAACCAGTTTTCGCGACAAGCTGCTATCCAGCACCGACCTGATGGGCAAGCTGGCCACCATCCCGGCGGTGGTGCAGACAGTAAACGCCATCAATAAAGCACCTGCTGCCCGCAAGCTGATGGACAGCATGCTGGGGATCCATGCCGAACGCAAACTGCCAGAGTACGACAGCCATAAATTTCGCGCAAATGCCAGGATCAATGAGTCGTTTTCGGTGAGAGATGGTGCCAGGACGCAAGGCAAGGTTGCGATTTATTCCACCTGTTATGTGAATTACAATGAACCCGGCATTGGCCACGATTTATTGAAAATACTTGAACACAACGAAATTCCAGTACGTCTGGTAGAAAAAGAGGCCTGTTGCGGGATGCCCAAGCTGGAACTGGGCGATCTGGAAGCAGTGGAACGGCTTAAAAACGTGAACATTCCCCATCTGGCAAAACTGGCAAAAGAAGGTTATGCGATACTTACGCCGGTGCCTTCCTGCACGCTCATGTACAAGCAGGAGTTGCCGCTGATGTTCCCGGATGACGAGGAGGTGAAAGCGGTGGCGGCAGCGATGTCCGACCCGTTTGAATATCTGATGCTGCGTAACCGTGACGGTTTGCTCAAGACCGATTTCAAACAGCCACTGGGCAATGTGTCTTACCATATCCCCTGTCATTTACGGGTGCAGAACATCGGACAGAAGACCAAGGATTTGCTGCAGATGATTCCTGGCACCCAGGTCAGCGTGGTGGAGCGCTGCTCCGGCCACGACGGTACCTGGGGCGTCAAAAGCGAACATTTCGCCGATTCCATGAAAATCGGCAAACCGGTATTCAAGCAGATGGCGGCACCTGACCCTGACTACATCAGCTCCGACTGCGCCATTGCCGGACGTCATATCCAGCAGGGTATGGGCGAGAGCAAAGCGCAGAAACAACATCCGTTGACGCTGATCCGGATTGCCTACGGACTGGGCTGAGAAACTACAGCCGAATAACCGGGCGCGGCATGCCTCGCCCCTGATGCTATAAAGAAACTATGACCCAAATTACCCGTGACAGCCTGATGACCCTGGAAGCCTATGCCAAAGTGCGGCAGGAATTTCGTGCTCGCGTGATGGCGTACAAGAAATACCGCAAGGTCCGGCTGGGTGAAAACGTCACGCTTATTTTCGAGGATGAATTGACCATCCGTTATCAAATTCAGGAAATGCTGCGGGTGGAGAAAATATTTGAGGAAGAGGGCATACTCGACGAGCTGCGTACCTACGGTGTTCTGGTTCCAGATGGCAGCAACTGGAAAGCCACCATGATGATCGAATACGCCGACCCGGTCGAACGTGCTGCCAGGCTGGCACAATTGATCGACATAGAAGACACGGTATGGGTGAGGGTGCAAGACCATGCCGCGGTTTATGCCATTGCCGACGAAGACCTGGAGCGGGAGACCGAGGAAAAAACTTCTTCGGTGCATTTTCTCCGTCTTGAACTCACTCAGGATATGATCCGGGCGCTGCGTCAGGGCGCCTCCCTGAGCATGGGTATTGATCATCCTGCTTATTCAGCCTTGGTTGAACCGGTGGATGCTGCAGTGCGCGATTCACTGATGGACAACTTGGCGGCAGCATCATGAAAAAGATTCTGTTGTTGCTATGCTTCCTGCCGTTTGCAGCGTACGCCGAGCAGAAGGAACAGAAGGGATTCGATAAAGAATTTGATGGCGAAAAAACCTGGATTGAACTGCAAGCACAATTGCCCGCCTACCCAAAACAGGAAAGCCTACTGCCATTTGACGCCGGCCCTGCCAGCAGGAATCTTCATTACATTGATGCTCCCTCCATCACGGTCGAGGAAGATGGCATAGTGCGCTACAGCCTGGTGATCAAATCACCTGCAGGAGCGATGAACATAAGCTATGAGGGTATGCGGTGTGCAAGCGTGGAAGCGAAAGGGGAAATATTGATATTCAAATTTCACAATACTGAAAGAAGGCTCTACGCCCTTGGTCGTGACGACAAGACTTGGGTGCGAGCACGGGTATCGAAATGGGAGGAAATTGAAAATATACCGCAGCATTATGCGCAACGGGCGCTTTCCAGATATTTCTTCTGCCCGGGTAATAGTATTGTAAAAGATGCGGAAGAGGCTATTCAAGCGTTGAAGAGAGGCAGCCATCCACGCGTGATTCAATAGGCAGGAGTGGGGGTAATAGGTATTCTTCATAAGTTTCCTAACTCATTCTGAACTTGACCAGTTTTTCTACAGCCTGCTACAGTGGCCTTCTTATGGCCGAACGAGATCAAATGGAAACCCCCTCTACAGAACCACAAACTCCCGCCGGGTCGATCCTGGCCAGTGACACCACGGCATCGCGCCCGACTCCGGTGCCTGCCGCATTTGCGGAAATGCACCTCAAAGTGGGCGACAAGATTCCGATTGAGATTCCCCGTGGAGTAAAAGGGGAGCGCACACTTGGGAAGGTGATTGGTTGGGTAGAAGGCAGCAGTTTCCTCATCACCTTGCCGCAGAGAATCATCATGGCCGGGCTGTTGAAGGATGGCGAACATGTGCTGCTGCGGGCGTTCACCGGCAGGAGCGCATTCGCCTTCAGCACCACGGTACTCAAGATAGAGCATTATCCGTTTACCTACCTGCACCTGCGATTCCCGGAGAAAATCGAGGCAGTGACGGTGCGCGGTTCATTTCGTCATGGTGTACGCCTTCCAGCCACGATTGCTGCTGGTGACAAGACAGGCATAACGGGATCCATTCTGAACATCGGCACGGCCGGAGCCCGCATTAGTATTACTGAACCACTTACGGATGAAAGTTCGATACAACTCGCCACACGATTTGAGCTGCAAGGTGTTCCGGTGGTGCTTGAACTAAACGCTCTGGTGCGCAGTTCAAAGAGTGCGACAGATGAGCAGGGTGTAACGCACTATGAGTACGGTGTGGAATTCAAAGAACTGCAACCCAATGACCACATGGCACTGGGCAATCTGCTCTGGTATCAGATGTATATGTATCCAGAAGGGGTGGCATGAGCGGGAGCCAGCATCCCGGCCTAGTTTAGAGCAGAACCAGATTATCTCGATGGATCAGTTCCGGCTCGTCCACGTAGCCCAGGATGACCTCGATTTCATTGCTTGCCCGCTGTAAAATATTTTTGGTTTCTGCGGCGCTGTAATTAATCAGTCCACGGGCAATTTCCCGGCCTGCCGGGTCAAGGCAAATTACTACTTCCCCACGTTCAAAATCACCACTGACGTTGGTCACACCTATCGGCAGCAGGCTCTTGCCGCCGGTTATGAGCGCTTTCACCGCACCGGCATCCAGTATGACCTTGCCGCGCATTTGCAGATGATCAGCGAGCCATTGTTTGCGTGCCGCCAGCGGCATGGTTTCCGCCAGCAGTTGGGTGCCGATGGCTTCTCCCTGGGCAAGACGGATCAGCACCTCAGCTTCATGTCCTGATGCGATGACCGTGTGCGCGCCGCTGCGTGCTGCGCGTTTCGCCGCAATCACCTTGGTCAGCATGCCACCGCGGCCGATGTCGCTGCCGACACCACCCGCCATTGTTTCCAGCGCCGGATCACCGGCCCTGGCTTCGTCTATCAGACTGGCTTGCGTATCCTTGCGCGGGTCAGCCGTGAATAATCCGGCCTGATCGGTGAGTATCACCAGCACATCGGCTTCGATCAGGTTGGTTACCAGTGCGGCCAGCGTGTCATTGTCACCGAAACGGATCTCGTCGGTCGCCACCGTGTCATTTTCATTGATGACAGGAATGACTTTCAAGCTCAACAGCGTGGTCAGGGTCGAGCGAGCATTGAGGTAGCGCTTGCGGTCAGATAAATCCTCATGCGTGAGCAGTACTTGTGCAGCCTGCAGTTCATGCCTGCGGAAGCAGGATTCATAAGCCTGTACCAATCCCATCTGCCCGACTGCGGCAGCAGCCTGTAACTCGTGCAACGCATGCGGGCGTTTCTTCCAGTTCAGCCGCTGCATGCCTTCGGCTATTGCGCCGGAAGAAACCAGCACAACTTCCTTGCCCATTTGTTTGAGTCCGGCAATCTGCGCGGCCCAGCGTGACAGTGCGGCATGATCGAGCCCCTGCCCCTGATTGGTGACGAGGCTGCTGCCAACTTTGATGACGATGCGCCGGGATTGTTTTAAAACTGACTGCATGGCCATGTTCCTAAGATGAATCAGTCGCCTGATACGTCAACATCAGGTTCTCCAGCTTCCTGCTCCAGATGCTCCATGATGGCGTAGGTCAGCTCCTTGCAGCCTTCGCCGGTAAGCGCGGAAATGATAAAGCTTTTCCCCTTCCAGCCCAAGCTGCGGATGAGTTTCTTGCAAATCTTTTCGCGTTCATCCGCAGGCAGCATGTCGGTCTTATTGAGCACCAGCCAGCGCGGCTTCTGGTAGAGCGATTCGTCGTATTTCCGCAGTTCTTTTACGATGGCTTTGGCCTCACGCACGGGATCGATACTTTCATCCAGCGGTGCGACATCCACTAAATGCAGCAACAGGCGGGTGCGGACGAGATGCTTGAGGAAGCGGTGTCCCAGTCCGGCGCCTTCCGCCGCGCCTTCGATCAGACCGGGGATATCCGCCATTACGAAACTGCGGTTCTGATCTACTCGTACCATGCCCAGATTGGGATGCAGTGTGGTGAAAGGATAGTCCGCCACTTTGGGGCGGGCAGCGGAGACGGCGCGAATCAGAGTGGATTTGCCCGCATTGGGCATGCCCAGGAGCCCCACATCCGCCAGTATCTTGAGTTCCAGCTTAAGATCGAATTCCTGTCCCGGTTCGCCAAAGGTGAACTGACGTGGCGCGCGGTTGGTGCTCGATTTGAAGTGCAGATTGCCGATTCCGCCCGCGCCGCCTTTTGCCAGCAGGGCTTTTTGTTGATGTTGCTTGAGATCGGCGACGATCTCACCGGTAGCAATATTGGTGATGACTGTGCCGACCGGCATGCGCAACACGATGTCCTCGGCACCCTTGCCATAACGATCTGCGCCGCGGCCATTCTCGCCTTTTTTGGCACGATGCAAGCGCGCAAAGCGATAATCCACCAGGGTGTTGATGTTGCGGTCGGCAATGGCAAAAATGCTGCCACCATGCCCGCCGTCGCCGCCATCCGGCCCGCCCCTCGGGATGAATTTTTCCCGGCGGAAACTGGCTGAGCCATCGCCGCCTTTGCCGGCAACTACCTGGATTACTGCTTCGTCTATAAATTTCATGGGATGGTTTTTTTCAATTCAGGTGCCACAAACAAAAAAGCCCTATCGCGCTGGACAGGGCTTTTCGTGGTGGGCTGCTTAACTTTAGACCGGTACGATGCTTACCGTTTTGCGCTGTGCCGGGCCTTTTACATAGAAATTTACTTTGCCGGTAATCTTGGCGAACAGCGTGTGGTCTTTGCCCATGCCCACGTTGTCGCCCGGATGGATCTGGGTGCCCCGCTGGCGAATGATGATGCTGCCCGCAGGTATCAGTTCGCCACCGTAGCTTTTAACACCCAGGCGTTTGGAATGTGAGTCGCGGCCATTTCTGGAGCTGCCGCCTGCTTTTTTATGTGCCATGGTAAGCTCTCCTTATGCTGAAATGCCGGTGATCTGGATCTCGGTGTAATTCTGCCGATGTCCCTGATGCTTCTGGTAATGCTTGCGCCGGCGCATTTTGAAAATGCGCACCTTGTCGTGCCGGCCTTGTCCCAGCACAGTCGCCTTGACCGTGGCGCCAAGCACCAGAGGTTTGCCCATAGAGATCTTGTCGCCATCAGCGACCATCAATACCTGGTCAATCACCAGTTCACTGCCGGTGTCTGCCTCTATCTGCTCTATTTTAAGTTTTTCACCGGCTTCAACGCGGTATTGTTTCCCGCCAGTTTTTATGACCGCATACATGTCGGACTCCATATGTTGCTTTTACCAAAGCGCGGATTATACATAGCCGGACCCATCAGGTCAAAGGCTTGTTGCGAATGAAGATTGTGCGGAAAACGCAGAATTGTCTGTACTGTCGAGCTTGACACACCAGTGAGGACGTTCCTAACATGGCAGCTTTTTCGCAGGTATCGCCGTGTCGATTGAACATATCAGAAGTCTAATTGCCCCGGACATGGGTGCCGTGGATGAGGTTATCCGCGAGAAGCTCTATTCGCACGTGGCGCTCATCCGTCAGGTAAGCGAATACATCATCAACAGCGGAGGAAAAAGGCTGCGGCCAGCGCTGGTGATTCTGTCTGCTGGTGCCTTCAACTATTCGGGCAAACGTCACCACGATCTTGCGGCGGTTGTGGAGTTCATTCATACCGCGACCCTGTTGCACGACGACGTGGTGGATGCGTCCGAATTACGGCGCAGCAAGGCTACCGCCAACGCCTTGTTCGGTAACGCAGCCAGCGTACTGGTGGGGGATTTTCTTTACTCACGTGCGTTCCAGATGATGGTGGAAGTGGACAGTATGCGCGTCATGCAGGTGCTGGCCGACGCCACCAATACGATAGCTGAGGGTGAAGTATTGCAGTTGCTCAATTGCCGCAACCCTGATGTCGATGAGGAAAATTATCTGCAAGTGATCCGTTACAAAACTGCCAAGCTGTTCGAAGCAGCGACCCGACTGGGGGCAATTCTCGGCAACGCTACGCCGGCAGAGGAAGAGGCAATGGCCGCCTATGGCATGCATCTCGGTACCGCGTTTCAGTTGACTGATGACATGCTGGATTACTCCGGTGATTATCATGACACCGGCAAGAATCTGGGAGATGATCTGGCTGAAGGCAAACCTACACTGCCACTGATTTATGCGATGAAAACAGGTTCAAGTGAGCAGGCTGCAATCATACGCAACGCCATTGAGCAGGGTGGAGAAGGGGGATTTCAGCCGGTGTTGCAGGTTATCCAGCAGACCGGTGCGCTGGACTACGCCCGGCAGCGGGCACAAGCCGAGTCCGATATTGCATCGGCGACAATTGCATCGCTGCCAAATTCTAATTACAAAGAATGTTTGTTACAATTAGCCGTTTTCGCGGTGGCACGAAATTATTAGAGCACCTCGATAAACTCAAGATCCCGAGAGTCTTTTCCCAGTCGGGACAGTCAGAGGGAAAGCAAGCAAGTTGCAGAACAGGTACCCAATAATTCATAGCGGGACCTGCTAATCATTTTCGGGGTGTAGCTCAGCCTGGTAGAGTACTGCGTTCGGGACGCAGGAGTCGGAGGTTCGAATCCTCTCACCCCGACCAATTTTGATGCGGCAACGGAGACAATCGCGTTGGGTAGACTGATATTCTTTGTGCTCCTTGCCGTGCTGGTTTTCTGGGCAATAAGAAACCACTTGCGCGGGAAAAGAAAGCAGGATGAGACGCCGCCCACCGCAGGCGAAGATATGGTGTGCTGCGCCCATTGCAGCGTGCATTTGCCGAAAAGTGAGAGTATCACCTCGCAAGGTGAGTTTTTTTGCAGCGAGGAGCATCGACGCCTGCACCTGGAGGCGTAGTATTTATTTCTTCTGAATCGAGAGTGCGCCTTCAGTTTCAAGGCAGATGAAGCTGCGTGCTGGGTCATTCCCACTCAATCGTTGCAGGCGGCTTTCCGGAGATATCGTAGACCACACGGTTGATGCCGCGCACTTCATTGATGATACGATTGGAAACCTTGCCCAGCAAGGAATAAGGCAGCTCTGCCCAATGTGCAGTCATGAAATCCTGGGTTTGGACGGCTCTTAACGCCACCACGTAATCATAGGTGCGGCCATCACCCATCACCCCTACCGATTTCACTGGCAGAAACACGCTGAAGGCTTGCGAAGTTTTTTCATACCAGCCGGAAGCACGTAGCTCTTCGATAAAGATCGCATCTGCGCGCCGCAATAGTTCAGCATATTCGTGCTTTACTTCACCCAGAATACGCACTCCCAGACCGGGGCCGGGGAAAGGATGACGAAATACCATGTCATGCGGCAATCCCAGTGCCAGCCCGAGTTCGCGCACTTCATCCTTGAACAATTCACGTAACGGTTCCAGCAATTTCAGATGCAGCGTATCGGGTAGACCGCCGACATTGTGGTGCGATTTGATGGTGTGTGCTTTTTTGGTTTTGCCGCCGGCGGATTCGATTACATCTGGGTAAATCGTTCCCTGTGCGAGCCACTTGGCATTGGCGATTTTGGCTGATTCGCGCTGAAACACTTCGACAAATTCGCGCCCGATAATGCGGCGTTTTTGCTCCGGATCGGTGACGCCTTGCAGGTGCTTGAGAAATTCCTCGCTCGCATCGACGTGGATAACCTTCAATCCCAGATTTCTGGAGAAGGTGTCCATCACCTGCTCGGCCTCATTCAGCCGCAGCAAGCCATTGTCCACGAATACACAGGTAAGCCGCTCACCGATGGCACGCTGGATCAGCGCTGCCGCCACCGATGAATCCACGCCACCGGACAAACCCAGAATGACCTCATCATTACCCACTTTGGAGCGGATTTTACCGATGGCTTCTTCCACATAGTCGGGCATGTTCCAGTCATAACCGACACCGCAAATATCATGGATGAATCGCTCGATGATGGCCTTGCCCTGCAGGGTGTGGGTGACTTCGGGGTGGAACTGTACGCCATAGAATTTGTGCGCTTCATCGGCCATGGCTGCGATGGGCGTGGCAGCATTGCTTGTCATCACCTTGAAGCCGGGGGGCAGCGCAGTCACCTTGTCGCCATGGCTCATCCACACATCCAGGAAGCCGTGGCCTTGCGCATCGGCACGGTCATGAATGTCCTTTAGTAGCGCAGTGTGTCCTTGCGCCTGTATTTCAGCGTAACCGAATTCACGTACTTTGGAAGTTTCGACTGCACCACCCAGTTGCGCCGCCATGGTCTGCATGCCGTAGCAGATGCCCAGCACCGGGATGCCCAGCTCGAATACGCTTTGCGGAGCACGTGGCGTTTCTTCTTCGGTGACGGAGGAGGGGCCGCCGGAGAGAATGATGCCTCTGGGCGAGAACTCGCGGATGAATTGATCGGTTACGTCGTAGGGATGAAGCTCGCAATAGACGTTAGTCTCCCGCACCCGGCGGGCGATCAGCTGCGTGTATTGAGAGCCGAAATCGAGGATGAGGATCTTCTGGTGCATCTCAGGGGTAGCCCCTATTCCACGTGGTAATTCGGCGCTTCCTTGGTGATCTGCACGTTATGCACGTGGGATTCCCGAATACCAGCGGAGGTGATTTCGACAAACTCGGCTTTGCTGTGCATTTCATCAATTGTGCCACAGCCGAGATAACCCATGCCTGAGCGCACACCGCCTATGAGCTGGAGGATCACTGCGATTACGCTGCCTTTGAAAGGGACACGACCTTCCACGCCTTCAGGTACCAGCTTCTCAGCGTCCTGCTCGGCCTGCTGGAAATAACGGTCGCTGGAGCCTTGCTGCATGGCGGAAAGTGAACCCATGCCACGGTAGGTTTTGTAGGATCGTCCCTGAAACAGTTCGATATCTCCGGGCGACTCCTCGGTGCCTGCAAATAATCCGCCCAGCATGACCGAGTTGGCGCCGGCGGCAATCGCCTTGGCGATATCACCGGAGTAGCGGATGCCACCATCGGCGATCATCGGTACGCCCGATCCGCTCAGCGCAGTGGCTACATTCTGGATTGCGGTAATTTGCGGCACTCCCACCCCGGCAACGATGCGCGTAGTGCAAATTGATCCGGGACCGATTCCGACTTTCACGCCGTCAGCACCGTAGTCCACCAGCGCTTTGGCAGCGGCAGCAGTGGCAATATTTCCGCCAATAACCTGGATATGTGGAAAGCGTTTCTTGACCCATTGCACCCGCTCAAGCACGCCCTGGGAATGACCGTGTGCGGTATCCACGATGAGCACGTCTACACCCGCCTCGGCCAGCGCTTCGGCGCGCTCGTCGCTGCCCTCACCCACGCCGATGGCCGCACCTACACGCAGACGTCCGAGGTCATCCTTGCAGGCGTTGGGGTGTTCAGATGTCTTGATGATATCTTTGACGGTGATCAGTCCGCACAATTCGAAATTGGCATTCACCACCAACACTCTCTCCAACCGGTGCTGGTGCAGCAGCGCCATTGCTTCTTCACGGCTGGTACCTTCCTTCACTGTTACCAAACGCTCTTTCGGCGTCATGATGTTTCTGATGGGTTGGTCCAGGTTGGTTTCAAAACGCAGGTCCCGGTTGGTGACGATGCCGACCACTCTGGAGCCTTCCACTACCGGCAGACCCGAGATCTTGTATTGATGGGTGAGGTTGAGCACTTCCCGCACTGTCATGCTCGGAGGAATGGTGATCGGGTCTTTCACCACGCCGCTTTCGAAGCGCTTGACCTTGGCGACATGGGCTGCCTGAGATTCTGTCGGCATATTCTTGTGGATGATGCCGATGCCGCCCTCCTGGGCAAGGGCAATGGCAAGCCGCGACTCGGTAACCGTATCCATGGCGGCTGATACCAGCGGAATATTGAGAGAAATGTTGCGGGTTAGTTTTGTGGCAAGTTTTACGTCGCGCGGCAAAACTACGGAGTGGGCGGGAAGCAGCAAAACATCATCAAAGGTTAGTGCTTTCTGAACCAGTCGCATGATAATGATCCTTTACAAAGCAGCATTATAGCTAAACCCAAGGATTGCAGGCAAACGAACCTGTTGATCGTAAACGCTGTCGGCATCTGGAAATCCATTGACCGAATAGGAAAAAACCACTATTTTCTGGCGGAATGGGAACGGTTTTCTGGAATTGCACTGGAATTGTCCGGGTAAGATTGGCGATTTGTCATTGACCGCAGAACTGGCGGATAACGCTCTGTGTATGCAGGGAGAAACCATGCGGCACCTCATGTTGTCAGTTTTGTTGTTTTCTTTCAGCCTCGCCGCCCATGGGGAATTCTATAAATGGGTGGATAAAAATGGCACCACTCAGTATAGCGACCAGCCACCGCCGCCAGGAGTTGCCAGAACCGAAGAGAAATTGAATATCAAGTCCAGACCAGTGCAGCCGGCCGCTGGCAAGGCGAGTGCACCCGCAGGCCTGGCTGAGAAGGAACTGGGATTCAAGAAACGCCGTGCCGCCGAGGAAAAGGCTGAAATCGAGCGGCAGGCTGAAGCCGAACGGAATAAGGAGAAATGCATCCAGGCCAATTCCAAATTGAAAGTATTTCGGGACTCTCCGCGTGTGAGTCTGCCTGATGGTGTGGGAGGTATTGTTTTTGCCGATGACGCTGCCCGCCAGAAAGGCATCGATGAGGCACAGAAGGATATTGCCGCTTACTGCAGATGAAGGGGTTTCGGCGCGCTGTTCCTCATTGCCTTGACTTTTTCTGCGCGCCTTCTGCGCGCATCCTTGGGGTCGACTGACAGCGGCCGGTAGATTTCCACCCGGTCGCGATCGTGCAGAATCGTCTCGGGCTTGACCAGTTTGCCGAATATGCCCAGCTTGCTTTGTGACAAATCGATCTCGGGGAACATTCCGCCGATCCCGGAAAGCTCTACCGCCTGTCTCGCTGTCGTGCCGGCGGGTACGTTCAGTTGCCGCACAATCTGATCATGCGGCAGTGCATAGACGACTACGATCTCAATCTGTCCGTTCACGTATATCCGTAAACCTCTTCCGCACGCTGGATGAAGGCTTCCACGAAGTTGTTGGCAATAATGAAAAATACCGGCCCTACCAGCTTCTCCAGTATTTTGTGCGAGAACGTGTAATGCAAACGGAATTCTACCTTGCAGGCGTCCTCTGACAGGGGCACAAAGCGCCAGTGGCCATCCAGATGTTCGAATGGGCCGTCCAGCAGCGTCATTTCAATTAATTTCGGCGGCTGTCGGGTATTCTCGGTAGTGAAGCTGTGCTTGACGTGAAGATAATTAATCATGACCGTCGCATGGGTGATGCATTCATTCTGTGGCGTAACGGACGAGCCTCCGCACCAGGGCAGGAACTTCGGATAGTCCTCGACTGCGTCTACCAGCGCGAACATTCGGCTCGCCGAGTAGCCTACCAGAACCGATTTTTCAATTTCAGCCATAAGATTAACCGCCTGATCTGATGAGGCGGCGTAGAAAAGCTGTTAAAATACACGAAACCCGCATGAAACTCACCAGCTTTCGACTCCCACATGAGTATCGTCCAGAATAAGAAAGCTTTTCACGATTATTTCATCGAGGAGAAATACGAGACAGGCGTGGTCCTCGAAGGCTGGGAAGTCAAGGCGATTCGGGCGGGACGGGTACAGATTAAAGAAGCCTATGTCATTGTCCGTAATGGTGAACTGTTTCTCATCGGCTGCCACATCAGCGCTCTGCCGACCGCATCCACTCACATCGATCCGGACCCGGTGCGCACCCGCAAGCTGTTGCTGCATGCCAGGGAAATCGAGCAGCTCATTGGCAAGGTGGAGCGCGCCGGCTACACACTGGTGCCGCTGGATATGCACTACAAGGCTGGCAAGATCAAGCTTGAAATTGGTCTGGCGAAGGGCAAGAAGCAGCACGACAAACGTGAATCCGAGAAGCAGAAAGAATGGGTGCGTGACAAGCAACGCCTGATGCGCGCGAAATAACGCTTACAATCCGTTTCAACTTATTTTTCCAGAATAACTCCGTCATGCAAAAATCCATTGCCGTCTGGTTGCTGGCCTGCTGTGCTCTGGTATTTGCCATGGTGGTGGTTGGCGGCGTCACGCGTCTCACCAATTCCGGATTGTCCATCGTCGAATGGCAGCCTATTGTCGGCACCTTCCCCCCGCTCAGTCAAAGTGACTGGGAGGTGGTTTTTGAAAAATATCACCAGACTCCGCAGTACAAGAAAGTCAATCAGGGCATGAGTCTGGAGGAGTTCAAAGGCATTTTCTGGTGGGAATACTTTCACCGCTTGCTGGGTCGCGTCATCGGACTGGCATTTTTCATCCCATTTGTATATTTTGTCGCGCGCAAGGGAATCGATCGGCCATTGGGTCTGAAGCTGGCTGGAATTTTTCTGCTGGGCGGTTTGCAGGGGGCGATGGGCTGGTATATGGTGAAAAGCGGGCTGGTGGACAATCCCCATGTCAGCCAGTACCGCCTGACAGCTCACCTGGGACTGGCTTTCGTCATTTATGCCGCAATGCTGTGGGTGGCGCTGGGACTGCTTTTTCCTGCGAGCGCATCGCAGGGAGACGACAGATTGCGCAGTCTGCGCCAATTCTCTCTGGCGCTGACTTCGCTGATTTTCATCATGGTGTTATCCGGGGGTTTTGTTGCCGGCATACGTGCGGGGCTGGCGTACAACACTTTCCCGCTGATGAACGGCCACTTCATCCCGCCGGAGATATTCATGCTGGAACCGTGGTATCGCAATTTCTTCGATAACATGGCAACGGTGCAATTCGACCATCGCATGATCGCCTGGATGCTGGCGTTCCTGGTGCCGCTGTTCTGGTTCAAATCCAGACAATTTCCGCTGCCGGCTTCGACCCGGTTGGCCTGCAATCTGCTGCTGGCCATGCTGGCGGTGCAGATAAGCCTGGGCATTGCCACACTGCTGCTGGTCGTTCCCTTGCCGCTGGCGGCCGCACATCAGGGAGGTGCGGTGCTGCTGTTTACTGCGGCCCTGTGGGTAAACCACAAATTGCGCTAGACCGTGATCGCTTTCGGCTCCCGGCTCACACCGGTTGCTACTTTATCCGCATCCCGGGCTGTGCGCCTTCATCGGGGCCTAGAAGATACAAGCCGCTGCCATCACCGGCTGCCAGCACCATCCCTTCCGACAGGCCGAACTTCATCTTGCGCGGTGCGAGATTGGCCACCATCACGGTCAGCCGCCCCTTTAGTTTTTCCGGGTCATAGGCGGATTTGATGCCCGCGAACACGGTGCGCTGCTCCGTGCCGATGTCCAGCGTGAGCTTGAGCAGTTTGTCCGCACCTTCCACCTGTTCGGCATTGACGATGCGAGCAACGCGCAAATCTATCTTGCTGAAATCATCGATGTTGATGGTGGCGGGCTGAGTGGTGGTTTCCACGATGTTCTCCTGATGTTGGGCATGGCGCTGCTGCGAATGCGGCTGTGGCGCGGTGGGCTTGAGACTTTCCTTGTTGGCTTCAACCAGCGCGGTGATCTGCTTGGGGTCGATGCGGGTCGCGAGGTGTTTGTAAGGGTTTATGATATGACCATCAGGTAACAAGGTTTGTGCGCTTGCTGATGTTAGGGGGTTAATGTTTAAAAAATTTTCAACATTGGCAACCATCTCTGGTAATACAGGTTTCAGGTAAATGGCGACCATACGGAACATGTTGATGGATACACTACAAACCTGATGCAGTAACTTCATCTCGCCAGTCTTGGCTAATTCCCAAGGTTTAAGCACATCAATATAAGCATTGATGCAGGCAACGAAAGCCATTACATCTCGTATAACTTTACTGTACTCGCGGTTTTCATAAAGTACGTTTACGTCCCCAAGTCTAGTGTAGACAAAAGGGAAAACGGGATTTTTTGATGAATGATCAATCTCTTTGGATTCGCTTACCCATAAATCAGGTGTGCTAAGAATTTTGCCATCAAAGTATTTGCTGATGAATGGCGCACATCGACTGGCAATATTGATGTACTTTCCCACTAAATCAGAATTCACCCGCGCAACGAAATCCTCCAGGTTCAGATCGATGTCCTCCATCGTCGAGTTGAGCTTGGCGGCGTAGTAATAACGTAGCCACTCTGGATTCAAACCTTGCTGAATATAGCTCTCGGCAGTGATAAAAGTGCCGCGCGACTTGGACATCTTCTCGCCGTTGACAGTGAGAAAGCCGTGGGCATAGATGTTCGTTGGCGTGCGGAAACCGGCATTCTTGAGCATCGCCGGCCAGAACAGTGCGTGGAAGTAAAGGATGTCCTTGCCGATGAAATGAACCATCTCGGTTTTTTCGGTGGCGGCTTTGTCGGCGTTGGTGAAGGCGTCGAAATCCAGGGTTTTGCCAGCGGCTTGCTGCTTGTCGCAATAATTGCGCAGGCTGCCAAAGTAGCCGATAGGCGCATCGAGCCAGACATAGAAGTACTTGCCGGGCGCGCCGGGAATCTCGAAACCGAAATAGGGCGCGTCGCGCGAGATGTCCCAGTCGTTGAGGCCGGCGGAGAACCACTCGGCCATCTTATTGGCAGCCTCGAGCTGCAGCGTGCCCGAGCGCGTCCATTGCTGCAGAAATTCACTGCAGTCACCGAGTTTGAAGAAGTAATGTTCCGATGCCTTGCGCACCGGTGCTGCGCCCGATACCGTCGAGTACGGGTTCTTGAGGTCGGTAGGCGAATAGGTCGCACCGCATACTTCACACGAATCGCCGTACTGGTCTTTGGCACCGCATTTGGGGCACTCGCCCTTGATGAAGCGGTCGGGCAGGAACATTTGCTTGATCGGGTCGTAGAATTGCTCGACCGACCGTTGGGTGATCAGCTTTCCCTGGTCGAGGCGGCGGTATATTTCCTCGGCGATCACACGCGTTTCGTCCGAGTGGGTCGAGTGGTAGTTGTCGAAGCTCACCAGGAAATCATCGAAATCGCGCCTGTGTTCTTTCCACACGCGCTCGATCAATGCTTCCGGCGTGATGCCCTCGCTCTGGGCGCGCAGCATGACGGGCGTGCCGTGGGTATCGTCAGCACCAACATAATGCACCTCATGTCCTTGCATTCTCTGAAAGCGTACCCAGATGTCGGTCTGGATGTATTCCACCAGATGGCCGAGATGAATGCTGCCATTGGCATACGGCAGGGCGGAGGTGACCAGGATTTTTCGCTTGCTCATCAACTGCCTGTAGAAATCCGATAAACGCGGATTGTAACAAACTGTATAACCCAATCCGATATTTGTTAAAATTCGGAGCGTTCAGCGTCTATTTGCGTTTCAGCATAAGGGAGTTGCAGAGTGGCTATTTCGGAGCAGCAGGTGCAGTCCGTACTCAAGGAGATCACCGATCTCAGCACCGGCAAGGATTATGTGACCAGCAAGGAAGCGCGCAATATCAGAATAGACGGCAGCAATGTAGCGCTCGACATCGTGCTGGGTTATCCGGCAAAGAGTGTGATCGAGAGTATCCGCAAACAAGTGGCTGACAAGCTTGCAACCATTCCCAGTATCGGCTCCGTGAATGTCAATGTCACCAGCAAGATTGTTCCGCACAGCGTGCAGCGCGGTGTGAAGCTCATTCCGGGAGTAAAGAATATCATCGCCGTAGCTTCCGGCAAGGGCGGCGTGGGCAAATCCGCCACCGCGGTCAACTTGGCGCTGGCACTGGCCGCAGAAGGTGCTTCCGTCGGCATTCTGGATGCCGACATCTATGGCCCTTCGCAACCGCAGATGCTGGGCATTACCGGCCGTCCCGAATCTCTCGATGGCAAGAACCTGGAACCGATGAAAGCGCACGGCATTCAGGCCATGTCCATCGGTCTCCTGATCGACGCGGACACCCCCATGGTGTGGCGCGGGCCGATGGTGACCCAGGCCTTGCAACAGTTATTGAACGAAACCCGCTGGCATGATGTGGATTATCTCATCATCGATATGCCGCCCGGCACCGGCGACATTCAGTTGACCCTAGCGCAGAAAGTGCCGGTCACGGGTGCAGTCATCGTCACTACCCCGCAGGACATTGCGCTGCTGGATGCACGCAAGGGACTCAAGATGTTCCAGAAAGTGGGCATTCCCATCATCGGTATCGTCGAGAACATGAGTATTCACATCTGCTCCAGTTGCGGCCATGCCGAGCATATTTTCGGAGCGGGCGGCGGCGAGAAAATGTGCAAGGACTACGACACGGAGTTTCTGGGAGCATTGCCGCTCGACATCAAAATTCGCGAGCAGACTGATTCCGGTACGCCCACCGTGGTGGCGGATCCCGACGGACGCGTGGCAGAGATTTATCGCGGCATTGCCCGGCGCATCGCGGTGAAGGTTGACGAATTGTCGCAGGACTATTCCGAGCTGTTCGCCAAGATCGTGATCGAGGATACCTGATGAAACGCATGAACAGCAGCAAATAGAAAAACTGCAGGGGCGAGGCATGTCTCGCCCGTTTACATTCCGGCATTCTTGCCCTTCAAACAATGACCATAAAATCCGACAAGTGGATCCGCCGCATGGCGACGGAGCACGGCATGATCGAACCGTTCGAACCCAATCAGGTCAAGCAGCAGAATGGCCATAAGATCGTTTCCTACGGCACCTCGAGCTACGGCTACGATATTCGCTGCTCGGATGAATTCAAGCTGTTCACCAACATCAATTCGACCATCGTCGATCCGAAGAATTTCGATGCTAATTCCTTTGTTGACGTGAAAAACGATGTCTGCATCATCCCGCCTAATTCCTTTGCGCTGGCGCGCACCATCGAATATTTCCGCATCCCGCGCAACGTGCTGACCATCTGCCTTGGTAAATCCACTTATGCCCGCTGCGGCATCATTGTCAACGTCACTCCGTTTGAACCGGAGTGGGAAGGGTTTGTGACACTGGAATTTTCCAATACGACTCCGCTGCCCGCCAAGATTTACGCGAATGAGGGCGTGGCTCAAGTGATCTTTTTTGAATCCGATGAAGTATGCGAGACTTCGTACAAGGATCGCGGCGGAAAATATCAGGGCCAGCATGGCGTGACCCTGCCGAAAATCTAGGGAACCTTGACGGGCGCGACATGCCCTGTCCGGTTGCAGTGTTCTTGCCGGAAACCGCGAACTGTTGTGGTTGCGCCGCCTCCAGACCCCAATAGCTTCCCCTCATGTTTGTCATAATCATCTGATATGAAATGGTTTTTTTAGCGGTGTTGCCAACGGGCCACAGCATCTTCTCATTGCCCTAAAAAAACACTTGATTCCGCTGGAATGCGGTCTATAATCCGGTTTTTTCGCAGCCCTCAATTAATAAAGCACAGGAGGTCATCATGAAAAGCAAAGCAAACTACTTCGGCCCGGTTGATCTGGTCAATATTCATATTCCCGAAACGTAGCGCCTCCCGGAGGAAGACTCTCATGCAAACACGTACTGCCGCTCTACGAAAAAAAGTAGAAGCCGAAGTTATATTCGACACCCATCCCGAAGTCAGCCTGGATTTTGAACATGTTCGGGCAGCCCTGCAAAAGGGTTACAGCAAGCCGTTCCTGCTGGTTGACAGCAATATTGTCCGCAACAAAGCCCGCCGCTTCAAAGCTGTCATGCCGCGTGTGCATCCGCACTACGCAGTCAAGGCCAATCCCGATCCACGCGTGCTGAAAACGCTGATCGAGGAAGGTACGGGTTTTGAAATCGCCTCCATTGCCGAGCTGGATCTCCTGCTCAGCCTGGGTGTGCCGGCTGCGGAAATCTATTACAGCAATCCGATGAAGTCGCGGGCATATCTGGAATATGCCACTGCGAAAGGTGTCGAATGGTACGTGCTGGACAGTGTGGAAGAGTTGCGCAAAATCGTCAGCGTCAAACCGGACGCAAAGATGTACATGCGCATCGATACCCCCAACATTGGCAGTGATTGGCCGCTGGCAGGTAAATTCGGCACTCATGCCGCCGAGATCAAAGAGATCATCCTCGAAGCAGTCAAACTCAAGGCGGATCTTGCCGGAGTGACTTTTCATGTCGGTTCGCAGTGCCGCAATCCACAGAACTGGCAGGAAGGGATCACACGCGCAAAAAGAGTCTTTGCCGACATGCGCCATGCCGGATTGAATCCGCGCCTGCTGAACATCGGTGGGGGCTATCCGGTACGTCATGTCAAACCCATTCCTTCGATTGAAGTGATCGGGGAAGTGGTGAATGCGGCCATCGCCGATTTGCCGGCGGATATCCATGTCATGGCCGAGCCGGGGCGTTATCTGGTGTCGGACGCGGCTTACTTTATCTGTCGCGTGGTCGGTACCGCCACTCGCAACGGCAAACGCTGGATGTATTGGGATGCGGGCATGTTTGGCGGCGTGATCGAAGTCACCGAAGGCCTGCGCTATGAAATTCTTACCGACCGCAAAGGACAGGATATTTCCTGGTGTGTTGCCGGACCAACCTGCGATTCGGTGGACATCCTGATGCGCGACGAGATGCTGCCGGAAGATATCCAGGAAGGGGATTTCATCTATATTCCCAACGCCGGTGCCTATACCACCGCTTACGCCAGCAACTTCAACGGCTTTCCATTGCCGGATGTGGTAGTGATCTAAACCCTCCTTGTAAACAAGAATGGCGGAGCATTGCGCTCCGCCATTTTTTTGAGTCTTTCGTCAACCGCTTGCGGCGGGGTGGTTTATTCCAGTTCCAGTTCGAGAGTGAAACAAGGCGGTGACGAGCGAACGCCACAGACAGTACAAGTAGTACGGCCAGGCGCGAGTGAGGATACCAACGAAGTGTCACTGATGAAATGGAATTGGAATTACTCAGGTTCTGCGGTCAAGCACTACAAAATGATATTCCAGCCCATCGTCCTCACCCAACCGGTGTTTTTCACGGGAAATTTCACGCCATTCCTGCTGGTCGAATTCGGGGAATAGTGCATCCCCGTCGAATTCCTGCTGAATCTCGGTGACATACATACGCTGGCACAATCCCAGAGCCTGCTGGTAGATCTCCGCACCACCGATGACAAAGCTTTCCTGATCCATCTCTTTTCCTTCGCTGCAGACTTTCAGCGCCTCGGCTATCGAACCTGCCACGATGGCGCCTGGGACCTGATAATCAGGTTGGCGGGTGACAATGATGCTGGTGCGGCCAGGTAACAATCTACCGATAGACTCATAGGTCTTGCGTCCCATGACGATGTGATGCCCCATGGTGAGTTGCTTGAAGCGTTTCAGGTCAGGGGACAACTGCCATGGCAATGCATTGTTCTTGCCGATGACGCGGTTTTTTGCCATCGCCACCAGAATGGAAAAGCGGGGTGAACTCATACCGCAACCGGTGCTTTGATCGGTGGGTACGGGTCGTAACCTTCCAGGGTGAAATCCGCATAGGTGAAATCGAAAATACTGTTGATTGCCGGATTCAATTGCATCGTCGGCAGCTTCCTCGGTTCTCGGCTCAACTGTTCCTGCACCTGATCCAGATGGTTGAGATAAAGATGCGCATCACCGAAGGTGTGCACGAAATCGCCAGGTTTCAGCCCGCAGACTTGCGCCATCATCAGCGTCAACAGCGCGTAGGAGGCGATGTTGAACGGCACACCCAGGAAGATATCGGCACTGCGCTGATAAAGCTGGCAGGAAAGCCTGCCGTCAGCGACATAGAACTGAAAAAAAGCATGGCATGGCGGCAGTTTCATTTTATCCAGCTCACCCACATTCCAGGCCGAAACGATCATGCGCCGCGAGTCGGGGGTATTCCTAATCTGTTCGATCACCTGCGTGATCTGATCGATGTGTCGTCCGTCCACGCCCGGCCAGGAGCGCCATTGGTGCCCATAGATCGGACCCAGATCGCCGTTCACGCCGGCCCATTCATCCCAGATGGAAACCCCGTTGTCCTTGAGGTACTTGATATTGGTATTGCCTTGCAGGAACCACAGCAATTCATGAATGATGGATTTCAGATGGCATTTTTTGGTGGTAACCAGCGGAAACCCCTCCGACAAATCAAAGCGCATCTGGTAGCCAAATACGGAAAGTGTGCCGGTGCCGGTGCGGTCGGATTTCTTGTGTCCGTGCTTGCGCACGTATTGCATCAGTTCGAGGTATTGGCGCATGGGAGGTCGGAAGTCGGAGGTCTGCGAGAGCCTGGGGCAAAAAGCTGCATCAAGTAAAATGGCGGATGGCGTATATAATGATAACTGATATTTCACGGGACAGCCGCCAATGCTTGCGACACTGATACAGAATGCTTCACCCCTAAGCCATTCCACCAAGGCGACACACATTCTGGTGATATTGCCGAAATTGGACAAGTCGCTGGATAAATTCCCGGATAAACCCGATTTTCTAGGCAGGGACGTACTGGAGGCTTTGTTGGCGCGGCGCAAGATGATGTCGGATGAAATCAGCGAAGCACCGGTGAGCGCCAATCTCAAAAGCGGCGCGTTGTGTGCTTGGATCATGCCGGACTTGGACAAATCCAGATACGAGCAGCAAACCTGCGTGCGCAAAGCCGTGCAATTGCTGCTGGAAGAGAACCCGGCAGAGATACATCTTGCGGTTTACGGCGACGCCGAGCAAAAACGCGCATTTGCGGAATTGGCGGTGTATGCCGCGTGGGTCAACGGTGCGCTGCTGCCGTCGCGCAAATCCGGCAAGAAGAAACCGGACAGGAAAGCGCTCACCGGAATCGTGCTGCACGGGCACAAGGAAGCCGATGGCTTTGCGCTGCTGCGCGCCAAGGCGGAAGGGAATCTGCTCACGCGCGAATTGACGGTACTGCCGCCGAATGAGCTGACGCCGGGGGCCTATCGCAAACGCGTCAAGAAACTCGCAGCCAGTGAAGGCTGGAAGCACCAGGAATTTGACCTCAAGGCGTTGCGCAAGATGGGCGCGGGCGCGTTTGTCGCAGTGGCTCAGGGCAGTGATCCGGAAGATGCCGCCATCGTATATTTGCAGCGACGCGTAAAGGGCGCGAAGAAAACCGTGGCATTGGTGGGCAAGGGTATCTGCTTCGATACCGGCGGCAACAATCTGAAGCCGGCACGCTACATGCACGGGATGCACGAGGACATGAATGGCTCGGCGGTGGCTTTGGGCATTCTGTTGGCCGCCACCCGCGCCGCTCTGCCGGTGAACATCGATTGCTGGCTTGCCATTGCGCAGAACCACATCGGCCCCCGTGCCTACAAACAGAACGACGTCATCACGGCATTGAACGGCACCACCATCGAAATCATGCATACTGACGCAGAAGGACGCATGGTGCTGGCTGACACATTGACGTTGGCGGTGAAACAGAAACCCGATGTGATGATGGATTTCGCCACGCTGACCGGCAGCATGCACGTGGCGCTGGGGTCACGTTACAGCGGCATTTTCAGCAACCGTGATGACCTGGCGCAGCAGGCGCTGGCAGCAGGCAAGTCCAGCGGCGAGCGCATCTGGGCATTTCCGATGGATGCCGATTATGAAACGGATCTGGAAAGCAAAATTGCCGACATCAAGCAATGCACCCTGGATGGTGAGGCGGACCACATCCTCGCTACGCGCTTCCTCAGCCGCTTTGCCGGTGATACGCCGTGGCTGCATATGGACCTCTCCGCCAGCAGCAGCAAAGGCGGGCTGGGTGCAGTAGGCAGCGATGTTACCGGCTTCGGCGTGGCGTGGGGAATGGAGATGCTGCAGGGCATGTCTTAACCCGAATATGCTAAACTTGGCGCCTTGATTTTGTGAGAGAAACAGTATGTCCGGCAATACCCTCGGCAAGCTTTTTTGCGTCACTTCCTTCGGTGAATCCCATGGCCCCGCGATTGGTTGCGTAGTCGATGGCTGTCCGCCCGGAATGGAATTATCCGTCGCGGACATTCAGCAGGAACTGGACCGGCGCAAGCCCGGCACCTCCCGCCATGTAACCCAGCGGCGCGAATCCGACACGGTGGAAATCCTCTCCGGGGTGTTCGAGGGGAAAACCACCGGCACGCCGATTGCGCTATTGATCCGCAACGAAGATCAGCGCAGCAAGGATTACAGCAAGATCATGAACACCTTCCGCCCTGGGCACGCGGACTACAGCTATTGGCAAAAATACGGCATACGCGACTACCGCGGCGGCGGGCGTTCCTCTGCGCGTGAAACTGCGGTGCGGGTGGCAGCGGCGGCCATTGCCAGGAAATGGCTAAGTGAAAAATACGGCGTGGTGATCCGCGGCTACTTGGCGCAATTGGGGCCGATGGAGATTCCATTCAAACAATGGAAGATGGTGAATCAGAACCCGTTTTTTGCCGCTGATGCCAGTCTGGTGCCGCGCCTTGAAGAATTCATGGATAAGCTGCGCAAATCCGGCGATTCGGTTGGTGCAAAAATCAGCGTGGTAGCGGAAGGCGTGCCGGTAGGCTGGGGCGAACCGGTATACGACCGGCTGGATGCGGAAATTGCTTACGCGATGATGAGCATCAATGCGGTAAAAGGTGTGGAAATCGGGGCGGGGTTTGCCAGTGTCGCGCAGAAAGGCACCGAACACTCCGACGAAATCACTCCCGCAGGCTTCCTCAGCAACAACGCTGGCGGCATATTGGGCGGCATTTCCACCGGCCAGGATATTATCGTGAATCTTGCCATCAAGCCCACTTCCAGCATCCGCCTGGAGCGGCGCTCGATCGACAAGGCGGGCAAGCCGGTAATCGTGGAAACTCACGGCAGACACGACCCCTGTGTCGGCATTCGTGCAACCCCCATTGCCGAAGCGATGCTGGCGCTGGTGCTAATGGATCATGCGTTACGTCATCGCGCGCAGAACGCCGACGTGGTGTGCAAAACGCCAAAAATTCCCGGCAAAGTCGGCAAGAAAAAATCCGCGCCATCCAGAGCTAGGGCAAAACCGGAGCCCGCAGAAAACCCGGAACCTGACGAGGCTTGAGCCTAAATCCGGCAACTGACCGCTCATTTTTCAGTTTAACACCATGATTTATAGTAATTTCTCGCATAGATTAACTTTTATCTTTTGGGTGAGTTCGCTACAGGGCAGATTGCACGATTTTTGCAGCACATGGCTGCGTTGCAACTCCTTGGAATGGAATGACCATTCCGCGTCGTTGCGCCTTGCCCTG
>CAKKRD010000014.1 GCA_919902515.1 Nitrosomonadaceae bacterium | reverse complement strand
CCTCAGACGCGGGATCGGAGCGCCCATACCGCGAAGCGGTTTAGTCCTCTGGCACTGAGCGGACGGCTAATCTTCCTCAATGCAGATGCTCACCGGCACGG
This sequence comes from Nitrosomonadaceae bacterium, assembly GCA_919902515.1. Lineage (GTDB taxonomy): Bacteria > Pseudomonadota > Gammaproteobacteria > Burkholderiales > Nitrosomonadaceae > VFJL01. Next base: position 99,143 of record CAKKRD010000014.1, on the reverse strand, counting down.
CAGTAGAGGCACCGTATTAATTGAAAGCGCAAAGTGCCAGTGAAATGGTATAAGCAACCTTAGAGCTTTGCTGCTTATTGCTGACAGCGCCAGAGCGCGCCGGTCAGCAAGCGTCAACCCTTCACAATATCAGCCAGCCCGGCTTACCGGCATTGGAGCCTCATGAACGATCGCATCCGCTCTTTACTCAACCAGATAACGGCTCTCGAAAATGATCTGCAGACAGCACTGCAGGAGCAGCAGACCAGCATGTTCTTCCAGATCAAGGGAAAGCGCATCGAATTCGAAGGCTCCATCCGACAGGCACACCTGCGGCTCAAGAAGGGATTTTTCCGCTGGCTGGTGACTAACCGGCCGCAGAACCTCATCACCGGGCCCGTCATCTACCTCATGATCGTCCCACTGCTTATTCTGGACCTGTGTGTGAGCTTCTACCAGGCGGCCTGTTTCCCGATTTACAAAATTGTGAAAGTTAAGCGTGCCGACTACATCGTGTTTGACCGGCAGCATCTCGGCTACCTCAACTGGATCGAGAAATTCCACTGTACCTACTGTGCCTATGGAACCGGGCTGGTTGCCTATATACGCGAGATCCTCGCGCGAACCGAGCAATATTTTTGCCCGATCAAGCACGCGCGCAAGATACTCGGCACCCATGCACGCTATGCCCAGTTTCTGGATTACGGTGATGCCCCGGACTATGAAGCCAGACTGGAAGAATTCCGCATCGCACTCAGCAAGATGAAATAAGCCAGGACAGTCTGCTTGCCCTTTTCCACGGCCTGCAGCCGTATATTGACCCGTCATTCTGTTAAGGATAGAGTTGGACACATGAGGAGGTGGGAATTCCTGTCCTTTTCGTAAGCCGCCGGAGCAGCAAGAATGGGCTTTCTGCTCCGCCGCATATAATTCGCACATGACTAAAAGAGGATAATGATGAACAGAACAATTTCAGCGTTTGTGACAGGAATCGTATTCTTGGCTTCCACCTGCGCCTTGGCGCAAGCTCCGGCACCAGCCCCGCAAGCGACGACCCCTGCTCCTGCAATGAAGATGGAACGGGAAAGAAAGGATAGAGGGGATCGCAGGGACGAGCATAAGGGAGAACATAGAGCGGATCATAGGGATGGCCCTCGCGGAGAGCGCAGAGGGGATGAGCGGGGAGAGAAAAAACGTGGGCTGGATCGGGCTGACGAAGCGGCCGGTGAGCATGGCAAGCACGGGCGCGACAACGCCCGCAGTCATGGCAAACACGGTGATCATGGCAATCACGGCAAACAGGGCAAGCACTAACACCACTAACAGAGGCTCCTTAAATGAAAAATTCTTTGATAATCGGTATGTTGTTGGCATCCTCGCTCGCCATCGCACAGGCGAACGATGTATTTGCTGATGAACTGGGCGCTCTGCTGACCGACAACAAGCATGTCGTTCCCTATCTGCCGGCGGATGTAAAAGTCGCGAAGGGGGCAAGTTTTCGGTGTGACGAGAATGGCAGTGCGACAAAAGACGCCTCTATCCACGGCCGTTGCATGAATTACGGCAGCGCGGCAACTCGCACATCGTGGAGTGTGCGGTACATATACGAAGGACAGGCTGACCGGGCTTTCAAGTATGAGAAGCGCGGCAGCCGCGAGGTGCTGACCCCGTGGGTTACATTTGACCCGGATGACAGCGATGTCTACGGCCCACCCCTGTTTGTTTCTGCCGGAGCGAAACAGCAGTTTGTGCGCAATAGAGACAGCACCGGCGGAGAAAGCGCCAGTACTCCCGCGAGCAGTTCCGGGGCATCCCAAGAATCTCAGGGATATCAGCAGGGATCTCAGTCCCGGCCAGTTACGAGGGTGGATTGCAGCGGATTGGATCCCTACGCGAAGATAGCCTGCGAGGCAGGCAACGCAAGCGCGCAGGAAGCGATCAAGAATGTGCCTCTACCCCGGGCTGTCACCGCAGCGGATTGCAGCGGGTTGGGTCCATACGCGAGAATAGCCTGCGAGGCGGCTAATGCGGCTGCAACCGAGGCCGTCAGAGGCTCCGGCAAGTAATGCCAAGGAGGGGCTGAATACTTCTTCAGCCCCTCACTTCTTCACCCCCGGCATCAATCCGGGCGCCTCTTTCAACAAGAATTCCCTGAACGCTTGCGCCACGCTTGAGAGGCGCTTGTTTTTCCGATGCACCACATGCCAGTGGCGCATGATGGGAAAATCCTGCACGTCCAGCACCTTGAGCCGTTTCGTTTCCAATTCCAGTTCGGCCGTGTGCAGCGACATGATGCCTAATCCCATGCCTGCCTGCACCGCCTGCTTGATCGCCTCATTGGTGTCCGTTTCCATGCCGCGGTTAATACTGATGTGGTGCGTCGCGAAAAAACGCTCCATCGCGCTGCGGGTACCGGAACCGGGTTCACGCACCAGGAAGGTTTCCTGCTCCAGTCTTTTTACCGGAATCTTGCGCAGCTTGCACAGTGGATGATTCGGTGGAGCGATGACTACCAGCGGGTTTTCCATGAATGATTCCGTGGCGATGTCCAGGCCGTCCGGCGGCTGACCCATGATGGCGAGGTCGGTCACATTGTCGGCCAGTTGCTTGAGCACGGTTTCGCGGTTGGAAACGTTAAGACTCACGGTAACGCCACTGTAGCGCTGACAAAATTTGGCGAGCAGGTTCGGGGCAAAATAATTGGCGGTACTCACTACTGAAATATTGAGCTTGCCGCGTTCCAGGCCTTTCAGTTCGTCCAGCGCCAACTCCATATCGGCCAGTTGCTGGGAAATAGCCCGGCTATAATGATAGAGTTCGCGCCCAGCGTCGGTCAGATAGATTTTCTTGCCCATTTGCTCGAACAGCGGCAGGCCAATGTTGTCTTCCAACTGTTTAATTTGCATCGAAACCGCTGGCTGGGTCAGATAGAGCTCCTCGGCAGCACGCGAGAAGCTCAGGTTACGGGCAACCGATTCGAATACTTTTAATTGTCTTAAAGTAACATGCAGCATGGGTTGGATACGCTACAGGGAATGATAAGCTTAATCTTATCATGATTATCATAATTATTAATTTGTTCTTATGGTTCTTCGCCTATATAGTTATGACTGGAATTTGCAAATGGTCATGTTCGTAACACGATCTCCCGATTTCTCCTTCTGCGGGAAATGAGCGGGATTTAACTGGAGGAAACGCTATGGCAGTGAAAACATATAACGCCGGTGTAAAAGAATACCGGCATACCTATTGGACGCCGGATTACACCCCGCTGGCTACCGATCTCCTGGCCTGTTTCAAGATTACCCCGCAGGCGGGTGTACCCCGTGAAGAAGTGGCTGCTGCAGTAGCTGCCGAATCTTCCACCGGTACCTGGACCACGGTGTGGACCGATCTGCTGACCGATCTGGACTACTACAAAGGCCGCGCTTACCGCATCGAAGACGTACCTGGCGATGACACCTGCTTCTATGCTTTCGTGGCTTACCCGATCGACCTGTTCGAAGAGGGTTCCGTGGTTAACGTGCTGACTTCGCTGGTCGGTAACGTGTTCGGCTTCAAAGCCTTGCGCGCGCTGCGTTTGGAAGATATACGCTTCCCCATCGCTTATGTGAAGACTTGTGGTGGCCCTCCCGCCGGTATTCAGGTGGAACGTGATCGCTTGAACAAATATGGCCGCGCGCTGTTGGGTTGCACTATCAAGCCCAAGCTGGGTTTGTCTGCCAAGAACTACGGCCGCGCCGTGTATGAATGCCTGCGTGGCGGTCTGGATTTAACCAAGGACGACGAAAACGTCAATAGCCAGCCGTTCATGCGTTGGCGTGATCGTTTCGAATTCGTGGTGGAAGCTTGCCAAAAGGCCGAGCGTGAAACCGGCGAGCGCAAAGGTCACTACCTTAACGTGACCGCACCAACCCCGGAAGAAATGTACAAGCGTGCCGAGTTTGCCAAGGAATTGGGCGCACCGATTATCATGCATGACTACTTGACCGGCGGTTTAACCGCTAACACGGGTCTGGCCAACTGGTGCCGTAACAATGGCATGTTGTTGCACATTCACCGCGCCATGCACGCTGTTCTCGACCGCAATCCGCACCATGGTATACATTTCCGCGTGTTGACCAAAATCCTGCGTTTGTCCGGGGGCGATCACCTGCACTCGGGTACCGTGGTCGGCAAACTGGAAGGCGATCGTGAGGCGACGCTGGGCTGGATTGACACCATGCGCGACAAATTCGTCAAGGAAGATCGCAGCCGTGGTCTGTTCTTCGACCAGGACTGGGGTTCCATGCCTGGCGTGTTCCCGGTCGCTTCCGGCGGTATTCATGTATGGCACATGCCTGCGCTGGTTGCCATCTTCGGCGATGATGCGTGTCTACAATTCGGTGGTGGTACGCTGGGTCATCCGTGGGGCAATGCTGCTGGCGCCGCAGCCAATCGTGTCGCACTGGAAGCCTGTGTGGAAGCGCGTAACCAGGGAGTAGAGATTGAGAAAGCGGGTAAGGATATCCTGACCAAGGCCGCTGCCCATAGCCCCGAACTGAAGATTGCCATGGAAACCTGGAAAGAGATCAAGTTCGAGTTTGACACTGTCGACAAGCTGGACGTGGCCCACAAGTAAACAATACAGGGCGGGTAATGGTCTAAGGCCCAGCCCGCCCTACAATTAAATTCAAGGAGTGAATCATGAGTGAAGTGATGGATTACAAATCGCGCGTAAGCGATCCGGCTAGCCGCAAGTTCGAAACCTTCTCTTACCTGCCTGCGATGACTGAAGAAAATATCAGAAAGCAGGTGACCTATCTGGTGAGCAAGGGCTGGAACCCCGCGATCGAGCATACCGAGCCGGAGTACCTGATGGACTCCTACTGGTACATGTGGAAACTACCCATGTTCGGCGAAACCGACGTGGACCACGTGCTGGCAGAAGCTGAAGCTTGCCACAAAGCCAACCCGAACAACCATGTGCGTCTGATTGGTTACAACAATTTCAACCAATCCCAGGGTGCAGCCATGGTGATTTACCGCGGCAAAACCGTTTAAGCAGCGGCCAGGTTGCCCAAAAGCCCCCGCTGCCCGCAAGGGTCGGGGGCTTTTGTTTATCCGCAAACAACCAGTGACATTGAGGAATCCAACATGAGCAATATCATCGACCAGTACCGAGTTACCACAGAACCCTACTATCGTGCCGTTGCCGACGAAGTGGAATTGTACGAAGCTGCCTATTCTGTGCGCATGCCCATGATGCTCAAAGGCCCGACCGGTTGCGGCAAGACCCGTTTTGTCGAATACATGGCATGGAAGCTGAAGAGACCGTTGATCACCGTGGCGTGCAACGAAGACATGACCGCCTCCGACCTGGTCGGCCGCTTCCTGCTCGATGCCCAGGGTACGCGCTGGCAGGACGGTCCTCTCGCCATCGCTGCACGTTATGGCGCTATCTGCTATCTGGATGAGGTGGTTGAAGCGCGGCAGGACACGACCGTGGTGATCCACCCGCTGACCGATAATAGGCGGGTATTGCCGCTGGAAAAGAAAGGCGAGTTGATTCACGCCCACGCCGACTTCCAACTGGTGATCTCGTATAACCCCGGTTACCAGAGTCTGATGAAAGATCTGAAACAATCGACCAAGCAACGCTTCGGCGCGATGGATTTCAATTATCCCGATCATGCCACTGAAACGGAAATCGTAATGCACGAAACCGGGGTGAGCGAAGCGGTGGCCGACAAACTGGTTTCGATCGCCGAGCGTGCGCGCAACCTCAAAGGACACGGCCTGGATGAAGGTATTTCCACGCGTATGCTGATTTACGCAGGCAGCCTGATCGCCAAGGGAGTGAATGCGCACGCTGCCTGCCGCGTTGCGTTGGTACGTCCGATCACCGATGACCCTGACATGCGCGATGCGCTGGATGCGACCGTGACAACCTTCTTCTGAGAACGGATTCCGACAGTTGCTTCGCAGCAGAAGGCTGAGCACAAGTAAAAAGGTGGGCGCAGCATGAGTGTCAATCTCGACGACTACAAAGAATTATTGGAAGACCTGGAACCCGAGTCCATCGCCTTGTTGCGTGGCATCTGGCCGGAAGCCACCAAGGTCTTCTCCCCGCGCGGCCTGGACAATTACCTGAAAGGCGCCTCTGCGTTGCGTGGCTTGGGACGCGGACGCGGGCTGGTGGATACCTGGATCGATGAAGCCCCCGAGGTGGCCAAAGAGGTGGGCGAGGATGTCGTGGGTGAGCTTGCAACGGCGGCTTTGATGCTGGCTTCAAGAACCTCCGGCGCAGTAATCGAACTCGTGCTCGCCACTGCACCCACAGCAGCCAAACGCCTAGGCGACGCACAACTGTTCCAGCAATACCTGCAATTCCTCAACACCCTGATCGCACAGGCACCGCGCGGTATACGCCCCATGCTGGACAAACTGGATGTGCTGTTCGGACAACTGACCCTGGGCGGTCTGCGCCGCTGGGCATTGTGGGGCGCGCATGCGCACCGCACAAATTATGAAGAACAGATCAAGTATTTCGGCCTAGATTCCAAGGAATCGCTGGCGGTGCTGCAGAGAGAACGCAAGGGTACTCTGTTCGTGGATGTGCAGCGCCGTATCAACATGTATCTGCGCGCATTGTGGGCGCGGGATTTTTTCATGAAACCGACTTCCGGCGATTTCGAAACGCGCGAAGGCTATCAGCCCTTTATCGAGGGCTATTTCATCCACCTGCCAGATGCCTATGACGCACATGGCGATGTCGTTGCCAGCGAGGTGTATCGCGCGGCGGCAGCCCACGCTGCCGCGCACCTGGTGGAAACGAAAACCCCCATTTCTGCCGAGGCACTCAATCCCCTGCAGATGGCGGTGATTGCGGTGATTGAGGACGCACGCGTCGAAGCGCTCTCGATCCGCCGCTTTCCCGGCCTGCGCCAGATCTGGGCAGCATTGCACAGCGCTACACCGGAAATGAACGCGAGCATCGGCGATTACCTTAACCGTTTGGCGCGAGCGCTGCTTGATCCGTCCTATCAGGACCATGATGCATGGGTAGCCGATGGCCGTACGCTGTTCGCTCGGGTACAGGACAAACTCGATAGCCACCACATATCCTGGGAAATCGGTGTGCAGCTTGCCCACAAGATTAAAGACAAGAAAATTCCTTTCAACCCGCGCACCGATCAATTGACGGCACCCTATCTGGATGACAACCGCTATTTCTGGGAGTTTGAGGAATTCGATTTCGAAAAATCGCTGTCCGCTGGCTATAACGAACCCAAACAGGTGCGCAAGTATGTCAATGTGATGGAGTTCGCCAACGAGGTCGAAGTAGAAGGTGCCGGCGACGATGCACAGGAAATCTGGGTGATGGGAACAGAATTCTTTCCCTATGAAGACGCAGGCGTTTCCTACAATGAGTCAGAAGGCAAGGAACCGGTATCGCAGCCTTATCATTATTCCGAATGGGATTACCAGATTCAGCTTGAGCGCCCCGCCTGGGTAACGGTGCAGGAGAAACGCGCCAAATCGGGCGATACGCAACTCATCGACGACATTGCCATGCAGTACAAGCGCGAGATTTCACGCATGAAATTCCTGCTCGATGCGATGCAGCCACAAGGCGTGCAGCGCATCCGCAAACTGGAAGACGGTGATGAGATCGACCTTAACGCCGCCATCTCTTCCATGATCGACATGCGCATGGGGATGCAACCCGATCCGCGCTTCATGATGCGCTCGGTCAGGAAAATTCGCGACATTTCGGTACTGGTGCTGCTCGACCTGTCCGAATCCACCAATGAGAAAGTCGCGGGGCAGGATTTCTCGGTGCTGGATCTCACCCGTCAGGCTACCGTACTGCTGGCCAATGCAATCAACAAAATTGGCGATCCTTTCGCCATCCATGGTTTCTGTTCTGATGGCCGCCACGATGTAGAGTATTATCGCTACAAGGATTTCGATCAGCCTTACAATGAAGCATCCAAAGCCCGGCTGGCGGGTATGACCGGACAACTCTCCACCCGGATGGGCGCGGCCATCCGCCACGCTAGCCATTACCTCAAACTGCAGCGCTCATCCAAAAAACTGCTGCTGGTGATCACCGACGGCGAGCCGGCGGATGTGGATGTACGTGACCCGCAGTACCTGCGTTATGACACCAAGAAAGCTGTGGAAGAAGCGGGCCGTTCCGGTGTCGTCACTTATTGCATGAGCCTCGACCCGCGCGCCGATCAATACGTGTCTCGTATTTTCGGCGCAAAGAATTATATGGTAGTGGATCATGTGGAACGGCTGCCGGAGAAATTGCCGTTACTTTATGCGGGGCTTACCCGTTAACGTCGTCCCATCCTTGCCATTGGGGAGAAGCGGGCAGTGTCCAGTATTCGCGTGGTGGCAAGGTACTTCAACCAAAAGCTGCGGCGCTTGCTGTAAATAACCCAAAAATGCCTGCGCCACAATAGACAACTGTTTCCCCGATGGGTAGGCGTAGTACCACTGCCGCTCAATCGGAAAGCCCTGCACATCGAGCACAGCGAGTTGTCCCATGGGCGCATCCAGCGCCAATGTGTGGCGTGACAAGACTGAAATGCCCAGGCCGCCAATAATGGCCTGCTTGATTGCCTCATTACTTCCTAATTCCATTCGTATTCTTAATTTCAAACCCTGTTCAGAGAAAATACGTTCCGTCGCAATGCGCGTGCCGGAACCGGGTTCGCGCGATAAAAATGGTTCCTCGGCTATACGCCTAAGCGTGATTCTTTTCTTATTGGCAAGCGGATGATTGACCGGTGCAAGCACGACCAGCGAATTCTCCAAGAACGCCTGTGCCACCGCATCCACTTCCTCCGGCGGCTGACCCAAGATATAGAGATCGTCCTGATTGTCTGCCAAGCGTTCCAATACGCGCGCACGGTTGGACACTTTGAGCGAGACCTCGACGCCCGGATATTGCTGGCAAAACATCCCCAGCAAGCGCGGCGCGAAATATTTTGCGGTAGTCACCACCGCAAGCCGCAGTTTGCCAGCCTTCAGCCCTTTCATATCTGCCGCAACCATCTCGAACTGCGTGAGGTGTTCGAAAATGCCGCGGCAGGTTTGATGCAACTCGCGTCCGGCATCGGTGAGATACATTTTCTTGCCAACTTGCTCGAACAGCGGCAAACCGACTGCATCGGTTAATTTCTTGATTTGCATCGACACCGTGGGTTGAGTCAAGAATAGCTCTTCTGCGGCGCGTGTAAAACTTCCCAGACGGGCAATGGTTTCAAAAACTTCAAGTTGACGCAAGGTGCTATGACGCATGAATCACTCCTGTTATCCATAGATATTAGTCTATCAAGCTTATCGATAAGTTTGATTGTTATTTATGATAATTATATTACATGATGCATACAACGCGCCGGAAAATACTTTTTTATTGAACTGGTATTGCCTGCTGTTCATATTTCTTTAAAAGTGGACACGGTGCGGTTTTTCAACAACTTGGAGATAATTATGGCTTCCGAAACAATTAAAGAAGGTAAAGACCGCTACAAGTCTGGTGTCATTCCGTACAAGAAAATGGGCTACTGGGAACCCGATTACGTACCCAAAGACACGGATGTTATCGCCCTGTTCCGCATCACCCCACAACCTGGGGTGGAACATGAGGAGGCAGCCGCCGCAGTCGCCGGCGAATCCTCCACCGCTACCTGGACCGTGGTATGGACTGACCGCCTGACCGCGTGTGAACTCTATCGCGCCAAGGCTTATCGCTCTGAACTGGTGCCCAACACCGGCCCTGGCACCAAGAACGAGGCGCAGTACTTCGCCTACATCGCCTACGACATAGATCTGTTCGAGGAGGGTTCGATCGCCAACCTGACTGCTTCCATTATCGGCAATGTGTTCGGCTTCAAAGCAGTCAAAGCGCTGCGCCTGGAAGACATGCGCATTCCGGTTGCTTACCTCAAAACCTTCCAGGGTCCCGCAACAGGTATTGTGGTGGAACGCGAGCGCCTCGACAAGTTCGGCAGGCCATTGCTGGGTGCCACTACCAAACCGAAGCTGGGTCTTTCTGGCCGCAACTACGGGCGCGTGGTGTACGAAGGACTCAAAGGTGGCCTTGATTTCATGAAAGACGACGAGAACATCAACTCCCAGCCTTTCATGCATTGGCGTGACCGCTTTCTGTTCTGCATGGAGGCGGTGAACAAGGCTTCTGCCGCCACCGGCGAAGTCAAGGGCCATTACCTGAACGTCACCGCCGGCACTATGGAAGACATGTATGAACGCGCGGAATTCGCGAAATCCCTAGGCTCAACCATTATCATGATTGACTTGGTAATCGGCTACACCGCGATTCAGTCAATGGCCAAATGGGCGCGCAGGAACGACATGATTCTGCATCTGCATCGTGCCGGCAATTCGACCTACTCGCGGCAGAAAAATCACGGCATGAATTTCCGTGTGATCTGCAAGTGGATGCGGATGGCGGGCGTGGATCACATTCACGCCGGCACGGTCGTTGGCAAGCTTGAAGGCGACCCGCTCATGATCAAGGGCTTTTACGATACTCTGCGCGAGACACATACTCAGCGAAGTCTCGAACACGGCCTGTTCTTCGATCAGGATTGGGCATCGCTCAAAAAAGTCATGCCGGTTGCTTCAGGTGGCATTCATGCCGGCCAGATGCACCAGTTGCTGGATTATCTCGGCGAAGACGTGATACTGCAGTTTGGCGGCGGCACCATCGGTCATCCAATGGGCATACAAGCCGGCGCGGTTGCCAATCGCGTTGCGCTGGAAGCAATGGTATTGGCACGCAACGAAGGTCGCGATTACGTGAAGGAAGGTCCGCAGATTCTCGAAGCTGCCGCCAAGTGGTGCACGCCGCTCAAACAAGCGCTAGAGACGTGGAAGGATATTAGCTTCAATTACGAATCCACCGACACCGCCGATTTCGTGCCGTCAACCACGGCCAGCGTCTAACCATACCTAGGAGAAAATAATTATGATGACCAATGTAGGAAATCGTATCACGCAAGGTCAGTTCTCTTTCCTGCCCCCGCTGACGGACAAGCAAATCTCGGCGCAAATCAAATATGCGTTGAAGAACGGCTGGGCGATAGGTATCGAGTACACCGATGACCCACATCCACGCAATACCTATTGGGAAATGTTTGGCAACCCGATGTTTGACCTGAAGGACCCTGCTGGGATTCTGATGGAAATCAACAGCTGCCGCAAGACGTTCCCGAACCACTATATCCGCGTAACCGCGTTTAACTCGACGCGCGGGGTGGAGAGCCCAACTATGTCATATATTGTCAATCGGCCGAAGACAGAGCCGGGCTTTGGTGTGGTGCGGCAAGAAGGGGCAGGCCGGAGTATTAGCTACACTATCCACTCCTATGCGACCGACAAGCCGGAGGGTGAGCGGTATTAACGAAGGACTCCCTTCCCCTTTTCTTGAAGGGGAAGGGAAATGATTGGGGTGGGAGGAAGACTGACGAGTTACAGAAATTGACTTCTATCGTCTCCCCTTCTGCTCTTTGTTGCTGGCGAAGAATTTGCCGTATTGTTGTTGCATAAAACCGATTTCCAGCACAAGACAACTGTCATTTTGGTTGATAGATTTCCCGAATGAAGTTTGCATGGCTTTATTGTATGGATCAAACGTGAAAAAACATACGAAAGAACTTACCCCTTCCGATAGCAGTCCGGTTGATCTGGATGCAGAATTCCGCGCTTCCAACATCAAGGAAGTGCTGGATAAGCTTGATCGTGAATTGATCGGCTTGAAACCCGTAAAAACCCGCATCCGCGAGACGGCGGCGCTATTGCTCGTCGACCGCGTGCGCAAGAAATTGGGCCTGACCGCCGGGGCACCTAGTCTACACATGTGTTTTACCGGCAACCCTGGTACCGGCAAGACTACTGTAGCGCTACGCATGGCCGAAATCTTACACCGCTTGGGTTATGTCCGTGAAGGACACCTTGTTTCCGTCACCCGCGACGATCTGGTGGGTCAATATATTGGCCATACCGCCCCCAAGACCAAAGAAGTACTGAAGAAAGCGATGGGGGGAGTGCTGTTTATCGATGAGGCCTATTACCTCTATAAACCCGAGAATGAACGCGATTATGGCGCTGAATCCATAGAAATCCTGCTGCAAACGATGGAGAATAACCGCGATGACCTAGTCGTGATCCTGGCCGGCTATAAAGACAGGATGGAAAAGTTCTTCCATAGCAATCCTGGCATGCGTTCGCGTATCGCGCACCACATCGACTTTCCCGACTATAGCGCCGATGAATTGCTTGCAATCGCCAAACTGATGCTGGCGGCGCAGAATTACCGCTTCAGTCCCGAGGGCGAAAAAGCATTCGACGACTATATCCGGTTACGCATGAAGCTGGAGCATTTCGCCAACGCGCGCTCTATTCGCAACGCCCTTGACCGGGCGCGGCTGCGCCAAGCCAATCGCTTGTTTGAGGGAGCGAAGAAATCATTGGCCAAAATTGATCTCATGACGCTTGAAGCGGAAGATATTCTAGCCAGCCGCGTGTTCCTCGAAGGCAAGCTCGATGGTGAATCCAATACCGATACGGAAACAAAAAAATAGACAGGTGAACGATGGCGCTGTAACTGGTATGGATACGTTGACTCTCCCCTTGCGCATTTTTCCCAAGAAGATTGAAGCGGCCTGTTATAACCGGGGACGCCTCGCCTTGTTGCGACTAGGCAGCCCCTTGCGTGTACCACTGCCGCTGCATCGCGGTTTGGTAGTAATCCTTAACAGCGCCATCTGGTTATGTGTTGACAGTTTTGCCGATGACCAACCGGTAATGGCATGGCGCGAATTTCAAATTCACGCGCGCAATAATCTGTATCAGCCCGTCACATGTGAATTATGGCTTTATCATAACTGCGCTGGTCTCATCATGGGCTCAGCACTGGATGACCTGCATCAAGCGCTCAACCAGATCTTGATTCATGGGTGTGAAAAAGTGTAAAGCACAGCAAAGGATATAGGGAAAAACATGCCACTCGTGGATATGCGGGATATGCTGAATCATGCCTACCATAATAACTATGCGGTAGGTGGATTCGGCTTGGTAAATCTTGATTTTTTGGAGGCGATTGTTACGGCAGCAGAACACTGTCGTTCGCCCGTCATTCTCAATCTTGTTGAATCACACTTTGAGCATTTTGACTTCGGACTCATCATGCCGGCAGTTGAACATGCCGCACGCAACGCCTCGGTACCGATCGCCATCCATTCCGATCATGGGACAAGTCATGCCTCCGCCGTGCGCGCAATTAATCTCGGTTGCAATAGCGTGATGATGGATGCTTCGCTTGAGTCATTTCCTGTCAATATCGCTCAAACCCGGCATGTGGCAGATATGGCTCATGCCTGCGGCGCAGCCGTAGAGGGTGAGCTGGGGTATGTGGGCGGTGGGGAGGGTGAAAACGCAGCCAAATACCCCGGCGAGGGTGTTTACACTGCGGCAGAAGAGGCCAAAGCATATGCCGAGCGTACGGGCGTGGACTGTCTGGCGGTCTCCATCGGTACGGTGCATGGCCGCCAGCGGGGTCGCACTAAACTGGATTTTGGGCGCTTGAAACGCATCAATGACATGCTGGGTATCCCGCTTGTGCTGCACGGCGGTAGCGGACTGACCGAAGAGCAATACCATAAATTGATTCTAAATGGTATCGCTAAAATTAACTGCTACACCGAATTATCCGATATCGCTGCCAGGACAATTCGCTCCAATCTGCAGCCCGACACTGGCAAAGGCTATATCGAAACGATGCGCGGTGTCAGAGATAGCCTGCGCGAGCAAATTAAACTCTGTATGCACCTGTGGGGGTCGGCAGGACGCGCGGCAGAGGTTCTGATTCAGTGCCGGCCTTGGCAACCAGTAGAGCATGTCATCATCTATAACGCTGAAGACGTGAGTACGCAACAGGTGGAAGCCATGATAGCGCAAGGACGCGCGTCTTTAAGTGCTATCCCCGGTGTACGCCGCGTTTTCGCTGGCTGGGCGATTGCCGAACCAGCGCGATACCGCTTCTGCTGGCTGGTACAGCTTGCGCACGCCAACGTCATTGAGAGCTATCACACCCATCCTGAGTATCGCGCTTTTACCAACCAATGCTTTCAGCCGATCACACATGATAAAATCAGCATCAGTTTTGTTGCAGACCAACCCGCAGCGATACCAGATATGGCTGGATCAGCTAGCACCATTTCATCTCGTATAATCTACAATGGGGAGAATTCCTTATAATTGGGCGGTTCCCATGTCTCATTATCACTACGACATCCTGCAAGCAGAGGAAAATTACACGCCGGTAGAGCTTTCCAGCAGACTTTTTTCTGGATTCGGACTTATGAATGAGGGTGCATGTGAATCGATTGCCGGATAAGTTGCCGGTACTTTATGCGGGGCTGACGCGATGATGAAACAACATTATGCAGGAATCGACCAAGACGAAAATGGGGGGCTGACACACCTCGGCCGCATGGTGCGCGATGCCTGGGTGTTCGGTATTCTGCCTGAGTCAGAAACATGCGCCGGATGGGATGGGTCACAAATGCAGAACCTGTATGAGCAGGTGTATGCCGCCTGGGAACCCTATGCGCATCTGCCCAGCCGGTTGCCGGAGGATCTGCAGCGGCGGCATGCACAACTCTATGCGCAGGCGGTTGTTTCCGCCAAGAGTGAGGGCTGGGATGCGGAACTGGGAGAAGACGACTAAGGAACCTAAGCCCGAGGCGCAGGAAACTTGATTACCCGCGCCGGGCCATCGAGCTTCGCCTTGCTGGCCAAAGCCTGCAGCGCACGCGGAAACTCTGTTTGCAGGCGTGTCATGATGGCCGCCTGGCCGTGACGGTAATAAACGACGTCGTACTCTACCGGTTGCTCAAGGGAAGTGCGCGCTGAGGATCGAAAGTTGCGCCAGGCGATGTCAATCCAGCATTTGCGCTCTCCATCCAGGAATACAAACTCTTCTGCATCCAAGATGGCCAGGTATTGCATCGCGCGAATGGGAACAAACAGGTTGCGCGTCTCACTCCGGGCAAGCAGCGTAATTGCCAGGTTGTAGGTGGCAGCCGGTAGAAAGCGGGGCTCATGGCTTATTTCCTGGTCGCGATAGCAGGTGATTTCCATTCTTGCCGATCCTTCGAAAAGCTAATTGTGCAAATTGTATAGTGATGTGTGAAAAACAGGTATACCCCAAATTCTTATGGACAATTCACTACGCACGGTGATCTTTGACGTTGACGGCACTCTGGCCGATACCGAGCGTGACGGCCATCGTCTTGCCTTCAATGCCGCATTTGCGGAGTTTGGTCTTGCCTGGGACTGGGATGCCGAGCTTTATGGAGAGCTGCTGACGATTACCGGCGGCAAGGAGCGCATTCGTCATTACCTGGAAAAATATCTCCCGGACGAATTGAGCAGGAGCGGGCTGGATGACTGGATCGCCGCTTTGCACCAGGCCAAAACCAGGTATTTTGTAGCCTTGCTTGAGCGCGGCGGAATTCCGCTGCGTCCCGGCGTTGCCCGCCTGATCCATGAGTTGCGCGCAGCAAACATAAAAATTGCCATTGCTACCACTACCTCGCCAGAGAATGTGATTGCGCTGTTAAAGTCCACTTTGGGAGAGGATTCTCCGGACTGGTTTGACGTCATCGGTGCGGGTGATATCGTCCCCGGCAAAAAGCCCGCGCCGGATATTTATCTGTGGGTGCTGGAACAGCTTGGACTGCCGGCGCAGCATTGCATCGCGCTGGAAGATTCCGAGAACGGATTGAAAGCTGCGCTGGCAGCGGGCCTGGACACAGTGATCACAGTCAGCGATTACACCCGTGGGCAGGACTTCAGCGGCGCTACGCTGGTGCTGTCGGATCTGGGTGAGCCGGCACAACCGTTTGCCGTGCTGGCGGGAAATGCGCATGGCAGGGGATGGGTGGATGCGGGGATGCTGGCCAGGCTGAATGGCTAGGAGCTGATCTATCCAGTTATCGTATCTATTTGCATTTGTGATGGAGTTGTAATCTGGAACAGGTAGTATTATAGGTGGTTGCTTACTCTGACAATTCCTGACAATAAAATGCCAAATCAACGCGCCGCCCGTTATTCCCGTCAGACACTACACTTCTTTGAAGACGTGGGGTTAGTCGTTATCGCTCTCGCCACGATATTCGCCGGTTACCAGGAAACTATGCTGATGATCGACAACGCCAGAGTTACTCTGGCGGATTTGCTGCTGATGTTTCTCTACCTGGAAATCCTGACCATGGTGGGGTTGTATTTCGAGTCCGGCAAGCTGCCTGTACGGTTCCCCCTTTATATCGCAATGGTGGCGATGGCGCGCTATGTGATTGTGGATATCAAGGAAATGGACAATATCCGGCTACTGGGCGTATCCGCTTCGATAGTACTTGTTGCGCTGGCGGTACTAGTCATACGTTATGGGCATGTACGCTATCCCTACCTGGAGGATATGGAGAAATCAGCCTCCAAGGATACCAGTCTCCGCAACTAAACCAGCGAGGCGTTAAATGAAAACACCGTTAGTCGGCATCATCATGGGCAGCAACAGCGACTGGGAGGTAATGCAGCATGCGGCGAGTATATTGAAGGATTTTGGCGTACCTTATGAAGCTCAGGTGGTTTCCGCCCATCGCACCCCGGACCGTATGTTCGAGTATGCGGATACCGCAATCGAGCGCGGACTCAAATGCATTATCGCTGGCGCCGGTGGCGCGGCACACCTCCCCGGGATGATCGCCGCCAAAACCACCCTGCCGGTGCTGGGTGTACCGGTTACTTCCAAGCAGCTGCAAGGCCTCGATTCTCTTCTTTCCATCGTGCAGATGCCCAAAGGTATTCCCGTCGCCACTTTCGCCATCGGCGAGGCGGGGGCGGCAAACGCCGGTTTGTTTGCTATTGCCCTGCTGGCGCTCTCCGATCCGACGATGGCCGAGCAGCTTGAGGCCTTCCGCAAAATGCAGGCAGAAAAGGTCAAGGCGATGACACTGCCAAAGTTATGAGCATCATGCCAGGAGCGATGCTGGGCCTCCTGGGCGGCGGCCAGCTCGGGCGCATGTTCGCCATGGCGGCGCAAAGCATGGGCTACCGCGTCACTGTGCTGGATCCGGCTAACGACAGCCCCGCAGGCAACGTGGCCGACCGGCATTTGCGAGCCGATTACCTTGATAGCGATGCTTTGCGTGAGCTAGCCTCCACCTGCGCTGGTGTTACCACCGAATTCGAAAACGTGCCGGCAGAGTCGCTTAGAATTCTGGCTGAACATTGTGTCGTCAGCCCCCCTGCGGGCAGCGTGGCCATTACCCAGGATCGCATTCTGGAGAAACAGTTTCTAGTGGCCAACGGTTTTGCGGTTACACCGTTTGCAGTGGTCCAGGACTCCAGTGAAGTACTGCCGCAAACGCATCCGGAGCTGTTTCCCGGCATTCTCAAAGTAAGTCGCCTCGGTTACGACGGCAAGGGTCAGGCGCGGATCAGCAACGCGGCGGAGCTTGATGCGGCATTCGCCGACATGAAGCGGGAGCCGTGCGTACTGGAACAGTTGCTGCCGCTGGATAACGAAGTTTCGGTCGTGGTGGCGCGCGGATTTGATGGTGAGGTGGCTGCATTCCCAGCAGCGGAAAACCGTCATCGCCACGGCATTCTTGATGTCAGCATCGTTCCCGCCAGAATATCCCGGGCGATTGTCCGGGATGCATGCGACACCGCGATCCGGGTTGCCGAGAAGCTCGACTACCACGGCGTGTTATGCGTGGAATTTTTTGTACTGGCCGATGGCCGCCTGCTGGTAAACGAGATTGCACCGCGCCCGCATAACAGTGGTCATTACACGCTGGATGCGTGCGTCACTTCCCAGTTCGAACAACAAGTGCGAGTACTCTGTGGCCTGCCGCTGGGTGCCACCGCGATGCAGGGAGCGGCGGTGATGGTAAATTTGCTGGGCGATTTGTGGCGGCGGGGAGAACCGAAGTGGGAAGAGGTGTTGCGGCATCCGCATGTCAAACTGCACTTATACGGCAAGCTCGATGCCCGGCCCGGACGAAAAATGGGTCACTATACCGTGCTCGCCGGAACCACTGAAGCTGCGTTGCGGCTGGCGCTGGAAATCAAACTGTCGCTAGCATAGTGTGCCGCGCTCTAGCGGCTGATCCAGGGAAGTGCGCGCTTGGGAGCGAAAGTTGCGCCAGGCAATGTCAATCCAGCACTTGCGCGCTCCATCCAGAAACACAAACCCTTCTGCATTCAGAATGGCCCGTATCGCATCGTACGAATGGGAATAAACAGATCGCGCATCGCACCCCGGGTGAGCAGCGTGTCAGGTTGCGGGTGATTTCCTTTCCTGCCGGTCCTTCAGAAAGCTGGCTGTGCAAATTGTATAGCGATAGGCAAGAAACCGGCATACCCAACGTTTTCGCGAAAATAAACTGATGCGTCCCACCCGTTTGGACAAACCTACAGCCAGTCGCAATGACTGGCAAACCATCCGCACCCTGCTGCCTTACCTGTGGGAGTTCAAGGGCAGGGTGGCATTGGCATTGATACTGCTGGTGATAGCCAAGCTTGCCAGCGTCGCGGTGCCGCTGGTGCTGAAGGAAATCGTCGATGCGCTCGACCAGCCGCGGGCCATGCTGGTGCTGCCGGTAGTACTGCTGGTGGGGTACGGGGCATTGCGTCTGTGCAGCACGCTGTTCGGCGAATTGCGCGATGCAGTATTTGCCAAGGTTACGCAGCGGGCGATCCGGCGGGTGGCCATCAGGGTATTCGGTCATCTGCATGCGCTGTCGCTGCGCTTCCACCTGGAACGTCAGACCGGTGGCGTGTCGCGCGACATCGAACGAGGCACGCGCGGCATTTCTTTCCTGCTCAACTTCATGCTGTTCAACATCCTGCCGACACTGTTGGAAATCGGACTGGTGGCGGCCATTCTTCTTTCCAAATATGACATCTGGTTCTCGGTGATCATTTTTGTAACACTGGTAGCCTACATCGTGTTCACCCTGTTCATTACCGAATGGCGCATGATCTTCCGTCGCACGATGAACGATATGGACTCGAAAGCCAATACTCGCGCCATCGACAGCCTGCTGAACTATGAGACGGTAAAATATTTCGGCAATGAAGCATGGGAGGCGCGGCGCTACGATGAGCACATGCAGAAATGGGAGATTGCGGCAGTGCGCAACCAGACCTCACTCGCCGCACTCAACGCCGGCCAGAGCGCCATCATTGCAATCGGTGTGACTCTGCTGATGCTGCTGGCGGCTGACGGCGTGGTCAAAGGCACCATGTCACTGGGCGATCTGGTGCTGGTCAATGCCTTCATGCTGCAACTGTATATGCCGCTGCATTTCCTCGGCTTCGTTTATCGTGAAATCAAGCATTCACTGGCGGACATGGAAAAAATGTTCAGCCTGCTGGCGGAAAACGAGGAGATCAAGGATAAACCGGGCACCACTGATCTCGTTGCGGGAGAGGCAGCCATTCGCTTCGAAAAAGTGAATTTCAGCTACGACCCAAATCGCCAGATTCTGTTTGATGTGAGCTTTGATATTCCCGCTGGTTGCAATGTGGCGGTGGTTGGGCATAGCGGGTCGGGAAAATCCACGCTGGCGCGCTTGCTGTTCCGCTTTTATGATGTGTCCGCTGGCCGTATTCTGATAAACGATCAAGATATCCGCGATGTCACCCAGAAAAGCCTACGGGCAGCCATTGGCATCGTTCCGCAGGACACGGTGCTGTTCAACGACAGCATTTATTACAACATCGCTTACGGGCGCCCCGATGCAAGCTGCGAGGAAATATTTGAAGCCGCCAGATCGGCACACATCCACGATTTTATCGAGAGTCTGCCGGACAAATATGAAACCACTGTGGGCGAACGCGGACTGAAACTTTCCGGCGGGGAAAAGCAGCGCGTTGCCATCGCCCGAGCGATCCTGAAAAAACCAAAGATACTCATTTTTGACGAGGCCACCTCGGCGCTGGATTCAAAATCGGAAAAAGCCATACAGGCAGAACTGAAGCGCATCGCTGCAAATCGCACCACACTCACCATTGCTCACCGTCTCTCCACCATCGCCGATGCCGATCAAATACTGGTAATGGACAAGGGCAGCATCATCGAACGCGGCAGTCATCGGGAGCTGCTGGCGGCGAATGGCACCTATGCCCATATGTGGGAATTGCAACAGCAGGAAGAACAGACACGGCTGCAATTGGCGCATGACCCAGGGTAGAAACCGGATATCAGAGTAAAAATGGGGTACAAAGGTACCGTTGTTCCAGAACGATATCCCACAAATTTCTCCTAGAATTGATATAAAGTTCTTTCCCTATCTCCCGATTTTTGTTAACTTATCTGGAATAGGTTCCACAATCCGCGAACGGCGGATGAGTTTTCTCAAGCGGAGCAAGAAAAATGAACAAAGTAATCCTCGCGCTGAGCATCATGTTTGTGTTTACCAGTAGTGCCTTTGCGCAGCAGGGGGGGCTGAATCTCAAATCCCGCGCCGCACTGATTTTCGACGCACAGCAGGGGCGCGCTATCTATAGCAAGAATACAGACACCATCATGCCGATTGCTTCCATTACCAAGCTGATGACGGCAATGGTAGTGCTGGATGCGCAACTGCCGCTGACTGAGGAAATCACCATTGATTCTGCTGACATTGATGTCCTCAAGAACACCCGCTCGCGTTTGCGGGTGGGAGCCAGTCTTACCCGCCAGCAACTGCTGCGACTGGCACTGATGTCTTCCGAGAATCGCGCGGCGGCAGCGCTGGGGCGTGCCTATCCAGGCGGCATTGGAGCATTCGTTGCAGCGATGAATGACAAGGCATTTGAACTTGGCATGGGCAACAGTTACTTTGTTGACTCCACCGGATTGAGCAGCACCAACGTTTCCACCGCACGTGATCTGGTGAAAATGGTTGAGGCCGCGTATGGCTACGACCTCATCCGTAAGTTTTCCACCACCAGCGCGCATGCGGTAGAACTCGCGGATGACGGGCGCAGTATGCAGTTCATCAACTCCAATAATCTGGTGCGTAGTGGGAACTGGCAGATTAACGTATCAAAGACAGGCTTTCTCAGCGAGGCCGGGCGCTGCCTGGTGATGCAGGCGAACATAACCGGCAAGCCGGTTATCATCGTACTGCTTGATTCAAACGGAAAGGATACCCGCAGCGGTGACGCCAACCGTATCAAGAAATGGATGGAGACCAGTCTCGCTCGCAAACGTAGCAGCTAAACGGATCTTCTCCGGCAGCAGTGTATAAGATCGCTCTTCGACCTGCGCTTCACACGAATCAGCTTGTCTAATCTCCCCCGCCATTAGCAGCAAACTCTGCATCCTGTCGGAAGCACCCACTTTTTTATTTTCCATCGATTGGTTAAAACCACCAGCTTTAGCTGGTGCATTTAAGGTTTTTTTTAAACGCTATGAGCTTCATCACACGCTGTGAATATGGTTTTAGTGTAGTCCGCCACGGTTCGCCCACTTTTAGTGGGCGGCGGACGGAGCCTCAACCCACCTACTTTAGTAGGTGGTAGTTGAGTTTGTCACATTCCCATTGATATCGTCCGCATCCAACCGGGACAGATCAAAGCAACTGAAACGCAAGGACGGCAACCAATGTGGGCGGCAGCGCGGCAGCCAGCAGCCCCAGCGGATGGATCGCTTCGTCCTCGAACGAGCCTTTGAGGATAGAAAAACCTGCCGGGTTGGGGGCATTGGCGATGACTGTCAGGCCGCCACCGGTGACCGCCCCGGCAACGAGTGCATACTTGAACTCGGCGCTGGGCGCGTCCATCAGAGAACCAAGATACGTAAGCGCCGCATTGTCAGTGATCGCAGTGAGCATGGTGGCGCCGAAAAAGAGCGTGGTGCTGTTCATTCCGGCCAGCATGGGTTGCAGCCACCACTTCTGCTGCCCTCCCAGGACGACCAGACCGGCAAGGAAGAAAGCGACCAGCAATCCTTCGCGCAGGATCAACCGGTCCTGGAAGCGCTCATAGGCGTGAGCAAAGCCGAGAAAGAACAGCAGCAAACCCATGAAGACCACCGGGTGATGGGCGAACACCACTACACCGGCCAGGAAAAAAAGATGTACCAGTATCACCGGCAGGGGGACGCCGGTTTGCCCAGATTGCTCTTCACTCTGCATTTTTGACAATTCGCGCTGGAACAGTAAGGTGGCCGCCAAGGCATTTACCAGCACCGCCAGCGCAGCTTTCCAGCCAAAGGTGGTGAACATAAAAGTGATATCCCAGCCCCACTTGCCAGCCACCATCAGTACCGGTGGCGCAGCGTAGGGTGTCAGCGTCCCGCCGATCGAGATGTTGACGAACAGCACGCCGAGAGTGACATATTTGAGGCGGGTCGAGATTCCCTTGGAGTAGTAGCGTTCAAACAAAATCAGCGCGGCCAGTGTCATGGCTGCCGGCTCGGTGATGAAGGAACCCAGCAGCGGCACAAATGATAAGGTAATGAAGTAGAACGCCTTCTCGCGCGACCAGGGGATGAGCCGCGCGATCGCCTCGACGCTGAGCTTCGCGAATTGCAGGATCGGACGGCTGCCCGCAATCACCATGATGGCGAATACGAACATCGGCTCGATAAAACTCTGCCGGTCAAGGTAAGCAATGGCAGCCAGCTTGCCATCTATGAGCATCATTGCCACGATCAGCACCATCGCCCAGAATCCAAAAACCACTTCGACTTCGCCCAGCAAGTGCCAGACGCCGGCGTGGGCCGGACGTGTGTGTGCCAGATGCTCGAAGAATTTGGTCGAGAAAGTATGGATGACTGCAACGCCGAACAGCACCGCACCGATTATTTCTATTGGGATGGGATTCATTTACAAGTTAATGCTCTGGTTTTCTGTTGGTGCGCGCAGCAACTGTTACCTGTGAGTAAGTGGATTGCAAGTATTTTGCAATTCAGGCTCGGCCAGAAGTCTGCCGTTCAACAGGAGGTTGCTGAGCAGGCCGCGTTGATGGACTAAACATACCGGGCATGATACTTGAAAGTCCAGGGTTCTGGAAACATCAGCCACTATCAAACCTGACTCAGCATACAGGAACAATGATGTGAGGTTAATTCTGCTTATAACTGGTATCCGTATCTCTCACCGGTATGCGCCAGATAAACACTGCCAGGACGATTCCCAGCACGGCCAGCACCACCTGCTGCCAGACAGCCGGCATCAGCAGGATCGAGCTACCGAATGACAACGCCATCAGTAGATACACCCAGCGCTTGACCCGGCGCGGGATACTGTGATGCTCGCGCCATTCGCGGATGAGCGGGCCGGCAAACCGGTTGGCCAGCAACCGGTCATGAAAGCGTTCCGAGCCGCGGGCAAAGCAGGCAGCAGCCAGCAGCACGAAGGGGGTGGTGGGCAATACCGGTAGCACCGCACCCAATACAGCCAGCACCAGGGCGACGATGCCCAGCGCCAGGTACAGACCGCGCACCAGACGTGAATCATGCAGACGTATTGAACTCATCCCCGGCTCACCCGGTTGCGTTTCCTCGTTCAAGTGTTCCTGCATGTTCGTGTCCTCAATCTAATTGGTTACAGCGAGTTGGACTTGATCGGGCTGTGATGACGGACTAAACATAGCGAGTATAATACTTGAGAGTTTGGGGCTCTGGAAATACTGATTCTTGCCAAACCTGATCCGGTATGGATCAACTCGTTTCCAGCAGCAAGGAACTGATTGGTAGTGAAATCGTGGCTCGTCCGCGATCATAATTTAATTATTTCAATTTATTTTTTGAGGTGACCATGTCTAAAGTAAACACCCTGCTTAATTTGAGTGTCTTCATTTTGGGCATGACTTTGCTGCCCCAGGCCGCATTTTCCCAAACCAAGCAGGGAGCAACTGGCGTGACCGAGCTCATAACGTCCGAGATCATAAAAGGAACTGGTGAAGAAGCAACCGTCGGTAAAATGGCTGAGGTTCATTATACAGGCTGGTTTTTCGACCCGGCTGGGCCGCTGAATAAAGGTAAGAAATTTGACAGCTCACGCGATCGTGGCAGCCCATTCTCATTTCTGCTGGGAGCAGGGCGGGTGATCAAGGGCTGGGACAAGGGCGTTGTTGGCATGAAGATTGGTGGGCGGCGGATGCTGATTGTCCCCCCGTCCATGGCTTATGGTGCCACTGGTGCCGACGGCGTGATTCCACCAAATGCAACCTTGATTTTCGACGTTGAGCTGCTCAGCCTGCGTCAAGGAGCCACGCACTGAGCATCAAGAACAAAGCAACACATGACAGCGGGTAAGGCGCAGTAACGGGAACAACATGAAAATACACGAGTACCAGGCCAAGGAAATTCTGCGCGAATTTGGCGTTGCCACACCGCGCGGAATCGTCTGCTTCAGCGTTGATCAGGCAGTCGCGGCTGCCAGCAAGCTGGGTGGTAGCGTGTGGGCAGTGAAAGCACAGATTCACGCTGGCGGACGCGGTAAGGGCGGCGGGGTAAAAGTGGCGAGATCGCTCGACGAAGTCAGGCAGCTTGCCGCGAAAATACTGGGCATGACACTCGTCACCCACCAGACTGGTGCGCAAGGACAAGTTGTGCGGCGGCTTCTGCTCGAGCAGGGCGCTGACATCAAGAAGGAGCTGTACATCGGCATGGTAGTGGATCGCAGCAGCCAGCGCGTGTGCCTGATGGCAAGTTCCGAGGGCGGCATGGATATCGAACAGGTCGCCGCCAGCACACCGGAAAAAATTCACAAAGTATTGATCGACCCGCTGGCAGGATTGGCCGATCAGGATGCCGATGACATCGCTCGCAAGATTGGTGTTGCCGAATCCGCCGTGACCGAAACGCGGGCCTTGCTGCAAAACTTGTACCGGGCTTTTGACAACACCGATGCATCGCTGGTCGAAATCAATCCATTGATACTTACCGCTGACGATCACGTTCTCGCGCTCGACGCGAAAATGAATTTTGACGACAACGCGCTGTTCCGTCACCCCGAAATCGCCGCCTTGCGTGATTTGGACGAAGAAGATCCGGCGGAGATCGAAGCATCCAAATATGATCTTTCCTACATTTCGCTGGATGGCAATATCGGCTGTCTGGTCAACGGTGCAGGACTGGCGATGGCAACCATGGATATCATCAAGCTCTATGGCGGCAGTCCCGCTAATTTTCTCGATGTCGGCGGTGGCGCCACCGCCGAGAAGGTAGCTGAGGCGTTCAAGCTGATGCTGCGCAACCCGAAGCTGCAAGCCATCCTGGTAAACATATTCGGCGGCATCATGAAATGCGATGTGATTGCCGAAGGCGTGGTGGCGGCAGCACGGGAAGTGCAACTCAGCGTGCCGCTGGTGGTGCGTCTCGAAGGTACCAATGTGGATCTGGGCAAGAAAATCCTGGCCGAATCCGGATTGCCGATCATTTCGGCGAGCAATATGGCGGATGCTGCAGAAAAGGCTGTCACAGCAGCGAGGGGAGTGTAGTCATGGCCATCCTGATAGACAAGAACACCCGCGTCATGACCCAGGGCATTACCGGCAAGACCGGGCAATTTCATACTCGCATGTGCCGTGACTATGCCAATGGGAAGAATTGTTTTGTTGCCGGAGTGAATCCGAAGAAACCGGGCGAGGATTTCGAGGGCATCCCGATCTATGCCACCGTCAAGGAGGCGAAGCAGGCCAGCGGCGCCACCGTTTCGGTGATTTACGTACCGCCGCCGTTCGCCGCCGCCGCGATTGATGAAGCAGTGGAAGCGGAACTGGACCTGGTGATCTGCATTACTGAAGGCATTCCGGTACGCGACATGCTGCGCACCCGCTACAAAATGCAGGGCCGGAAAACCCGGCTGATCGGCCCCAACTGCCCCGGCATCATCACCCCCGATGAAATCAAGATCGGCATCATGCCCGGCCACATTCACAAGAAGGGACGCATCGGCGTGGTGTCGCGCTCTGGCACCTTGACCTACGAAGCAGTGGCGCAATTGATGGAGCAGGGGTTGGGGCAATCCACCTGTATCGGCATCGGCGGCGACCCGGTTAACGGCTTGAAGCACCTTGATGTGATGCAATTGTTCAACAACGATGACGCAACCGACGCGGTTGTGATGGTGGGAGAAATTGGCGGCTCCGACGAGGAAGACTGCGCCCGCTGGGTCAGGGACAATATGCAGAAACCGGTGGTGGGTTTCATCGCCGGGGTAACCGCACCAGCGGGCAAGCGCATGGGACACGCCGGTGCGATCATCTCCGGCGGCAAGGGCACGGCACAGGAGAAACTTGCGGTGATGGAAGAATGCGGGATTAAAGTGACACGTAATCCCGCAGAGATGGGCAAGCTGCTCAAATCGGTGTTGCGATAATCAGACTCATAGCTATGGCCGCCTTGCAATGACTTTGTTCTCGATAATCTTTGCTCTCCTGCTGGAGCAATGGCGTCCCACTGACCGTCACAATCAAGCCATACTGTTGTTTTCCTCCTATGCCGATGCGCTGGAGCGTTATTTCAACACCGGCGTAAGCCGTCATGGCATCGCAGCATGGATTGCTGCGGTGTTTCCGCTATTGCTGCTCACCGGCGTGATCTATTATTTTCTGCTTGGCTTGAGCCCACTGCTGGCATGGGCCTGGAATGTGGTGGTGCTTTATTTCACCATTAGCTTTCACCAGTTCAATCACTTGTTCGCCGAAATCAACCGGGCCCTCAAGAATGGGGATCTGCCGCAGGCTCGAGAACTGCTGCGGCAATGGCGCGGAACACCTGCCGATGAGCTCAGCAGTGAGATGATTGCACGGGTTGCCATTGAATTGGGACTGGTGCATTCGCACCGCTACGTGTTCGGGGTAATCGTCTGTTTTGCTTTGCTGCCGGGACCGCTGGGTGCGGTGCTGTATCGTCTCGCGGAGTTGCTGGGCGAGCGTTGGGGCAGTCGCCCGGAAGAAGAATTCGGCGCATTCGGCCAATTCGCCGCAAAGGCGTTCAAAGCCATAGATTGGCTACCGGCAAGATTGACTGCGGTGAGTTTCGCCATCGCCGGTAATTTTGAGGATGCGATTTATTGCTGGCGGGCGCAGGCCGCATCATGGACGAATCATACCCAAGGCATCATTCTTGCCAGTGGTGCAGGTGCGCTGGGCGTACGCCTGGGAGACTCGCTGCAAGAAGCCAGCAGCGTTCACTACCGCCCAGAATTGGGCATAGGCGAAGCAGCTGATATGGACTTTCTGCAAAGCGCCACCGGTCTGATCTGGCGCACCCTGGTGTTGTGGCTGATGCTGCTGCTACTGCTGGGAATCGCGAGTTGGGCGGGATAAAAGGCAGGATCCAGTCAACGGGACCGCAATGCGTTTAATCACAGCAATTTTTATGGTTTCAATGCTTGCGGGTTGTGCAACAATGGGGCGGGATCAGCGCCCTGCCGGACCGCTGCCGCCGAGTACGCGCCCCACCTATAATCTTTCCGGCTACCCACCGGCTTTCAAGGATGGTTATATCGATGGCTGCGAAACCGCCAAGAAGACTTCCTACGGATACAAGGATGAACGCCGCTTTTCTGCCGACAATCAATATCGCGCGGGCTGGAACGATGGCTTCAGCCTGTGTCGTGGCAAACGCTAGCAACCGCAGACAAACTCACAAATGATTTCCTTTTACGGTCTCTCATGAAACTTTTACTCCCGTTGGTGCTGTGCTGTTACGCGTTCCCCATGTTCGCCCAGCAACCCAAGCATTACCCACCACCGTCACCCGCTTTATCCGTAGCCGCCAAGGCTTACATTCTTATCGATTTCCAGAGTGGCCAGACGTTGGTCGGCCAGAATATCCATGAACGCATCGAACCGGCATCGCTGACCAAACTGATGACAGCGCATGTCGTTTTCTCTGCCATCAAACAGAAGCGCATCACCCTGACTCAAACCGTGCCCGTGTCGGAACGCGCCTGGCGCACGCCAGGCTCGCGCATGTTCATCGAGCCCAACAGACCGGTAACAGTAGACGAACTGATACGCGGCATGATCGTCCAATCCGGTAATGACGCCTGCATCGCGCTGGCGGAAGCCATCGCCGGCTCGGAAGACGCCTTCGCACAAATGATGAACAAGGAAGCCAAGCGCATGGGCATGGGAAATACCCACTTCGCCAATTCCACCGGCCTGCCGCATCCAGAGCACTTTACTACCGTCCACGATCTCGCCTTGCTGGCGGCAGCCATGATTCGGGATTTCCCGGAATACTATCCGCTCTATTCGCTGCGGGAATACACCTACAACAAGATTACCCAGCCCAACCGCAACCGGCTGCTGTGGCTCGACCCCAACGTAGATGGCCTCAAGACCGGGCATACTCAGACTGCTGGCTACTGCCTGATCACTTCCGCCAAACGCAACGAGCGGCGGCTGATCTCTGTAGTGATGGGTACTGCCTCCGACAATATGCGCACCATGGAAAGCCAGCGCCTGTTGAATCACGGTTTTCAGTTCTACGATACCGTGCGCCTATACCGGAAGGAACAGGAGGTGACCACCATGCAACTATGGAAAGGCGCGCAGAACACGCTCCGGACAGGATTCAGCCAGGATCTTTACTTCTCGCTACCGAAAGGGCAGAGCGATAAACTGAAAGCCACCATGGAATACCAGCGGCCTCTGGTTGCGCCCATCAGTGCGGGGCAAAAAGTGGGCATGGTAAAGCTCTCACTCGATGGCAAGCCAATGGCCGAGTACCCGCTGGTGGCCCTGGAGACCGTGGGTATCGCCAACATTTTTGGTCGCACTTGGGATAGCATACGATTGCTGCTCAATTAATTTCCCACCGCAGAAACCTTCAAGGATCAGTATGATTTATCTCAATGGCGACTTCATGTCCATCGAAGAAGCACGCATTCCGGTGCTGGATCGGGGCTTTATTTTCGGTGACGGCGTGTACGAAGTGATCCCCGTGTATTCGCGCAGGCCTTTCCGATTGACCGAGCATCTGCGCCGCTTGCAGCACAGCCTCGACAGCATTCGTATAACAAATCCACATACCGATGCCGAGTGGGGCGATCTGCTGGAACGGCTCATCGCCGCTAACGAGGGTGACGACCAATATCTCTACTTACATATCACGCGCGGTGTGGCCAAGCGCGATCACGCTTTCCCCAAAGGTGTCGCGCCCACGGTATTCATCATGAGCAACCCACTGCTGACCCCGCCAAAGGAGCTGCTTGCCACCGGTGTTGCTGCCATCACCGCCAGCGACAACCGCTGGCTGCGTTGCGACATCAAGGCAATTTCGCTGCTGCCTAACGTGTTGCTGCGCCAGATGGCGGTGGACGTGGGTGCGGTGGAAACCGTGCTGCTGCGGGAAGGCTTCATGACCGAGGGTGCGGCCAGCAATATTTTCGTGGCGAAAGATGGAGTTCTGCTGGCTCCGCCGAAGAACCATCTGATGCTGCCCGGCATTACCTACGATGTCGTACTGGAACTGGCGGCTGCCCATGACATTCCGTACGAGGTGAGAGAAATCTCTGAATATGAAGTGCGCACCGCCCAGGAATTGCTGTTGACCTCCTCCACCAAGGAAATCATGCCCATCACCCGTCTCGATGGCAAGCCGGTGGGTGATGGCAGCCCCGGAAGAATGTTTGCACAACTGTACCAGCTCTACCAGAATTACAAGGTCACGGTCATGCGCGGCAACACCCCCAACTCTTAAAGTGGGGCTGCCAATCCATCTGCGCTGAAAACATATGACTGAGCCACCCTCGCTGATCGACTATCCCTGCGACTTCCCCATCAAGATCATGGGGCACGCGGATACACTAGCGGGGCAAGCAGCCGTTGGCGCGGAACACACCCTTGTTCAGCAAAGTTTCCCCCAGGCGGTGTTGATGATCGTGAAACGGCATGCTCCTGATTTTGACGATACCAGCATGGCAATAAAAATAAGCAAGAAAGGCACCTATCTGAGTCTCACCTGCACTGTCCGTGCCGTTTCCCGCACTCAACTGGATGCGCTCTATCAGGAATTGTGCGACCATCCAACGGTGGTAATGACGCTTTGAAGAGCTTTGAAGTTTGACATGGATACCTTTTATCTCGAACCAGGAACTGAAAATTCAAAGCTCAGAATCAGATACCGTGGCGTGGTGGACTATCTGCCCACGTGGCAGGCAATGAAGGATTTCACCGCGTCCCGCACACAGAACACACCTGATGAAATCTGGCTGTTACAGCATCCGCCGGTCTATACCCAGGGGGTGGCGGGCAAGCCGGAACATCTGCTGCATAGCAACGGCATTGAGGTGATCCGGATCGATCGCGGCGGGCAAATCACTTACCATGGCCCCGGCCAGATCATCGCTTATCTGCTGCTGGACATGCGCCGGCATAAACTCGGGGTACGTGAACTGGTCAGAAGAATGGAAAGCGCCGTGATAGACTTGCTGCAGGACTATCACATCAGTGCCGAAGGCCGCACGCATGCGCCCGGCGTATATGTGAACGGTGCCAAAATCGCGGCACTGGGTCTGAAAATAAAGAACGGCTGCTGCTACCACGGCCTGGCACTCAATGTGCACATGGATCTGACTCCGTTTAGCGCGATTAATCCCTGCGGCTATGCGGGATTGCAGGTAACGCAAACGCATGACCTTGGAATAGCCGACGGACTTGAGATGCTGAGCAGCAGGCTCGCAGAGAAATTACAGACACGAATTATCGAAGGAAAAAGCTCCCACCATCATGACCACTGAAACCCGCCAGAAAGGCGCGGATAAAACCGCGCGCAACCCGATCAAAATTGTTCTGCAGACCGAATTTCTGCGCAAACCGTCATGGATACGGGTGCGTTCCTCCAGCAGCCAGGAGTTCTACGAAGTCAAGCGCATCCTGCGCGAACAGAAGCTGCACACGGTGTGCGAGGAAGCCTCCTGCCCCAACATCGGCGAGTGCTTCGGCAAGGGTACCGCCACCTTCATGATCCTGGGCGACCTCTGCACCCGCCGCTGCCCGTTCTGCGATGTGGCGCACGGCAAACCGCTGCCGCCGGACGCCGAAGAACCGCTGCATCTGGCACAGTCGATCGCCGCCATGAAACTGAAATACGTGGTCATCACCAGCGTTGACCGCGATGACCTGCGCGACGGCGGCGCCCAGCATTTTGCCGACTGCATCCGCCAGGTGCGCACGCATTCGCCGCAGACAAAAATCGAAATCCTGGTACCTGATTTCCGTGGCAGACTGGAAGCCGCGCTGGAAAAATTATCTGCCTGCCCGCCTGACGTGCTGAACCATAATCTCGAAACCGTGCCGCGCCTCTACAAGCAGTGCCGCCCCGGCGCAGATTATGTCCATTCGCTGAAACTGCTGCAGGATTTCAAGGCACGGTTTCCCGCAATTCCGACCAAGTCCGGGCTAATGCTGGGCTTGGGCGAAACCGACGCGGAAATTCTGGAGGTGTTGCGTGACTTGCGTAAACATGCTGTCGAGATGCTCACCATCGGCCAGTATCTGCAACCCAGTACCGGACATTTGCCGGTGCTGCGCTATGTACCGCCGGAAGGCTTCAAGGAATTTGAGCGCGCCGCGGTGGCGATGGGTTTCAGCCATGCTGCCTGCGGACCGATGGTGCGTTCCAGCTATCACGCCGACCAGCAGGCGCATGAAGCCGGCGTGATATAACGAATACCCGGGGAGACAAGATGCCGCAGACTATATACCTCGATCCTGCTTACCGGAAAACAATGCCTCCGGAAACCGGAACGGGAGGCAGCGTGGCCATCGTTTCCATTCCAAATTGGAACGGCAGAAGCTGCCGGTCGCTGCGTGCCACTAGCGCTTTGCTTATTTTATTCTTCCTTTCCTCGCCCGTCTTCGCTGCCGGCATCGACACTCTTTCCAACGAAGAAGCCGTCGATGGCCTGAAGCAAGCGCTTGCTCAGAGCGTCACTGTGGCGACCAGCAAGCTGACAGTGAGCAACGGATTTCTCGGCAATGCCGGAGTCAGGATCCCGCTGCCCAGGTCGCTGCAAAAAGCGGAAGGGGTGATGCGCAGTTTCGGCATGAAAAAGCATGCTGATGCATTGGTCATCGCCATGAATCGTACGGCGGAAGCGGCGGCGCCTGAAGCGATGATATTGCTGGTAGATGCCGTGAGAAAAATGACGGTGGCAGATGCCAAAGGAATCCTTGCCGGCGATGATGATGCGGCTACTGAATACTTCCGCGATGCCACCTCGGGTCCTCTCGCCGAAAAACTCCTGCCCATCGTGCGAAAAGAAATTGCCCAGACGGGACTGCTCAACCAACTCAACGAGTTTATCCGCAGAGGCGTGAAGTTAGGCCTGGTGACGGAAAAAGAGGTGGACGTCGAAAACTACCTGACACAAAAAATCCTGGATGGTTACTTTCTGATGATGGCGGAAGAAGAACGCGCCATCCGCAAAGACCCGATCGGTCAGGGCAACAAGCTGCTGCAGGAAGTATTCGGCGCACTCAAGTAGAAACTTAAATCATGTGGTTGGAATAGCGCATTAAGCTGCCAGACACTCCTCGCACAATCCCAACCGGTAAAAAATTCTAACTGATTCACTGAAGCAAAAATTCAGCGCTTCAGATGAAGGAAATTCGTTCGGAAAATGGCGGAAAAAGGGTTTTTCTACAGCGTCAACGCTTGAGTGCAGCGGATGAAAAAAGCGCAGGACAGTCCGCTGGAATACCTGGTTAGCTCGCGCTGATGCCATGTTCGACAATCAATTTGGCGAATTGCTCGCCATCAACAAGCTCAATCTTGATTCCCTTTTCTTCGAAGTAGTTTTCGGCGGCCTGGACTGCTTCATCAGAGATGGAGCCCGATGTGATTACCATACCCAAATTGGCCGACTCTGCCTCAATGCCTTTGATGAGTTGTTCCACCACTTCTTTGCCGACCGGCGGGTTTGGTTGCCAGTGTTTTGCCTGGACAGCAACGACCTGACGGAATGCGCCAGCTACGCGGAATGTGGCCAGAACATCTGCACCCTTGTCTTGTAACCTCGGAACAATGCGAGCATCTTCTGCACCTAGGCCAGTCAGAACTGTTTGGATCAGCCGCTCAAAGCCAAAGCTATCCATGCGTCCTTTGCGTAGCTCCTCCAACGTTTCTCGAATTAAGCGCGACTGCAAGTCGGTTTGAAATGTTGGCGCTTGGCCCTTCGAGACAATAAGCAAACATTCCTTTATTTCATCGAGCAAATCAGTTGCATAGGCACAAGTCCCCTGGGTCTTCATGCGAGAGATAAGAGCTGACTTTGCTACGTCGCGTCGAATTGGTTTCTTGTCGTTAAGCCATTGAACATCTCGCCTGTAGGCTGTGTCATCGGCGACTTTGGCGGGATTGTAAGTGGCTGGACCCTTGATCGTAGCTACGAAAAATTCTGATCCGTAGGGAACGACGACAAGATCACCGACGTTCATTTCTCTGACGAAACGCCACATGTGCCCGGATGCGGCACCAGGTTTGCGCAACGTTTCCTCATTGGCGTAGTAGACGGAACGAATGATCTCGCGAAACTGCTCCCACGAAAGCGATGGTTCCAGTAGGCCATCTGCCCCTGCCCAGCCGATGATTATCTGATTTTCGGACAGAGCTTCGGGAACCCTGTCGTCACCGCTCGGTGCAATACGTAGTACGAATGCTTGTTGGTTCATCTCTACCATAAATTAAGGGGCCAGGTTCAAATTATTTTCTACATGTGCAATATCACGACGGCAATGCCGCCACTTTTTTCTGCACTACGGAGCCCACACGATGAAACTCGATCTGCTCGCCGCAACACGCGCACTCTGTCAGCTCGACACGCAGGCGGCTTCGCAAGCGCCGGTCACCGCCGAGAATGGAAAAAGGGGATGCAACCCTTATTCACACATCAAGCCAGTGCGGGTGAGACGAGGCATGCAGAAAGTCTAGCATGGTAAATGGCTGCATCCCCTTCTTCCTACTTACGCATAAAAATGGCATTAAAATAGCTCCAAACCAGAAGCTGAGAAATTTCCAGCAAAGCGGGTAAAGTCCAGAAACGGCAGATGACCTGACTGCAATGCGATAACACTCCGATCTATTTCGTCAGACTAAATGTACGCGCGCGCCGCTCAATTCAGCTCGTCATCTTTCCAGTACTTAGTCCCTTTAACCGTAGCCTGAAGCGCAAGCCCACTTTCCGTTAATTGATAAATTGTTATGCCGCTGAGGAGGATCTCGCCGCCTACAGCCGCGCCTTTGTCGCTGGCCTTAGCCGCTGCATCGGCATGTGCTCCGAATTCCCAGCCGCTGTCGACAAACTTTGTCAGGGTTGCCTGATCATGAAAAATGAATATAGCGCGAAAATCCTTCACACCAAGTCCTAAGCCGATACCAAGCTCTCCCATTTTCATGAAAACGGGCTTAGTCTTGTTGCCGCTGACAACCCCATAACCGCCACCGAAGCTGGCAAAAATTACATTGACATTGGCGTTGCTGAAAACTGCATAACCGGGCGCCGCTGCAATCTGGGCTCTCGCCCCAGGGCGAACTTTATAAAGCGCCGACAGTGTCTCGTTTTTCATAGAGAGAATAGCCTGACGTTTCCCTTCCGGGGTTGCGCCACCCGTAGTGGCACAACCACTCAAAATGAGGGTAATTACAAGGCTGCACAACCCAATTTTTACTCGTTTCATACTTTTGACACCTGTTAAAAATGGAGGGATTACCCCTGACTCAATCTCACTTTGCTGCTTTCTTCCCTTCTTCTTCCAGCTTTGCGGCAAGCCAGTCGATCAGATCTCCGGTCAGTCTGTCACCCGCTTCGGTCAAGGCATGCACCGCGCCCGTGGCGTCGGCCGCAGGAGCCACCTGTTCCACGCTGAAGTTGCGCTGAATCAGTAACCGGCGAGTCCCGCGCTCGACCAGACTGGCACGCAATCTGACCACCACACGACTTTGCTCGACCGTATCAAATACCTGGGAAAATTCTTCCAGTTCAAGGCGCAACGCGTAATCCGCCCGCACCCCATCACCGGCACTCACCACCCCGCTGTTGGTGACGGCGGTGATACGGCTCCTGATGCGCTGGGTGAGCAGTGCCGCAGGTGCAGCGGCCCAGCGGCTGTTGGCGTAACTATGCGTCTGCGCGGGATCGTGATACGCCAGACGATACTGAATCGCCTGGCTATCCAGCCATGCAGGGGCTGTCGCCTCTGCTACCAGCAGGCTTGCCCATGGCTGTGGCTGTCCCGATAGGGCAGAAGCAGCGGCGGCATCTGTCGGCGGCTGCAAGCCAAAGTCATACACTGCCGCCGGAATCTGGGCATGGGGCGTGATGGCGCATCCTGTGAGCAGCATCATTGCAAATAAAATAATTTTTTTCATTTGGATAAGCCCTGTGGCGGTATAAAACCATCTTCTCCCGGTCCTGGCGGCGGCGGCGGTCTGCCAAACAACAGACTGCGGGGCCGTTCTTCCAGTTGAAGCAGAACGCGATCCACACTGCGAGTGTTGCGCGCGATACCATGGCTTGCATCACGCAGTTTAGGCAGGGTGTCTGCAAGCTCTTCGGCAGTCTGCGACAGGCTGTCAACAGCCCCTCCCTGCTGATTTATTTTTACCACAATCTGGTTGAGATCTGTCATCAACTGGCTGGCGCGTCTCAGGGTGACGCTGGCTTCAGCGGTCAATTCCGGCAAAGCCTTGAGTCCCGGCTGCAATTGATCGGCGATGCTATCGAAACGGCCGCTTGCTCCCTCCACGTTCTTCAGAATGTGCGAGATGTGCACCTGATTCTGCTCACCCAGCAATGTATTCAGACGTCCTGCCAGTTCATTTGCATTGCTCAGCAGGTGTTGCCCGGCATCGGCTATGTTATCCAATGCTGAAGGACGCAGCGGAATCCGCGCGGGATTGTCCGGATCAGTCTGCATGCGTTCAACATGTTTGCCATCATCATTCAATTGTATGAATGCAAGGCCCGTCAAACCTTGATAACCCAACTGTGCGTAAGTGTTTTTGGTCAGCGGCACATCTCGATTAACGGCAATGCGGACAAAAATAAAGTGCGCATTTTCCGGATCCAGACGGATATCCTCCACTTTGCCAACGCTCACGCCACGGTAACGGACTGCCGCCTGCGGATTCAGTCCCGTTACCGGAACTTCCGACACCAGCAAGTACCTGTCACGCACCACGGTTTCACCGCCGAACCAAACGGCGACCGCAGCCACTGCCATACTCAGAAGTATTACGAACAGACCGGCTGCAAGGGCATGGGCACGATTTTCCATGATACCTCCTTATAAGATATAGCCATTATTTCCCAACGTCTTCTTACCACGCTCACCGAGAAAAAATTTGGTGATGAATGGGTGGCTAATACTAATTACTTCCCCCAGACTGCCTAGCGCCAACAAGCGCTGCTCGGCCAACACTGCCACGCGATCGGCCAGTGCCGCTAATGTGTCCAGATCATGTGTCGCCATGACGATGGTCAGCGTCAATTCGGTGCGCAATGCCTGAATCAGCTTGACGAAGCCTTCGCTCAGTACCGGATCTAGCCCGGAAGTTGGCTCGTCCAGAAACAGCAGCTCCGGGTCCAGTGCCATGGCACGTGCCAGCGCAATCCGTTTGATCATTCCGCCGGAAAGCTCGGCAGGCATCTTGTTCGCATGCTCCGCGTCGATCTCCACCATTTTGAGCTTGAGCATGACCAGATCGCGTATCATGCGCTCGTCCAGCGTGCGCAGCTCGCGCATTGGCAGCGCGATATTGTCAAACACCGATAGTGCGCTGAACAAGGCACCCTTCTGAAACAAAACCCCACAGCGGTTGCGCATACTTTGCAGCTCATTGCGGTCGGCATCATGTACGGGCTGGCCAAAAACCCGCACTATCCCTTGTGCCGGTGTTTCCAAACCCAGCATCTGTCGCAGCAGCACGGTCTTGCCGCTGCCGGAACTGCCTACCAGCGCCAGCACCTCGCCGCGATGCACACACAGATTGATGTCCTCGTGCACCACATGGTTGCCAAAACGGCTATGCAGCCCTTCAACCTCGATAATGCAGTTTGCGTTCACTTCGTTCGTCATCACATTATCGCCCTACTTGATTCCCACATCAGAGAAAATAACGGCAAAAATTGCATCGATGATAATGACAACAGTGATCGCGGTCACCACTGAACTGGTAGTGCCTGCACCCAGGCTTTCGGTGTCGGATTTGATCCGCAAACCAAAATGGCAGGCAATGAGCGCGATTATCATGCCGCACACCACGCCCTTGCCCAGCCCCAGCCATAAATTGGCGAGCGGCACCGCATCCGGCAGCTTGTTGAGAAAAAAGTGGTAACTCAGTCCTAACTGCAGTTCGGCAACCACCATGCCTCCCAGCAACGCAATGGCGCTGGTCCACAGCACTACCAGCGGCATTGCGATACCGAGCCCAATAACTTTTGGCAGCACCAGCCGCAGACTGTGAGGGATACCCATCACGGTCAGCGCATCCAGTTCTTCGGTTACCCGCATCACGCCCAGTTGCGCAGTCATGGAAGAGCCGGAACGTCCCGCCACCAGGATAGCCGCCAGCATCGGACCAAGTTCGCGGATGATGCTCATGCCCAGAATGTTGATGATGAAAATATCCGCGCCAAACATCTGCAACTGTTTGGAAGAGAGATAGCTCAGCACGACGCCAATGAGAAACCCCACCAGCGCAGTAATGCCCAGCGCCTGCGCACCGGTACGAAACAGATTAGCGGAAATTTCACGCCAGGGAATACGTGCAGGATGGCCCGCCAGATACTTCATGTCCAGCAGCAATTGGCCCGCCAGTATGACTATGCCGGTCAAATGTTCCCACAACAGAAAAACCGCCCCGCCCAGTTTCGTGACCGGCCACAGCAAATCGCGCGGAGGGGGTGCAGGCAGCGGCGGTGTTTTCCCCAGGCGGCTGAACAACCGCTCCTGTTCAGGCCGCAGCAGCAGGTGTTGAGGGCGGCGTGCACCCCAGGCCCGCCACAGCAGTACCGCCCCGGCATCATCCATCTGCTCGATCCCGGTCAGATCCCAATGCAGTCTCGGGTCGGCGGCATAGCTG
Source organism: Nitrosomonadaceae bacterium (assembly GCA_919902515.1). Taxonomy (GTDB): domain Bacteria; phylum Pseudomonadota; class Gammaproteobacteria; order Burkholderiales; family Nitrosomonadaceae; genus VFJL01. The sequence continues at coordinate 61,036 of CAKKRD010000014.1, read as the reverse complement.
GCCAGTTCATCGGATAACTTCTGCAGCCGCTGCTCCAGCGCGACCAAAGTGCAATTGCCGGTAAGCAGCAAACACGGCGCACCATCCTCGCCGGTTACCCGGCGCAGCAGCATTGAGGGATTACTCGGTTGATTCTCTGGCATCAGGATGGAAGCAACCCCGTTTGTTGAAACAGAGATCTGCGCTGCATGAGTGCAGTCCTACCGGTTCCTGCCCGGGCTGCACATTACAACCCAGATGGATTCCCGTAGTAGACCCCATCCGGGGTTTTCCGGTCAAGTATCAAGCTCAATGTTTATGCTGCATGGGTTGAGTATGCAACTTTGCGGGCTGATCTGTAATGCGGATCTGATAAGCAGCGTGGCAGGCAACACACTTGTTCATGGACTCGCTTAATTGCTTCAGCGTGTGCCTGGAATCTTTCAAGGATTCTGCGTCAGCGGCCATCTGGTCAAAATCCTTATGCACCGACATGCCCAACTGCATGAACTCCTGCGGCAGCACCGCCTGCATGTGATCTTCGCCCTTGTGTGCCATGCCCGTACCCAGCGGGCGCGCATGACGAGCCACCGCTGCCATGTCGTCCGTGGCAAGCGCGGACAGAATATTCTGCGTTCCTGCGAGTAGCGCGCGCATTTCAGTAAGAATATGGTTTCGTTGCATCTCGGTAATCGGCAGGACTCGACGTTCATCAATATCACTCGCCGTCACAGTCGTGGCGATAAGGCACAGCGCAATAGCAAAAATTTTCTTCAAGTTAATCTCCCGTACAACACCAACGTTCAAATCCAGTCGCCCGTAACAGTGCGGCATCAATCCTGTCCCAGGTATGGCTACTGTCACTCAACCACCAAGCCGGCTTCTTTCCACTGCGGCCAACCTTCCCGGTAATAAAGCACTTTGCTCCATCCCCATGCCACGGCTTTCTCGCTGGCAATTGAACTCCCCTTGCAGTTGACGCCATTGCAGTAAAAAATCACCGCCTGGTCTTTTTTTACAATGGCGCTCAAATTCTCCTCGGTGAAATTCTCACTGTTGACAGCCAGATGGCTGGCACCCGGTATATGTCCATTGTTGAAATCCTCCGCCCGGCGCACATCGATGAAAATGAATCCTTTATCCAACAGCATCTTGGCGGTAACGGTGCCGACGGTGCTGGCTCCAGCCACTTTAACTGGAGCCGGGTCTGCAGCCAGCGCAGAGGTCGCCAGAAATAATAAAGCCAAGGGTAACAGTAAGTAACTTTTCATTTCACAGCTTCAAGTTTGAATGCCGCCATCAATCCCGATCGCACCATAGTAGAACCCACGGGGTTTTCCGGTCAAGCAATGGATGCAGCGCAGACCGGTGGTGACAGGCCAGACACCATGCCTATCCTGACGGATCAATCGGCGGGGCATCACTGGCCGGGATCGCCGTTATTGTCGGCATGATTAGCCTTGAATGTTTGGCGGATCTGTCCTACAAACGAAATGTTAGCCGTTATTGCCCGTATGATCAGATGGTCGGCGCTGCATCCTGCAATACCGGCAGGACCTTGACGCTCGAATCTAATGAAGGATAGAAGCCGCCCATGCTAGATCGGAATGTAGCATTGAAATTCCTATCCATTGACGGAGACTGCGCAGTCCACTGCAGCCCGCAATCGGCTGATCAATCTTTCGCATGAATATCCAGGCCATTCCCACTCCGGCGTGTGAACAGGAGACTCTCATCCACGCATTACTCGATCCGGCATGCTATCCGCACGCCGTCGACAGAATAGCGTTGATCGAAACCCACATCTCCTTTGTGCTGCTCACTGGACCTTACGCCTACAAGATCAAGAAGGCGGTCAACCTGGGCTTCCTTGATTTCACGACACCGCAACTGCGGCATTTTTTCTGCGAGGAGGAACTGCGGCTAAATCGCAGGCTCGCGCCCCGGCTTTATTTGGATGTCATCCCGATTGGCGGCATGCCACAAAAACCGAAGCTTGGCGCTGAATCGGGTGCGTTTGAATTTGCGGTAAAAATGCACCAGTTCGCGCAGGAAGGACTGCTGGATCGCGTCCTCGCGCGCGGCGCGCTGACTGTCGAACATGTCGATGCGATTGCGGCCACCGTCGCCGCCTTCCATCAGCGCATTGAATCTGCGCGACCCGATCAGGGTTACGGTAGTGCATCCAGCATCGAGTCGGCAATGCGTCAGAATTTCGTGCAGATTCGCAGCCTGCTCGCTACCCCCGCTGAATGCGATTCCCTGGCGCTGATTGAGGCATGGAGTCTCGCGCAGCATGCAACGCTGCTGCCAATGTTCGCGCAGCGGCACGAACAGCGCTTCATCCGCGAGTGCCACGGTGACCTGCATCTTGGCAATATCGCGCTGGTGGATGGAGAAATCCAGGTCTTCGACTGTATCGAATTCAATCCCAATCTGCGCTGGATCGACGTCATCAACGAGATCGCCTTCCTCGTCATGGACCTGGACGAACACGTCCGGCCGGATTTCGCCTGGCGCTTCCTCAATGCCTATCTGCAGGAGACCGGCGATTATGCGGGCCTGCGCCTGCTGCGCTATTATCAAATCTACCGCGCCATGGTGCGGGCAAAGGTGGCGCGCATCCGCGCTTTCCAATCGCATCTGAGCGTGGAGGACAGAAAGCTGGCGCTCGACACCTATGCGGCCTACGCCGGTTATGCAAGCAAGGTTACCGTACCGACGAGACCTGGGTTGGTCATCACGCATGGGTTATCGGGTTCGGGCAAGACCACCGTGACGCAATTGCTGCTGCAGGAATTAGGTGCCGTCCGGGTGCGCTCGGATATCGAACGCAAACGGTTGCAGCACATCGCGCCGCAGGCGAAAAGCGGTTCGGGTGTAGACGGCGGTATCTATGTCGCAGCAGCGACGCAAGCCACGTATGCGGAATTGCGACGCATGGCTGGCCTCATCCTCGATGCGGGTTGTGTAGCTATCGTCGATGCGACTTTTCTGCGGCGCTGGCAACGAGACAGTCTGCGCCGACTCGCGGCAGAACGGGATGTTCCTTTCGTCATAGTAAGTTGTCTAGCCAAAGATGAGGAGCTCCGCAGACGCCTGCTGCAGCGCGAGCACGCGGGTAGGGATGCCTCCGAAGCGACACTCGAGGTGCTCGCACACCAGCTCGCGACGCAGGAGCCGCTGAAAGCTGACGAGCGTGCCTTTGCAATCGTTTTCGACACCGAGCGAGAACCGGCCAGCGAGCTGCGGCAACGGGTGAGCAATGCCTTACAGGCAAAAAAGGCGCCATGACTTTTTTCGATGTCTTCAACGGCGATGCCGACGGCATCTGTGCCCTGCACCAACTGCGCCTGGCGCAGCCCCGCGATGCCGTGCTGGTAACCGGCGTCAAACGCGACACTGCGCTGTTGCAGCGCCTGATCGCCGCGCCCGGCGATGACGTTACCGTGCTGGATATTCCGCTAGATCGGAATCGCGGCGCGCTGCTGGCGCTGCTGCAGGCAGGCGTGCAGGTACGCTATTTCGATCATCACCACGCAAGCAGCCCGCTGCCGCAGCACCCGCTGCTTCAGATCGAGATCGATGTCTCGTCTGCGGTCTGCACCAGCATCATCGTGGATCGCTTGCTTGGAGGCCGCTATCGCAGCTGGGCGGTGGTAGCGGCTTTCGGCGACAATCTGCTGGCAGCCGCAGCCCGGCTCGCGAGCACATTGTCCGTCCCCGCAGCCACCGTGGCGGCCTGGCGCGATTTGGGCGAATGCCTGAATTACAACGCCTATGGCGGTTCTGAAAGCGATCTCGTTTGCTCGCCAGCGGAACTCTACCGAACGCTCGCGCCTTACGAAGATGCGCAGCAATTCATCGAGCAGGAGCCGGTGCTCGCGCGCATCCGCGCGGCCCGCACTGCGGATATGGTGCAGGCGCTCGCTTGCGCGCCGGAGATCGACACCGCTGGCGTGACATTGCACCAGTTGCCTGATGCAGCATGGGCCAGGCGCGTAATCGGCAGCTTCGCCAACCATCTCGCCACCTCCGACTGGAAACGCGCCCACGCCGTGCTGGTGCCGTACGCCGATGCGAGTTTCAGCTTGAGTCTGCGCGTCCCTCAGATTGCCGGAATCAGTGCGGCTGCATTCTGCCGGCGCTTCGGCGGCGGCGGCCGGAGAATTGCAGGGGGATGCGATGGCCTGCCGCCAGAAGAACTCCCGCGAGTGAGTGACGAGCTAATCAGAAGCTATCCCATGAGCTCCTCACAAGACGAATCCTGATTTACGCTAAAACTCCGCCAGAAGCGGTAGGCCGGACTTCAGCCTGACGCCCGGTGTCGATATGCGGTCAGCAAGTCGAAGTGAATATGCAACCACCGTTTGATGGCAAAATATGGTTCTGGCCAGCACCTGTGTCGGGAATCTGCTTTAATGAAATCATGAAACGCCACTTCGCCTTAGGTGCATTCCTTTATTTCTGTTGTGTCTTCCCGTCACAAGGCGGGGGGTTCGACATGTTGCGCCAAAATATGGTTGAGGAGGTGCTGGCCGATGTCGCCGCCGCGGCCCCCTACAGCGGCAGTGCCACTCTCCGTCCTGATGTCATAGTGGCGATGAAGAAAGTGGAACGTCATCGTTTTCTGCCTGCCTGGATGGCTGTGCTTGCCTATCTCAATCGCCCTCTCCCCATCGGCCATGGGCAGACGATTTCACAGCCGCTCATCGTCGCACTGATGACTGACCTGCTGCAGCTCAAGGAAGGCGACAAGGTACTTGAAATCGGCACTGGCTCGGGCTACCAGGCGGCTGTTCTGGCAGAAATAGTCAAATCGGTTTACAGCATCGAAATCATCGAACCGCTGGGAGAAGAGGCGGCCGAGCGGCTCAAATCTCTTGGCTACGGCAATGTGGAAGTGAGATTGGGCGACGGCTACTACGGTTGGCCGGAAGCGGCGCCGTTTGACGCCATCATCGTGACGGCTGCTGCCAGCCATGTGCCGCCACCTCTGCTCAAGCAACTAAAACCGGGTGGCCGCATGGTGATCCCGCTCGGTGCGCATTTCATGACCCAGTATTTAATGCTGGTAGAGAAACAGGCAGATGGTTCGGTGACCAGCCGCCAGATTGTGCCTGTGAGTTTTGTGCCGCTTACCGGCGGACATTAATCATGGTTGTGCCGCGCCCGCCATTCATTGCCATCGGGCTGCTCTCTGCCTGTGTATTGGCGTATGAGGTGCTGCTGACGCGCTTGTTCAGCATCGTGCTGTGGCATCACTTCGCCTACATGATCATCAGCGCGGCGATGCTGGGCTATGGGGCGAGCGGCACGGCGCTGACCTTGCTGAAGGAAAAAATTGCTCCGTACTTCGGCCTGGTGTACGTCATGGCCGCCACGGGGCTGGCTTTTCTGATGCCCGTGGCATTCATGCTGGCGCAACAGGTCCCTTTCAATCCACTCGAACTGCTGTGGGACAAAACCCAATTAGCCAAACTGCTCGCCGTTTATCTGCTGATGATGTTGCCGTTCTTTTGCGGCGGGCTGGGCATCGGCCTGGTCTTTTGGTACTTCGGCAGGGAAGCAGGGCGCATCTATGCTATCGACATTCTGGGCGCAGGGGCAGGCAGCCTGGGCGTGATCGGCGTGCTGTTTCTCGTGCCGCCCCCGATGGTGCTGGTCGTCCTCACCGCATTGGCCCTGCTGGCTGCCGCGATTGCCAGCATCGAACTGAAGATACGGCCAAAATGGCTAATGGGAGTGCTTCTCGGACTGGCTTTACTGGTGGCTGTGGCGCTACCCGGCGCTTGGCTGCAAGTGCATCCTTCCGTCTACAAGGATCTGAGCCAAACCCTGAACATTTCCGGAACTCGGGTGATCGAGGAACGCTCCAGTCCGTTGGGGCAGATCACGGTGGTGGAAAGCACCCGTATCCCTTTCCGTCATGCGCCGGGGATGAGCCTCAACGCCACGGACGAACCGCCGCCGCAGTTGGGGGTGTTCGTGGACGGAGACGGCCCGGCGGTGCTGACGCGCTTTGACGGCAAGCTCGCGCCGCTGGCCTATCTCGACCAGCTCACCTCGGCGCTGCCCTATCATCTGCTGGAACGTCCGCGTGTCGTGGTGCTGGGTGCGGGGGCCGGCAGCGATGTATTGCAGGCGCTTTACCACGGCGCCCGCGAGATTGATGCGGTGGAGCTCGATCGCAACATCATCGATCTGGTCCGGCAACGTTTTCATGATTTTGCCGGCGATCTTTACGGCCAGCCCAGGGTGCAGGTGCACGCAGCCGAAGCGCGCGGCTTCGTCAACACCAGCCAGGAACGCTATGACCTGATCCAGGTGGCGCTGCTGGATTCATTCGGCATTGCCTCGGCCGGGCTCTACGGCCTGAGTGAGAGCTATCTCTACACGGTGGAAGCGCTGCAGACCTACCTGAACCGCCTCACGCCGGGCGGGATCCTGGCCGTCACCCGTTGGCTCACCCTGCCGCCGCGCGATGCGCTGAAACTGTTTGCCACCGCGGTGTCCGCTCTGGAACGAGACGGCGTGCCCAACCCTGCTGCCCGGCTGGCGATGATACGCGGCTGGAAGACCGTCACCCTACTGGTGAAGAACAGCGATTTCACGGCCCAGGAAATTGCGGCGATCAAGGAGTTCAGCCGTATGCGCTCTTTCGACCTGGCTTATTACCCAGGGATGCGCGCTGATGAAGCGAACCGTTACAACCTGCTGCAGCAGTCCTATTTCTTCGAAGGCGCTGTTGCCCTGCTGAGCCCGCAACGGCAGACCTTCCTCGATCGCTACAAGTTTTACATCGAGCCGGCAACTGACGATCGGCCGCATTTTTTCCGTTTCTTTAAATGGAACGCAGCCGCAGAATTGTTCACCTTGCGCAAACAGGGCGGTATGCCGCTGCTCGACTGGAGCTATCCGCTGCTGGTGGCGACGCTGCTGCAGGCATTTGCGGCAAGCGTTCTGCTGATCCTGGCGCCGCTGGCCGTGTCGCGTTGCCGGCGTACCTTGCCCAGCGCGCAGGTGGCTCTGTACTTTCTTGCCATCGGTCTGGCCTTCATGTTCATGGAAATCGCTTTCATCCAGAAATTCGTGCTGTTTCTGGCTCACCCCTTGTATGCCGTGGCGACCGTATTGTGCGCATTCCTGGTATTTGCTGCCGTGGGCAGTTGGCTTGCCGGACGCTGGCAGGAGGCGGGCAGCAGGCATGTCACCCAAGCGGTAATGGTGATGGGCGCTATATCGCTGCTCTATCTCGCGATCCTGCCGGACCTGTTTCAGGCGCTGATCCATTTACCTGATGCAGCAAAAATAGTTATTTCCGTGGTACTGATCGCGCCGCTGGCGGTGTGCATGGGAATACCTTTCCCTACTGGCATGATGCGGCTGGCGGGCACGGGCCAGGACACCATTCCCTGGGCATGGGCGATCAACGGTTGCGCCTCAGTGGTGGGGGCCGTCCTCGCCACCTTGCTGGCGATTCATCTGGGGTTTTCCGTGGTGATCCTGCTGGCAGTACTGATCTACGGTTTAGCCTGTGCTGCCTTGAGGAGGTTTACTTGAGTAGAGGAATTTCAGAGTAATTTGATTCGCTGATATTTTATTGGTTCAGGTTTATGCTAAAGTGATTTACCTGTAGAACTCTCTCATATAGTCGCGCACTTGGAACCAATGGAATTCTTCGACCTCCTGCTCAAGACGGCTGTCCTCCGCCCCTATGTTTTTGTGTTTCTCGCCGTCTTCCTGTTCATAGCGAGCCGCCTGGTCGGCTGGCGGCGGACGGGATACTTCATGGCCATCACCTGGATCGTGGCATTTGTGTGCGAGTTCTCTTCCACTCGCATCGGTATTCCTTTCGGTTGGTACTTCTACACTGGTTCGACGGTCGGCCAGGAATTGTATATCGCAGACATCCCTTTCATGGATTCCCTCTCGTTCGTGTTTCTTCTGTTTGCGAGTTATTGCATGGCCCTTGCCTTTCTGCTGCCCGCAACTGGCACCCGTTCCGGCGTCAGTATCATCCGCATGCAGTTCCCTCTCGCCGCGAGAACGGGCTGGCCCCTCGTGCTGCTCACGACCCTCTTTTTTACGTTTATCGATATCATCATCGATCCAGTCACGCTCCTTGGCGATCGCTGGTTTCTTGGCAAGATTTACTACTATCCCGATCCTGGCATCCATTATGGTGTGCCAGTGGCCAATTATATCGGCTGGGCCACCGTCAGCCTGCTCGCGCTGCTGGCCTATCTCCCCCTGGATCGCAAGCTTTCCCAGACCCACCTCCCTCCTGCCGAATCGGTGACTGGACACGTGCTGCTTGGTTGCGGGCTCTATTATGGTGTACTGATCTTCAATCTCGCCGTGACTTTCTGGATCGGCGAATCTCTGCAAGGAATGACGGGGCTGCTCATTTATATCCCGCTTACTGTCTTGCTCGCTCTCCGGCTGCTCGGCCGCTTGCCGGCACCGAGTTAGCGCCAGGAGGGAACGGTTGAGCTTCAGCTCCAAAGCCGCCATTTACGCAGGCGTGACAGGTCGAGACCCCGCAGTCATAAAACCTCATGTTATAGTGCAAATAGCGCATGCGTGATCCCCTATGCTCGATTAGGGAACCGCTGATGAAAAATTGATTTGATTAGGAATGAAGATATGAAAGCAAAGATTCTTGCATTTGGGCTTATAGCAATTCTCATTTTGGGAGCGTTTAAATTAAAGATCATAGCTACTGAATATTTTTTGAAAGTTACTGATGCCGAGACTCAAAAACAAGTTATGCAAGATTGCAGCAATTTGCCTTCTGCAATAAGTGAGGACATTAAAGACTGTGAAGAGGCCGTCAGAAACGACGGGGCAAAACGTGATTAAGCTGCTACCAACGATGGTGGCGAAGATTTTACTGAGTTGAGCATTTGTTTTGAGGTCTGCTCAGTGTCGAACTGAAACCGTCGGCCATAAGGCGATTCGCGGCCGTTAGCGGACGGCGGTTACTGCTTAACCCAATCCCAAATTCTGGTTTAGAAGATCACATACCTGCACAAACAGGGCGTCTGACAGCGGTTATTGTTTTCGACTTTTTTCAATCAAATCATAAGCGACCTGCACTTCCTGTGCTTGCTTGGTGGCTACAGCAATCATGTCTTCTGGAACACCTTGGCCCATTAACTTGTCAGGGTGATATTGGCTGATTAACTTGCGATAAGCCCGTTTGACTTCCTGGTCGCTACTTTCCTTACTCACGCCTAACGCTTTATAAGCATCCTCCAAAGCGGTGGCAGAGGTCGTTTGACCGCCAGCAAAGTGCGACTGGTTTAAAACCATATCCAGCATATGCTGGAATGCAGCCTGGTCATAACCAAGATGACGGGCAATATCTATCAGCAAGCGCTCTTCAGCCGAATCAATGCGTCCATCAGACAAGGCCATAACAATGAGATAGACCAGCAATATTTGTTTCAAGCTATGCGTATGGCCACAAATGGCCATAAACCTCCTTAAGTTCGGCTCAAAATCAAAGTCTGGGGTGGTTCCTCGTTCAAAAAGAACAATTGCTTGTTGTCTATGCTCAGCAGACATGCCAAGTTGTTGAATAAACTGTTCGACATGCTCAATCTCATCTTTCGATATATGACCATCTGCTTTAGCCAGTTTCCCCATTAAAATAAAAACAGTTTCAAGAAAAACTGTCTGGCGCTGACCTCTGCTGAGCGGGTTAACGCCGCCCATGCCGTAAGCGCTATAACGGTCAACAATACTTCCCAGGAAATAACCAATAAATGCCCCGGAAATTCCGAGGAAGTAATACCCTATCAGGGCGCCAACGAGTTTAAACAAAGTAACTCCTGAGATTGCATGTGAAAGAATCGATTATAACCTGACCTGAACCAGCACCATTTTTGGAGCAAGAAGTTTGCTATTGAATTCCGTTCGCAAAATTTGCGTCATCGTTGTTGCCGTCTGCTCATTGGCCTTGCCAGTTCACGCAGGCGGCTTCGTCCTGAGTTATCTGGGCCAGCAGATTGTGCCCAGCGGCACAACTTTCGGCGGCACAGTTGTGGGCGGTCTTTCTTCCCTGGATTACAGCGCAAATAGCGGCCGGTACTTCGCCATCAGCGATGACCGCAGCATCATCAACCCGGCGCGCTTTTATGAATTGAGCCTGGATCTCGCAAAGTTTCAACGGTCATCTAACCCTGGTTATGCCGGTGTGAGCTTTAACGCGGTTACGATCATCCAGCAGCCGGGTGGCGGCGCCTTTGAGAGAAACACGGTGGACCCCGAAGGGCTGCGCTTTGATCCCTCTCGCAACAGGATTTACTGGAGCAATGAAGGCCGGCGCAGCCGTGCCGGGTACCGGAATCCCACCGTGCGTGAGATGAACCTCGACGGCAGCCATGTACGCGACTTCGCCGTGCCCGATTACTATCATCCATCGGGCTCCACACACGGACTCAGATCAGATGACAAAGGCATTCATGACAACCTGGCTTTCGAAAGCCTGGCCATCTCGAAAGATGGCAACACGTTGTACACCGCCACTGAAAACGGCTTGGCACAGGACAGCCCGCCAGCCGCTGTGGGCAATGGATCGCGCGCGCGCATCCTGTCCTTCGACATTGCCACCGGGTTGCCCGGAGCCGAGTATGTATATAAGGTAGAGCAGGTTGCCGTCGCGCCAATTGTACCGGGCCTGTATGCTACCAACGGGCTGACGGACATGCTTGCCGTCGGTGATCGCCAGTTCATCACTGTCGAACGCTCCTATGCACTCGGTGCCCAGACGCCCGGCTCGCCGGTTACCGGCAAAACCATCCGCCTGTTTTACGTCGATGCAAGAAATGCCACCGATATCTCCGGTCTTGAATCGATAGCCGGTCAAAACTTCAAGGCTGTGACCAAGACTCTGCTGCTTGATCTGTCCGAGCTGAAACAAGACGATGGGTCAACTCTGGCACTCGACAATATTGAAGGGATCACTTTCGGCCCGGAGTTTGAGGGCAAAGCGACGTTGATACTCGTATCCGACAATAACTTCAGCAGCCGGCAATTTACACAATTCATCGCTCTGCAGATCACTCCGGCACTGCCAGACTAGCGACTGGCGGGACTTGCGGCAATTACTTCATGAAATAATCGGTTTTGCCATAATCCCTGATCGACGTACCCGGAAGCGTCGGATGAAAAGTGGTCGATCCATCGTCATGCCGATCAACAGTGTATCCAGGCTTTCCATAATCCCTGAGCGACGTACCCGGTATGGTCGGATAAACGTTATTCCCCTCGATTAACCTACCTGGCTTGCTATGATCCCGGAGCGAAGTGCCGGGAAGTACCGGGTACATCACGTCCCGCGCAAGAACAGGTGCGGCAAGCAGCGATAATGCCAAAGCAACGACGATAGTTGTTTTCATGCAAAACTTCCTTTTCACCTGCTGAAATACTGTGCTTCAAACTCTACCGCAGACATGCCATCGTTGTCATAACGCGCCTATGCTTGTGCGCGTACAGAGGTCAGCTAGTTCTTGTATTAACGGCTTGCTTACGCATGTATTAAGCCGTTTCCTGGTAAAGATATTTCTGGAAACCGCTGAACACCCTGCCAATTTCATCCGGCTTGCCGAGGTCAGCCACGGCATCGGCAATCGAGTCGTGATATTTTAGACGCAGCAGCGGCGTCAGTTTTGCTTGATCGAGTTCTTCCACGCCGACACTGACATAGTGCGACAACACGAAGTCGAGAAAGACCTGTTGCTTGCTGTTGAAGTGCGTGCTGATGAGCGCCATCGCCTGGGCAGCGCGCTCCTCGCGGGTAAGCGGTATCAGGGCAAAGGCCACGTACGCGAGCACGTCGAATAGGTCGCTGTTTTCGGCGTCGATGATTTTCTGCATCTCGGCCAGTTGATCTTTGCCAAAGCCCTTTTCAGCCAGACCGTCCAGCAGTTTTTTGCGGGTGTCGGGCATGCTCCAGATCGCACGCAGCTCGTCTTCATCCTTGAAGAATTCCGGCAAGTCGCCAAACAGGATGTTGAGAAATTCAGCCGCGGAAAGTGGTTTGCCATCCTGCCCCCAGAAGGTCGTGACCATGATGTGCTGAATGGTGCGCGCCTTGCCGTCGGCGAGTTTGACCTTGATCTTCTCCCGCTTCTGGTATTCCGCCGCCGGTTCTCGTGCTTCGACAGGCGGACGCGGCGTGAGCACCGGCCAGGCTTCCTTCGCTTCCGGCTCAAGCGGCTCGCCATCCCACTCCGCGTCACTGAAATGGTGATGCGCTTTCACGAAGTCGTAGATCGTGAAGTAATCCTTGCCGTCATACAGGCGCGTGCCGCGCCCGATAATCTGCTTGAACTCGATCATGGAATTGATCGGCCGCAGCAACACGATATTGCGAATGTTGCGGGCATCCACGCCGGTAGAGAGCTTCTGCGAGGTGGTCAGGATGGTGGGTATGGTTTTTTCGTTGTCCTGGAAATCCCGCAGGAACTGCTCGCCACGTTCGCCGTCATCGGCGGTGACGCGCACACAGTAGCACGGGTCGGTAACGGTCTTGGTCTGGTTGATCAAATCCCGCACCAAGAGGGCATGCCCCTGGTTGGCGCAGAACACCAGCGTTTTTTCGTGCTGGTCGATGCTCTCCATGAAAAGTTTGACGCGGTATCGTTCGCGCTCGACGATTTCAATGCTGCGGTTGAAATCCTTTTCTTCGTAAAGTTTGCCAGCCTCGATTTCGCCTTCGACCAGTTTGTCATCGGAGGTGTAAACGTACTCGTCCAGCGTCGTGGCATACTGCCTGACGCGGAATGGGGTGAGAAAGCCGTCATTGATGCCTTCCTTGAGCGAGTAGACATACACCGGCTCGCCGAAATAGGCATAGGTATCCACGTTGTCCTTGCGCTTGGGCGTGGCGGTCAGGCCAAGCTGCACGGCGGGGGTAAAATAATCCAGGATGCCGCGCCAGTTGCTTTCGTCGTTGGCTCCGCCACGATGGCACTCATCGATGATGATAAAATCAAAGAAGTCCGGCGGGTAGTCACCAAAATACCCCTCGACAGGCCCGGTGGCTGAGCCTGCCGAAGCCATGAAGGTCTGGAAGATGGTGAAGAAGATGCTGCCGTTTTTGGGGACACGCCCCTTCTTGCGGATGTCTTCTGGCGCAATCCGCACCAGCGTATCTTCGGCAAAGGCGGAGAAGGCGTTGTAGGCCTGGTTGGCGAGGATGTTGCGATCAGCCAGGAACAGGATGCGCGGTCTGCGCCCTGCGTCGCGCTTGAGGTTCCAGCGGCTATGGAACAGCTTCCAGGCAATCTGAAACGCGATAAAAGTTTTGCCGGTGCCGGTCGCCAGCGTCAGCAGGATGCGCAACTGGTTTTCCGCGATGGCCGCCATCACCCGCTCGACGGCGATGTCCTGATAGTAGCGGCTGGGATGCGAGCCGCCCTTGTCCTCGAACGGCACCGCGGCGAAGCGGTCGCGCCAGGCGTTCGCTTCGGCGAAGGTCATCGCCCACAGTTCATCCGGCGAGGGGAAGGCGGCCACATCCCCCTCATGCCCCGTCTGCATATCGATGCTGTAAATTTTCTGGCCGTTGGTGGCGTAGGTGTAGCGGATGGCCATTTTTCCGGCATACGCTTTGGCCTGTGCGACCCCTTCGGTATAGGGCTTATCCCAAGCTTTTGCCTCAACCACGGCCAACTTGCGATTACGGTACACCAGCACGTAATCGGCAATTTCCGGCTTGGCACGTTGTCCGGCGCCTTGCAGGCGGCCAAGGGTGATGACCTCGCGGCGGATGCGGCTACCCTCGACCACACCCCAGCCTGCCGCCTTCAAGGCGGGATCAATATGCTCGGCACGGGTTTCGGCCTCGTTCATAGGTTTCGCAAAATGTAATGCCCCATCTTTTTTCCGCCAACCTTCTCGACCAACCCCGCGTCAAGCAGCGGACGCAATAAATCCATCGCACCTTGCCGGGACACGCCCAGCGCCTTCCATATTTCGCCGGGGGCCATGCTGCCGTGATCGCGGAGCAGGTGCAGAAGCTGTTCCTGCCGTGGGCGCAAGACCAGTTTCTCCGTAGATTTCACCTGGAAGGTTTGAATCCGCAGCCACGCCCGTTCGAGGGTTTGCCGGAGTCCCGCCGCACAGTATTCCAACCAGGCGGTCATGTCTTCTCCAGCCTGCCGCACGCCGTCCAGCGCGGCATAATATTTCGGTCTATCCTCCCAGTAATATTCGTCCACCGAAAAAATGTGATGGGTGTCGAAGCCGCGCCGGTAGAGTTCCCACAAAGCGAGCGCCCGGCCTGCGCGGCCGTTGCCGTCGGCAAACGGATGGATGGCCTCGAAGCGGTAATGCAGAATGGCCGAAGTGAGAACCGGCGAGAATTTTTTTGCAGCCGTGTTCCACCACTCCAGCAACTCGAACATCAGCCCCGAAACGGCATCCGGCGGAGGGGGGAGATACTGCCCGACCCGGACAGCAATCATCCGGTATTTCCCGGCCTCGCCCTGATCCATCACCTCCCCGGCCAGAATCCGGTGCAGCTCCAGAATGTCCGCATGGCGGATGGTCTTTTTGCCCGCGTTTTTTTCCACGTAGCGTAGCCCGGCGAAATAATTGAGGACTTCCCGCTTGGGCCGCGCACCGGACGCGGAAAGTTCGCGCCCTTCCTCCAGAGCGCGCACCTGATCGAGGGTCAGCGGGTTGCCCTCAATGGCCGTCGAGGCATGGACATTGCGGGTGCGGGTATCTTTCTGCAGGGCGGGAACCCAGGTAAGATCCACCACGGCGCTTTGAATGCGCTCGCGCAACGCCGCCACCTGCTCAACTTCGGCAAGCAGGGCTGGGGTGATGGTGAATTGAGGAACATAGGCCACGGAAAAAGATTAATCGAGTGTCAAGTGTAAGTCAAGTTTTGTGTCAAGCCGCCTCACAACTGCCCATTGAAAGCCTGGTGCAGCAGCGACTTTTTCAATGCGTCGAGCGCGGTGAGCTTCTGCTGGTAGAGGGATTCGAGGCGTTGGGTTTCGGACAAGAGTTTATTGACTCGTTCCATGATTACTCTCTGCACCTTAATTGGCGGAACCGGGATGAGTAACTCGTTCAGAATACCGTGATTCAAGCTGCTCATCGTTGTACCCACTGAATTTGCTTCAAGCCTTGCCTTGAATTGTTCTGAACCAAAAAATGCTACGAAGAACTTGCCATCCATCAAGTTTTTAAGTCGCACGAAGAACGATCCTGTTCCGCACAACCATCCAGCTTCGCGTTCAGTTACCAGCGCGCATCTCCCCAACTCACCCCGCCGCCCGATGACTATGTCTCTCGTTTTGAGCACATAGCTGCTCAGGCGATCTCTCGTTTCTTCGTTCACCATCATTTTGCTCGACGGAACAATCTTTGACTCTACGATATTCATCGGGTTTACCAGTGGAATGCCATCAGAAACGTAATCCGACTTGTGAAGCATTGTTCCGAATGGGCCTGTGGACATACTTTCTGCCACATCCCCAAGCCGCTTCTCCACCCACCCTTCGCCGCGTTGGGTGAAGACGGATTGGAGGTGGCTTTCGAACAGAGCGCGGGCATTTTGCAGGTTCTTTGCGGCGTTGGCTTTGGCAGTGGCAATGCCGTCAAACGCTTCATCGAGGATGTCGACGATGCGCTGCTGTTCGGGGAGCGGGGGAACGGGAATCGGGTAGCTTTCAATGAACTCCTTCGAGACACGCTTGTGCCCGACAGCGCCCGACATCCGCGCCGCGCCTTCGACTCGGAAGGTTTCGCGAGACAGGTAGTAGTAGAGCCATTCTTTGCTGAGCGTCTTGTTGGGGCGGAACACAATGTATTCGCTAGACCCGAAGCCGATACCATTGGTCAGCCCTTCCGCAATCCCGAGTTTTCCGTTCTCGAAGCAAGGTGTGATTTTTGCCAACAGGACATCACCGTCCGCGAAGTAGGTGTAACTTCCCACGACTGCGGAGAGCGGTTTCGCTTGAGTCGCCCGCACAAACTTCTCGCCGATGCCCATGTTTTCCATCGGCAGAAACGAGACCAGTCCATCGGCGGCGAGCCGGTCGCGGGCTTCGCTTTTCGGCGGCTTGATCTGGCACACTTCGCCCAGCGTCTTGGTCTGCCATCCTGCCTTCATCGCGCACCACCCAAAGAACCGTCATTCCCGCGCAGGCGGGAATCCAGATCGTTATCAGTTTGCTGGGTTCCCGCATTCCTCCCGCTTTCGCGAGGGTGACAGGGAGCGACGTAAGTGTTTTTGCCGGATGACTGGATTCCCGCATATGCGGGAATGATGGGGGAGGGAGCTTCTCCGGTTATTTCAGGCCACAAATCGAGCCAATGTGGATTGGTCTTTTCAATCGTTGCGAGCTTCCATTTCCGCAGCCATTTTTTCATGGCTTTTTCTTTGCAGATGGCACTGTCCATGGTTTCATGCTGCTCATACCACACCAGTATTTTCACGCTATATTTTTTGGTAAACCCATCGACCACGCTTTCCCTATGCTGCCAGACCCGCTTGATGAGATCGGAGGTTACGCCGATATAGAGCGTGCCATTTTGCCCGCTCGCAAGCATGTAAACAGCAGGACTTTTCATAGGAAAACCATTATCACATTTTTTAATTGCTGGATTCCCGCCTGCCCCCCGCCTTCGCGAGGGTGACGGGGAATGACGGGGGTGTTTTTGTCGGATTTCTGGGTTCCCGCATTCCCCCCGCTTTCGCGCGGGTGACAGGGAATGACGAGCAAGAAGGCAGGGTTTTTCACAGCAGCGTCCCGTTCGACAGGCTCAGGGCATGCTTGATGTTCTCCAACACCTCAGCACTCTCAGCGTCCAGCGCAGCGATCTCATCCATGATGGCCTCCGGGCTGCGGTGCGCGATTACCTCCCCACCGTTCGGGTTCTTTACGGAGAGATCGAAGGTTGTCGGGTCGATGGTCTTGGCGTCCACGCTCCAGGACTTGGGCGAGTCAGCGAAGGTCTTTTGCAGCTTCACAAACTCGATGAGGTCGGCGTCATTGAGCGGGTTGGTCTTGCCCATGTTGCGGCCTGGATCAAGCTGGTAGTACCAGACTTTGCGTGCCTGCCCTGAGCCATGCCGAAGGGTGGGCGCACCTTTCTCGAAGAACAGCACCACGGTTTTGACGCCCGCACCCTGGAAGGTGCCGCCGGGGCAGTCGAGCACGGTGTGCAGGTTGCAGCTTTCCAGCAGCAGCTTGCGCAGGCTCACGGAGGCGTTATCGGTGTTGGAGAGGAAGGTGTTCTTGATGACCACGCCGCCGCGCCCGCCGGCCTTGAGCATCTTGATGAAGTGCTGGAGGAAGAGGAAGGCGGTCTCGCCGGTGCGGATGGGGAAGTTCTGCTGCACTTCCTTGCGCTCCTTGCCGCCGAAGGGCGGATTGGCCAGTACCACATCAAAGCGGTCCTTCTCCTGAATGTCGGCGAGGTTTTCGGTGAGCGTGTTGGTGTGGACGATGTTGGGCGCGTCGATGCCGTGCAGGATCATGTTCATGATCGCCATGACGTAGGCCAGCGACTTCTTTTCCTTGCCGTAGAAGGTGCGCTCCTGAAGGATGCGGTCCTGCGCGGTGGTGCGCTTGGGATTGGTCTGCTTGAGGTATTCGTACGCTTCGCACAAGAAGCCCGCCGAGCCGCATGCCCCATCGTATATTTTCTCGCCTATCTTGGGGTTCACCACATGCACGATGGCACGTATGAGCGCGCGTGGGGTGTAATACTCGCCGCCATTGCGCCCGGCGTTGCCCATGTTCTTGATCTTGGCTTCGTAGAGGTGTGACAGTTCGTGCTTCTCGGTCTGGGAGCGGAAGCGCAGCTCGTCGATGTGGTCGATGATCTCGCGCAGGTTGTAGCCGCTGGTAATCTTGTTCTTGATCTCGCCGAAGATTTCGCCAATCTTGTATTCGATGGTGTTCGGCCCGCTGGCCTTCTGCTTGAAGCCGTGCAGGTAGGGGAAGAGCTTGAGGTTGACGAAGTCGCGCAGGTCGTCGCCAGTCAGCGCTTTGTTGTGATCGAGCTTGCCGTCCTTGCCCTTGGGCGCGGCCCAGCTTTCCCAGCGGTACGGCTGGTCGAGGATGTGAGCGTATTTCTTCCCGTCCAGCGCAGCTTCGGTGGTCTTGTCCTGTTCCAGCCCATCGATATATTTCAGGAACAGCAGCCACGAGGTCTGTTCGGTGTAATCCAGCTCGGTAGTGCAGCCGGATTCCTTGCGTAGGATGTCGTCGATGTTTCTGAAGGCTTGTTCGAACATAGGGGGCAGTCGCTATACCGGGATGATGGGCCACGATGAGGCCAAAGGCGCTACTTTAACCGTATGGATGTTGACTTGGCGGAGAGGGTGGGATTCGAACCCACGTGCCAGGTTACCCTGACCATCTGATTTCGAGTCAGCGCCGTTATGGCCACTTCGGTACCTCTCCATTTTTGAGGTTGAACATTTTACCAGCTTATCCCCCCTTTGTTTATGGCAAAAACATGGCAGAATGTCCCGGTATTCCGCTCATTTCTATCCTATGCGCATCTTTCCCCCATTTTCCGCACTTGTTTTCTGTGGGCTTTTACTCGCCGCTTGCAATTCGCATGAGAAGCCGGCGCCGCCACCAGACAAGACGGATGAACTGGTGGTCATTACGGTTAATAGTCCCGATACCTATTATGAGAATTCCGATGGCAGTTATGCCGGACTGGAGTTCGATCTGGTTACCGAATTCGCGAATGAACTAGGTGTAGGGGTAAAATTCAAAGTGATGCCAAGATTGAGTCAGGCGCTATTGGCTCTGGAAAATCCGCAGGGGCACTTCGCTGCCGGTTTGAATATTACTGACAAGCATGGATCAGGCGCTCGTTTTGGCACAGTCTATCAGCGTACACAACCCCAGGTAGCCTATAACACAGATTACCCCAAGCCAAAAAATATCCAGGACCTTGCCGGAAGAAGCATTGAGATAGCGGCCGGAACATCACACGCTGAACGGCTGAATGAAGTAAAACAGCAGGTTCCCGGCTTAAAATGGAATGAAGTGGATATTCCTGCTGAGGAGCTGCTGGCAAAGCTGGCAGAAGGCAAGATCGACTATGCCATCGCTGACTCTACCCAGATCAATCTGGCAAAAAACTTCTATCCAAATCTGAGAACAGCCTTCAATTTAGGTGAGGAAACCGGCAAAGCATGGGCTTTCTCTCCAAATGCGGATCCGGAGTTGCTGGAAAAGGCGCAGAAATTTTTTAAACGAATCGAACAGGACGGCACCTTGAAACGCCTGCTTGACCGGTATTACGGCCATATCCAGCGGCTGGATCAGATGGACGTGGGCGGTATCCTGGAAAAAATGCGCACGACCCTGCCGGATTTGCGCGACCATTTTCACCATGCCGAGGAATTGACGGGAATTGACTGGCGTTTGATCGCGGCACTGGCCTACAAGGAATCCCACTGGGATCGGCTGGCAACTTCACCCACCAATGTACGTGGCATCATGATGCTGACAGAGAGCACCGCCGACAGGATGAAAGTGACTGATCGCCTCGATGCCCGGCAGAGCATACTCGCCGGCGCGCGTTACCTGTTGCTGCTGAAGGAAATGTTGCCGCCGCGTATCGCAGAACCCGATCGCACCTGGATCGCATTGGCTGCGTACAACCTGGGCTATGGTCACGTGGAAGATGCACGCATTCTGGCGCAGCGCCTGGGATCGAGCCCGGATTCATGGGTGGATCTGAAAAAAATATTGCCGTTGCTGAGCCGCAGCGAATATTTCGTTAATCTGAAGCATGGCTATGCCCGCGGTGGTGAGGCGGTCATCCTGACGGAATCCGTCCGTACCTACCACGATATTCTGCTGCGCTACGAACGCGCTTATTCACGTAATTTCGCGGCTACCGAAGCAATTGGCCCACTCCATCGTAGCCGGAATTAGATCGCAAGGAGTCGCATGAAACCGGTTGCAATTTTCAGACATTCTCCCATTGAAGGCCCGGGTTATTTGGCCACATTTCTGGACGCGCATGCTATTCCATGGAGGCTAGTCAAAATCGACGCCGGCGAGACGCTTCCCTCCAGTACCGGTCAATTCAGCGGACTGGTGTTCATGGGCGGGCCCATGAGCGTAAACGACGATCTGCCCTGGATTGCGCCCGCACTGGCGCTGATCAGGCAAGCGGTGGCCAGCGACATTCCGGTATTGGGCCACTGTCTCGGCGGACAATTGATGGCGAAAGCCTTGGGTGGTGTGGTGAGCAGGAGTCCGGTCAAGGAATTCGGCTGGGGTGAAGTCAGCGTGGCGAATAATCCCGTCGCCCGCGAATGGTTCGGCGATCGGTCAGAATTTGAGTCATTTCACTGGCACGGCGAGACCTTTACGTTTCCCGTTGCTGCAACCCGCCTGCTGTCGAGCCGCTATTGCGAGAATCAGGCATTCGCGCTGGGCAAACACCTGGCAATGCAGTGCCATGTGGAAATGACCGCAGAAATGGTAGAAGCCTGGTGTGAAGCGGGTAGCGGAGAAACCGGCGGCGGTTCCGGGCCGCCAATACAATCGGTGGAAGCGATGCAACAGGATTTGGCTAACCGGGTAGCGGCATTAAATGGGATCGCCCGGCGCTTGTATACTAAATGGGTATCCGGTCTGGTGTTATGACTTTGCTGTGACAGGTCAGCAAGTCATTCCCGGAAATTCTGGAACTGCAGCGGAAATTCGGTAATGGATTTCTTTATCAGTTGAATTGCTTCCTGCAAGATATCGCGCTTTGCCCCTGAAACACGTACCGCTTCACCCTGGATGCTGCCCTGTACCTTGAGTTTGCTATCCTTGATGAGCCTGATGATTTTCTTCGCCAACTCAGTTTCCACGCCGGTTTTCACCGTGACCTGCTGTTTAACTTTGTTGCCGCTGATTTTTTCTACTTCACCCCTGTCCAGACAGCGCACATCAACGCCGCGTTTGGCAAGCTTGGCCATCAGGATGTCCAGCACCTGGCTTAGCTTGAATTCGTCGTCAGCAAAAACCGTGAGCTTGTAATCAGCCTGCTCCACGCGCGCATCCGACCCCTTGAAATCGAAGCGAGTACTGACTTCCTTGTTCACCTGGTCAAGCGCATTTCTGATTTCCTGCTTGTCAACCTCGGAAACGATGTCGAATGACGGCATGACGTTTTCTCCTTAGGTAATCGAGCGGCTCAATAATTATTTTCTGTTTTTCAAATTCGCTGCGATGCGCATCCGTAGTGCATTCAGCTTGATGAATCCCGCCGCATCCGCCTGGTTATAGGCACCTTTGTCTTCTTCGAAAGTGGCGATGTTGGGGTCGAACAGCGAATCGGTCTTGGAATCCCGTCCAACCACGATCACATTGCCTTTGTAGAGCTTTACCCGCACCCAGCCATTTACATGAGTTTGTGAGGCATCAATCATGGTTTGCAGCATTTTGCGTTCAGGACTCCACCAGTAGCCATTGTAAATCAGCGTGGCGTAACGTGGCATCAGGTCATCCTTCAAATGCGCCACTTCCCGGTCGAGAGTGATGGATTCGATGGCGCGATGGGCGCGCAGCATGATAGTGCCACCAGGGGTTTCGTAGCAGCCACGTGATTTCATGCCAACGTAGCGGTTCTCGACCAGATCCAGGCGGCCGATGCCGTGCTTGCCGCCCAATTGGTTGAGTCTGGCAAGTACGCTTGCAGGCGAGAGCTTCTTGCCGTTTAATGCAATGATGTCGCCTTGTCTGAATTCCAGGTCAAGGTACTCGGCCTGGTCGGGTGCTTGCTCTGGCGACACGCTCCAGCGCCACATCGATTCTTCCGGTTCCTGTGCCGGATCTTCCAGCACGCGGCCTTCATAGGAAATATGCAGCAGGTTGGCATCCATGCTGTAAGGCGAGCCGCCTTTTTTCTTCATTTCCACCGGAATGCCGTGTTGTTCCGCGTATTTCAGAAGTTTCTCGCGCGACGTAAGATCCCATTCGCGCCACGGTGCGATCACGCGGATGTCGGGTTGCAGCGCATAGTAACCAAGCTCAAAGCGAACCTGATCGTTGCCCTTGCCGGTCGCGCCATGCGAAACCGCATCTGCCTTGGTTTTACGTGCGATTTCAATTTGTCGTTTGGCGATCAGCGGACGGGCGATACTGGTGCCCAGCAGGTATTCACCCTCATAAATAGTGTTGGCGCGGAACATGGGAAATACGTAGTCACGCACAAATTCTTCGCGCAGATCTTCGATGAAAATTTCCTTCACACCCAGTTGTTTCGCCTTGGCACGAGCGGGTTCCACTTCCTCGCCTTGACCGATGTCTGCGGTGAAAGTGACGATCTCACACTGATAGGTGTCCTGCAGCCATTTCAGTATCACGGAAGTATCCAGCCCGCCGGAAAAGGCCAGCACTACCTTGCGCACTTCGGACAAACCGGTTTTTTTGATTTTTTTCATGCTTGATCCATTGAAAATAATTCTTGAGCTGCGTCCTTTCCAGAATCGCTTTAGGTAAGGTCTGATTAAGTCTCCCGTTCGCCCTGAGCTTGTCGAAGGGCATGGGATAACTGGTAAAATATAGGTGATTAAGTCCACTCATGGTTCGACAGGCTCACCACGAACGGACTTAAGACCTTCCTTAAGTATTAATCTTTCCCAGCAACAGATATTCCATCAGCGCTTTCTGTGTGTGCAGCCGGTTCTCCGCTTCGTCCCACACGACCGATTGCGGCCCATCGATGACTTCCGCTGCCACTTCTTCACCGCGATGCGCAGGCAGGCAGTGCATGAACAGTGTCTCTTTCTTGGCACAGGACATCATTTCGGCATCCACGCGGAAGTCGGCAAAATCCTTTTTCCGTTCCTCGGTTTCGGCCTCGAAACCCATACTGGTCCACACATCGGTGGTGACGAGATCGGCATCTTTTACCGCATCATGCGGATTGGAAAATTCTTCGTAGTGGTCGGTGCCGTAAAGCCCGGCCCGCTCCGGTTCGACTTCGTAACCGGGTGGGGTGGAGACATGCACGTTGAAATCAAATACTTCTGCTGCTTGCAGCCAGGTATTGCAGACGTTGTTGGAATCGCCGATCCAGGCCACTGTCTTGCCAGCGATACTGCCGCGCTGCTCAATGAAGGTGAAAATGTCGCCCATGATCTGACAGGGATGATATTCGTCAGTCAGGCCGTTGATCACCGGCACCCGCGAATGCGCGGCAAAGCGCTCAATGATGTCGTGCTCATAAGTGCGGATCATGACGATATCCACCATGCGCGAAATCACCCGCGCTGCGTCTTCCACTGGTTCACCGCGCCCCAGTTGGGTATCGCGGGTGGAGAGATAGATCGCCGCGCCGCCCAGTTGATGTATCCCAGCCTCGAACGACAGCCGCGTACGAGTCGAATGCTTGTCGAAAATCATCGCCAAGGTACGGTCTTCCAGCGGCCAGTAGCGCCGGTATTGCTTGAATTCGTGCTTGATCCAGCGCGCGCGTTCGAACAGATGCTCGAATTCCTCGCGGGTGAAATCATTGAATTGTAAAAAGTGTTTGAGTTGCATGCTGGGCGCAATGAAATAATCGGGGTGGGCGTATACCCGTTCACAAAGGAGACTGCGGGCTGCAGGGTGGTCCGTCCTGCTATCCCTTGGCCTTCACGTTTTCAGAAATTCTTTCACCAGCGTTGATACAGCGTTTACCACCTGCTCCGCTTCATTCCGCTGCATCACCAGTGGCGGGAGCAGGCGCACCACTTTATCTGAAGTCACGTTGATCAGTAGTCCCTGTTCCAATGCTTTCTTCACCAGCTCGCCGCAGGGCTTGGAAAGCTCGATACCGATCATCAATCCTTGACCACGAATCTGCGTGATACCCGCCACGTCAGCCAGCTGCGCCTTGAGCGCGCTCCGCATGAAATCGCCTAATTCCATTGCGTTACGTATCAGGTCATCTTTCTCGATTACATTCAGCGTGGTGAGTGCCGCAGTACAGGCTAACGGGTTGCCGCCGAAAGTGGAGGCGTGATTACCCGGCTTGAACACCTGCGCCGCCACACCTTTCGCGAGGCAGGCGCCGATGGCTACACCAGAGCCCAAACCCTTGGCCAGCGTCATTACATCGGGGAAGATGCCGCTGTGCTGGAAGGCGAACCATTTGCCGCTGCGACCGATGCCACATTGTACCTCGTCCAGCATCAGCAGCCAGCCATGCAGGTCACACAGGTGGCGCAGGCCTTGCAGATAGTGCGCCTGCGGTACATTGACGCCACCTTCGCCTTGATACGGTTCGACCAGGATGGCGACCACATTCTTGTTATGCACCGCCACTTGCGCCACCGCTTCCAGGTCATTGTATGGAACTCGCGCAAAGCCGGTGAGTAGCGGTTCAAAACCAGCCTGCACCTTGCGATTGCCGCTTGCGGTCAAGGTCGCCATGGTGCGGCCGTGAAAGGATTTCTCCATCACCACGATGGTGGGCAGATCTATGCCTTTGTTATGGCCATACAGCCTTGCCAGCTTGATTGCGGCTTCGTTTGCTTCTGCGCCCGAATTGCAGAAGAATGCGTTATCCATGCCTGACAGAATGGCCAGCTTGCTGGCCAGTTGTTCCTGTTTGCCGATATGGTATAGGTTGGAAGTATGGATCAGCGTTCTGGCTTGCTCGCAAATTGCTTTCACCAGTTCCGGGTGACAATGCCCCAGACCACATACGGCAACACCAGCAAGCGCATCAAGATAGCGTTTGCCGTTGTCGTCCCACAGCCACACGCCGTCACCTTTGACGAAGGTGACGGGTAACTGCGAGTAGGTGTTCATCAGATTTGACATAAGCTAATACCCGGTTTTTCCAGAGCCAGAATGAAACACGGCGGCATCAGCCGCCGTGAATTGTTTGTTGTGCGCCAGTCATCTTTACCTATTTGGCCAACTTTTTCAAGCCTTTTTCCTCGGGGAGGGTTAACAGTCTCAGGCATGGCAGGTAGCCGTCGTAAACGATTCCATGCACCTCGACTCTTTTCTGTGAGCGCAGCATGCACACCAGATAGTGTATGACGTCCTGGGTAATGGTTTGTCCTGGCACCAGCACGGGTATGCCAGGAGGGTAGGGTGTGATCTGATCGGCGCACACTCTGCCGGTCAGATGGGTGTTTTCCTGTTCCTGCTCGTCCAGCAATGGCATCAGTTCGCCGCCGCAGTAGAATGCGTCGCGTGGCAGGTATTTCAAGTCGGTAAAGTACGGGATCTGCGGGCTCTGGTAGAGTCGGCGTGGAGCACGGCCCTCGCGGGCAATGCGCATCAGTGCGTCGTAAAGGCGCGAGACTTTACTGCGGGTGGTGCCGATGGTGAGTAGCAGGGTGAGGGTATTGAAAGTGGATTTCTCCACCTGGATGTTATAACGCTCGAACAATTCCTGAATCAATTCTTCCACGGTGAAGCCGCAGCGGGAAATATCCACCGTGACCTTGGTGGGATCGAGCTGAATATTGTCATGCTTCACTTCATCAGGCAGTAGATCGGGCAGCTCCAATACCCGGAATACCCCGGTGGAATTGATTTGCGTGCGCACTTCCTTTGCCAGTTCCAGTGTACGTGAGAGCAGTTTGTACCCTTCCAGCATCGCCTGCTTGCGCGCCACATCGAGGCTCGCAATCATGCTGTACTGCGGGCTGGTGGAAGTATGCATGTTGAAATTCTCGCGGAACAAATGTTCATTGAAATCAGGATCGTTGACGTGGATCATGCTGGATTGGGAGAAGGCTGACAGCACTTTGTGCGTACTCTGGGTGGCGTAATCTGCGCCTGCTTCCAGCGCGGTGGGGCGGAAGGCTGGATGAAAGCGGGCGAAGCCGTACCAGGCTTCGTCGATAATAACCTTGATGCCTTTAGCGTGTGCTGCCTGGATGATGGGCAATAAATCGTAGCGCAGACCGTCATAAGTACAATTGGTCAGTATCAGCGCCTGTGCGTCGGGATGTTTTTCAATGGCGTTGAGCAGGGTCTGTTTCGGTACTGGCCCGTAAACACTGAATTTCTTGTTGACCGACGAGTCGAGATAAATCGGGTGAGCACCGGATAGCACGACACCATGATGCACTGACTTGTGGCAGTTGCGATCCAGCAGCAACTTCTCGCCGGGAGTAAGCAGGGTCTGGAATATCACCTTGTTGGCGGTGGAAGTGCCGTTGGTGGCGAAAAATGTGCGCCGCGCCCCAAACGCCTTGGCCGCGATTTTCTGTGCTTCCGCAATCACGCCAGTAGGTTCCATCAATGAGTCGAGCATCGGCACGGACACGGACAGGTCGGCACGGAAAATATGCTCGCCAAAGAACTCGTAGAAATCGCTGGCCCAAGGGCTGTCGCGTAACGAATCGCCGGAGGAATGCCCGGGCGTGTGCCAGGCATCCTTCGCCATTAACACATAATTCTTAAGCTGGTCATAAAACGGTGTGCGCGCTTTTTCCTGCAGTTGGGCGTTGAGAATACGGTACATGCCACGGTAATCACGTTCCTCGCGGTAGAAATAGCCATCCACCGTTTCGGAAAAGAGTGCGTCCACCACTTCATCTTCTTGTTCCTGCGCGATCAGAATGTAGATATTCAGTTCGGGACGGAAACGGTTAATTTTCTGTACCAGCTCCAGCGCCGTCATTTGCAGGCTGCGGGAACCCTTTTCTGCGTTCTTCAGGGTATAAAGCGTGTCATCCACCACCACCGCCTGAATATCACCGTCCGCCTCGATTGCTTGCAGCGACTCGTGCGCAGTGGTGACGCCAATGAAACTGATACCCAACGGATTTTCCAGGGATTTGGCAGCGGCGTTCAACCCCTTGATAAGTTCCTTCAACACCAGTTTTTCATCATTGATGACGAGTATCCGACTGACTGGTTTTCTCATGTGGCACTACCCATTCCAAAAATGGTTTTATGCGCCAAAACACCGCCGATTGCAAGTCCGGAAAAGGGTTTCAAGGAACGCCGCGCATAAAGCGCGTTGGATGTGGCTGGCAGCAAAACAGCGATGAATTGGAATTCATAGCTCACGAGCATAATTCCGCAGATTTCTGGAAGGGCAGTGCGACGGCGCGGACGCGAGGGGATTGGGGAAATAAAAAAAGCCCGGGAATGTCCGGGCTCTTTTTATGCGGTTGGCCGGGTCAGGCCATTGCCTTGATGGCGGCGGACAGGCGGCTCTTGTGGCGTGAAGCCTTGTTCTTGTGGATGATCCGCTTATCGGCGATCGAGTCCACAGTGCTAATGGAAGCTTTGAACACGGCTTGTGCCGCAGTTTTGTCGCCGGCCTCAACAGCCTTTCTCACATGCTTGATCGCGGTGCGCAATTCTGAACGCAGGCTGGTGTTGTGATCGCGTTGCTTAACGGTTTGTCTTGCACGTTTTCTGGCTTGTGCGCTATTTGCCATAAGGATTCCTCAATTCATTCGACTATTGCCGAAAAGACGCGGATTCTACGTTTATTTGCAGTATTTTGCAAGGAGTAATAAAAGGGTGCAGATGAATAATCGACGAGTCGTCATCCGTAGAGTAAGGGCAAGAAACTGATCAGATTGTCGCCCATTCGTGTGAACCGGTAAGAGTATTCAGGGTAACATACTCCCCCATGAATCTGCTCAGAACCCTCGCTACCGTCAGCGGCATGACTCTGGTATCCCGCATTCTCGGGTTCGTGCGCGATGTGTTGATTGCCCGTATTTTTGGCGCGGGTATTGCCACCGATGCATTTTTCGTTGCCTTTCGTATTCCCAATCTGTTGCGCCGCATATTCGCCGAGGGTGCATTTTCGCAGGCATTTGTACCGATACTTGCAGAATATAAGAGCAGTCGCACGCCGGCGGAAACGCAAGATCTTGTCGATCACGTTGCGACGCTGCTGGGTATTGCGTTGTTCGTGGTCACGCTGATTGGCGTGATTGCCGCACCGCTGCTGATCTATGTGAGCGCACCGGGGTTTTCCGCCAACCCGCAGAAATTTGCGCTGACAGTCGAACTGCTGCGCATCACATTCCCCTACATTTTGTTCATCTCGCTGGTAGCGCTGGCGGGGGGCATACTCAATACTCACGGTAAATTTTCCGTGCCTGCGGTCACCCCGGCGCTGCTGAACCTGTCATTCATCGGCTGCGCCCTATGGCTTGCGCCGCTACTGGATACACCGGTGCTGGCGCTGGCCTGGGCAGTACTTATTGGCGGCGTGCTGCAACTCGCTTTCCAGGTGCCGTTTCTGATGCGCATCAAAATGATGCCGCGGCTACGTCTACGGTCCGGCGAGGTCGGCGCATGGCGCGTACTCAGACAAATGGGGCCGGCGGTGTTTGGCGTGTCGGTCGGTCAGATCAGCTTGCTGATCAATACCATATTCGCCTCGTTCCTTATCACCGGCAGTGTGTCGTGGCTTTACTATGCCGATCGATTGATGGAATTCCCCGCCGGTTTGCTGGGTGTCGCGCTTGGGACTGTATTGCTGCCATCGTTATCCCGGTATTATGTTGACAATAGTACCGAAGAGTATTCCCGGCTGTTGGACTGGGGCCTGCGCCTGACCGTACTATTGACGCTGCCTGCGGCGCTGGCATTGGCGTTACTTGCCACTCCGCTGATTGCCACCCTGTTTTATCACGGAGAATTTTCCGCTAATGATGTGTGGATGACGCGTGACGCGTTAGTGGCCTACAGTGTGGGACTGGTGGGACTGATCCTGGTGAAAGTACTGGCCCCCGGGTTTTATGCGCGGCAAAATATCAGGACACCAGTGAAAATCGCCATCATCACCCTCGTTGCCACCCAGTTGATGAATCTCGCGTTTATCATACCGTTGCGCCATGCCGGGCTGGCGCTGGCCATCGGTCTGGGCGCGTGTCTCAACGCTGGGCTGCTTTACTACAAGCTGCGCAGCCATAAAATCTATCAGCCACAGCCGGGCTGGATGATTTTCTTTCTTAAAGTGCTGTTGGCGCTGGCGGTGATGGGGGTGGCGCTGTGGTTTGCTACGGGCAGGGATGCATCGTGGCTGGCGAGTTCCGCGACAGATCGGGCCATATGGCTGACCTGGGCAGTGATGCTTGGTGCGGCAAGTTACTTTGCCACGCTCTGGCTGCTCGGTTTCCGTCTCAGGGAGTTTGCCAAACGCGGGATGGAGTAAATCGGGGTAAAGCTTTGGCCAGTACGACCGATAACAAACCATGCGCATGCAGAAGGTCGATATTATTATTTTGTACTGACAAATTGCATCTCCAGGTTGAATCCGCCGTGTATTTGTGGCAAGATTTTACCTTTTGACTATATCAACCAACTGGAACATCCTGAATATGAGCCGCCTCGCACCCTTCAAGCTTCTTGCCCTGCCACTGTTGGGATTCGTTCTCACCGGTTGCGCCACGACCCAGAACCAGAAAGACCCGCTGGAATTTGCTCAGCAAGATCCGTATGAATCGGGTAACCGTGCCGTATTCAAGTTTAATGAAATGGTCGATAATAATGTATTGGAGCCGGTGGCGCGGGGCTACAAGGCGGCGGTACCCGGTCCCATCCGCTCAATGGTCGGCAATATCCGTTCCAACTTCGACGACATAGGCGTGACGGTCAACAGTCTTCTGCAACTCAAGTTTGCAAATGCGGCGTCCAGCGGCGGGCGGATGGTGGTTAACTCCACTTTTGGTCTGGGGGGCATAATTGACCTGGCCAGTGACATCGGCCTGGAAAAGCGCAATGAAGATTTTGGCCAGACTATGGGCTATTACGGCGTTCCCAGCGGACCTTACGTGATGCTGCCTTTTTTTGGTCCCAGCACACTGCGTGATGTTGGCGGACTCGTACTTGACTCAGCTTTCGATCCTATTTTTGTAGGCAGTTTCTTTGTTGCTCCTTTTATCGGTCCGGTGGTCGGGGCGACGAGAGTGGCTGATCAGCGTGCGGTTCTGCTGGATACCGATAAGACGCTGGAGGAAGCTGCGCTGGATAAATACGAATTCCTGCGTGATGCCTACCTGCAGCGGCGCCGCAGCTTGGTGTTTGACGGCAACCCGCCACGCCGCAAAGCCGACGAAGATCTTCTGAGCGAGTCGAAGGTTCAAGGGCCATCCACATCTAATGTGACTGTGGTGGAACGCCTGCCCGAGAATTCCAGATAAACCGCAAAATCTGCTGTTGATACGGCGACCGGCTTGGGCGAAGCCTAGTCCGGTTATTGTGCCCGGAACGCCAAGACGAAAACACCTTCCCTACCGGGCACGTACCCGCTTGCCAGAGTCAAGCCCATCCCGCAAGGCCGCCGTCGCGCCCGCGTGGGACTTGTTCAGCGGTTCCTTAGACCCATCCTGCCGACACGAAATATTCCGCCTGCCCCCATGAAAAACGGCGGGGCACATGATGCGCTCCGCCGTGATATCGACCAGAACTGCAGGAAATAAGTCAGGCCGCTGCACGCAATGCGGCAATACGCATCTCGAGCGGCGGATGTGACATGAATAAGCTTCTGATACCGTCACTTTTGCCGGAAATGCCGAACGCCGCGATCTTGTCCGGTAACTGCGATGGCTCATGCTGCTGTTTCAGGCGCTCCAGCGCGGCGATCATTTTGTTGCGCCCCGCCAGTTGTGCGCCGCCCGCATCAGCGCGGAATTCACGCTGGCGGCTGAACCACATGACGATCATGCTGGCAAGAACGCCCAGCACCATTTGCGCCACAATACTGGTAATCATGAAAGCCGGCCCGTGGCCACGTTCGGTTTTGAATATGACCCGATCCACCGTATGGCCGATTATTCTCGACAGAAAAATAACGAAGGTATTAACCACGCCCTGAATCAGCGCAAGCGTCACCATGTCACCATTGGCTACATGGCTTATTTCGTGCGCCAGCACGCCTTCGATTTCGTCCTTGCGCATGTTTTGCAGCAGACCGGTGCTTACTGCCACCAGCGCATCGTTGCGGTTCATGCCAGTGGCAAAGGCGTTCACGTCGGGCGCGTCATAGATCGCCACTTCCGGCATGCCGATGCCAGCGAGTTCAGCCTGACGCTGCACTGTTTCCAGCAGCCAGCGTTCAGTCGGGTCGGATGGCTGCTCGATTACCACTGCGCCGACCATACGCTTCGCGCTCCACTTGGACATGGCAAGCGAAACCAGTGAACCGCCAAAACCAATCACTGCTGCCATAATCAGCAGGGAATTGAAATCTATCCCGCCGCCCTCGGCATCCAGGATGCGGTCTACACCCAATAACCGCAATGTAATGCTCAGCACGAGCAGGATCGCCAGATTGGTAACCATGAACAGGAAAATACGTTTCATTGATGTGACTCCGTTAAGCTCCGCAGAAAACAGTCTATTGGAACAAATTATTGGGCTGCAAGTTCAGTTTTTCAAGTAGGGCGGCAGATCGCGCCAGCTTATTTCTTCCACGACCAGACCTTTCTGCTTTCGGTTCCGCGTTTCCGTCTTGCATATCACCCTCGAAGCAAAATGAAACAGCATCAACTCAGCGTCGATTGCGCCTGGCAAAGAAAGCATAGCCTGCCAGGCTGCCAAAGGTTACGAACAAAATGGTCGACCAGTCCGGAATAGTGAGTGACATGAATTCCCACGTCGAATCAGCGCAATCCCCATTTGCCTCGAACATGCGGGGCCACCATTTGGCGATCGGCAAGGCATTGAGGAATTTTTCTTCCGGGCTGATGCCACATTCGAATGCTTCGGGATAGCGTACCAACCAGGCATGACGCAGCGCGACGACCGCCCCGGCAAACGCAAACACCGCCATCAGGCCGCTGTACAGTCGGCGCCCTGCCGCACGCGGATTGTGGAGAAATGCCAGCAAGGCGATTAAACCCACCAGCCAGTAAGCGACTCGTTGCACGACGCAGAGCGGGCAGGGCAGCAGATGCCTTACCAGTTGCAGATACAGGGCATAACCAAGCGCGCTGGCGCAGCCCAGAAAAATCAACAGGAAAATGACCCTTATTCCTGGCTTCATCGATTAGTTTTGACTGTCAGGGGAAGTCATCCGGCTGCTGCTTGGCGTCAATTGCCGGTACTTTTCGCATTCCGCCCGCCACCATTCTGTATTCCAGCAAACGGCATTCGAGCGCGCCGTTGAACAAAGGGGTGCGGCGTGAGGCAGTCAAGCGGATTAATTTTGGCAACAGCGGATCGGCAGTGAAAATATAGGCATTCCAGCCGCTGAATTTCTTCTTCAGCGCATCCCCCAGTTTCGGATAAAGTTCTGCAAGTTGTTGCTGTTCGCCTATACGCACTCCGTAGGGCGGGTTGGTGACAAGTATGCCAGTCGGCGCAGGTGCGGAAATCTCCAGCACATTCGCCTGTTTCAGCTCAACCACTTCGGAGAATCCCGCTGCAGACAGATTGGCGCGAGCGTCAGCCAGAGCATCGCCGTACAAATCGCTGCCGAAGATCGGCTGAGGGGTTTGCGGTCTTTGCTGCGCTACTGCCTCTTGCTTCAGCTTATGCCACAATGTGCGATCGAATTGCTTGAGTTTCTCGAAAGCAAAGCTGCGTCCCGATCCGGGCGCAATATTCAACGCCATTTGTGCTGCTTCCAGCAGGAATGTGCCGCTGCCGCACATCGGGTCGAGCAATGGAACACCCGGTTGCCAGCCAGCCAGACGCAAAATGCCGGCGGCAAGATTTTCTCGCAACGGCGCCTGCCCAGCAGCTTTCCTTAAGCCCCGTTTGAACAAGGCATCGCCGGAGGTATCCAGATACAAGGTAAATTTCCGCGCATCGAGAAAGCCGTGTATGCGGATATCCGGTTGCGTCGTGTCTACACTGGGACGGTTGCCGGTGATTTCGCGGAACTTGTCGCACACTGCATCCTTGATTTTGAGCGTGACAAAATCGAGACTGCGCAACGGGCATTTGATTGCCGCCACGTTGACGCGGATAGTGAGCGCCGGGGTAAACCACTCGTTCCAGGGTAATGCATGCGTTGTTTTGTAAATATCGGCCTCGCCCGTGTAGGACTGGCTCGCAATCTGCCACAGAACACGGCTGGCAATGCGGCTTTGCAGATTGGTACGGTAGCAGATGTTCCAGTCACCCTGAAATTGCACGCCGCCGTCGCGTGCCTGCATGCAAGACGCGCCGAGTTGTTCCAGTTCGGTGACGAGTACGGACTCCAGTCCGCGCGGACAAGGGGAGAAAAAATGGTGGAGTGTCATGATAGCGATGCTACAACATTGCCAATTGCGCTGCCGAGTGGTTTATTTTGCAGTCCATACTCCATAGGCAAGCAGCGCCCACGCACTCAGAAAAGCCACACCGCCGAATGGCGTAACCATGCCGAGTCCGCGTATTCCCGTCAGACTCAGCGCATAAAGACTGATGGAAAACAGCACGATTCCTGTGAGCATCAGCCAGCCTGACAGCACGACAGGCCTGGATTTGGGAAGGTGCAACAACACCAAGCCGACCACGATCAAGCCCAGCGCATGATAGAAATGGTACTGTACGCCGGTCTGATATACCGCAAGCATGTCGACGGAGAGTCTCTGTTTCAGGCCATGCGCGCCAAAGGCACCGAAAGCAACGCACAGGAATGCGTTGATGGCGCCGAGCATGAGAAAGGTTCTTGGCATGGGGAAATATCCTAGATGAATAGAGGCGACGCTGGTGATTCGGGTGAAAAATGGTGCCGGGGGCGCCGTGAATTGACGCGAACAGTCAGTCTGTGTTGCTACCCTCGGCAGGTTTACATCATCTGCGAGTTTATCAGGGTTGCCGCATAATTCGGCATATCTATTTGCTTTTCTCCGAGATGCTCGCCTTGCTCCAGCCTTTGGCGAAGGTTACCCGGATATTATCACCGATGCTGACCTGGTTGCTGTCACGCAGTATTGTGCCGTCTGCGGCATAAGCGATGCTGTAGCCGCGCTCCAGCACGGATTGCGGGTTAAGGTGGGCGAGATGCGCTTGCTGGCGCTGCAGAATCATTGCAAGTGTCTCGTTACGGTGGGCAACGGCGCGGCGCAAGCGCACACCCAATTCATGCTGTTGTTCGATCAGACGGGAAATGTCGGGGTGGGCAGCAGCAAAGCGCTGACTCAGTTCGCGCAAACGCCAGTGCCTGCTTTCAGAATATCGCAGCCAGACACCGGCGAGCCGTTCGCGCAAATGCTGCAGATGGATGAACTGATTACGGATTTGCTCGCCAGGATGTATCAGGCGGCGCGCGAGTATGTCGGTTTCCTGCATGCGGCTTTCGATCCCGCGCTGCATCATGCGTTGCATGCGGACGCACAGGTTTGCCATGCGCTGCAGCAGCTCTTCACGGTCCGGGCAGGCGAGTTGCGCCGCGCCGGTAGGTGTAGGCGCGCGCGCGTCAGCGACAAAATCAGCGATGGTAAAGTCGGTTTCGTGGCCCACACCGCAAGTGATGGGAATGGAGCAGGCAGCGATTGCCCGCGCCACAATCTCCTCATTGAATGCCCACAAGTCTTCGATGCTGCCGCCGCCGCGGCATAGTATCAGTACCGCACACTCGGCACGTGTTGCAGCAATTTGTATGGCCCCGGCTATTTTTAGCGCGGCGCCATCGCCCTGTACGGGTGTGGGATAAATGACCACCGGCAGGGAGGGCATGCGGCGTTGCAAGGTGGATAGTACGTCGTGCAGTGCGGCAGCGGCGGGAGAGGTGATGATGCCGATCTGTTGCGGAAAGGGTGGCAGCGGTTTTTTGCGGGCGGACTCAAACAACCCCTCTTTTTCCAGTTTGGCCTTAAGTTGCCCAAACGCCTCAAACAATGCGCCCAACCCGGCTCGGCGGATGGTTTCGACACTCAGTTGAAAATCCCCACGTGCTTCGTATAGCGTCACCAGTGCGCGCACTTCCACCTGCATGCCATCCTTGGGTTGCCAGTCCAGATACTGGTTCTTGTGACGGAACATGACGCAGCGTACCTGGGCATTTTCGTCCTTGAGGGAGAAATACCAATGGCCGGAGCCATAACATTTGAGATTGGAAATTTCGCCGCAAACCCACAGTAACGGGAAAGCATGTTCCAGCAACTCCTTGGCGCTATGGTTTAATTCGCTCACGCTCAAAACTGCGCGGGAACTCTCTGTTTCGTGAAGAAAATTCATCTTGACATTCTACAGTAATCCACATTGGTAACGTAGATTGCATAATTGCAACGGGCAAACCCGCGCGCATCCTGAGTGTGCATGTAACTATATGTTTAATAAGGAATAATTTTAAGTTTAAAAATTAAGCGCATCAGAAAATATTGTTATGGGAGGGTGACTTAACCAGTCAATTCGCAGATTGTCCACAAACTTATCCACAGTAACTGTGGAAAAGAAAAATATCCTGTTTCCAAACGAAAATTATTCCTCGTCCTTGCTGAAAACACAGGGGCAAGATACATTACGGCTCTGATTTGGCATCAGAGCTACCGAGGAGATTATTGCATGTTCGCTTTGATTCAAGCTGCCGGCTGGCCAGTCTGGCCGATTATTCTAGCTTCCATCGTCGCTGTTGGTATTATCGGTGAACGCGTGTGGGCTTTGCGCCCAAGCATAGTGACACCCAGAGACCTGCTGCCCAGAGTGATACAGGAGTACCGGAAAAGTGGTGTGAGCGCAGAGATGCTTGCACGCCTGCACCAGCACTCCCCCCTCGGGCAGATTCTCGCGGCGGGTTTGAGGAACGACAAAAGTACGCGCGAAATCATGAAAGAGTCGATCGAGGAAGCCGGACGCGCTGTCGCCCATGACCTTGAGCGTTATCTCACCACCCTGGGTACGATCGCTTCCTTAAGCCCGCTAATGGGTTTGTTCGGAACCCTGGTCGGGATGATCGAAATTTTCGGCTCGAATTCTCCTGCTGGTGGTGGCGGCAATCCGGCTCAGCTCGCCCACGGCATTTCTGTGGCGCTCTACAATGCTGCGTTCGGCATCCTGGTAGCGATTCCCAGCATGATTTTTTACCGTCATTTCCGTGCCAAAGTGGACTCGCTGGTGGTGGAAATGGAATTGCAGGCACTGAAACTGGTGGAGACTGTCCACGGCGAGCGGAAAAGTTGATTCGATAGTACAAGCTGTTCTCCGTTTATTGTTCATCTTTCACTGTACGATTAAATCACTCCATGAATTTCCAGCGTGGCAGACCAAAAGAAGATCCGGAAATCAACCTGATTCCGATGATTGACGTATTGCTGGTGATTCTGATTTTCCTGATGATCACCACCACCTACTCGAAATTTTCCGAACTGGAAATCAGTTTGCCGCAAGCAACTGCGGACAGACCCGCTGAACGCCCCAACACCATAGATGTTTCGGTCAGTGCCGCCGGCAGCTATGTGATCAACCGTACACCCATTAAATATTCCAGTGCTGAAGGACTCAGCGGGGAATTGCGTGCCGCTGCGGGCGACCAGAGCGATCCGATAATCGTCATCAATGCCGACGCCAGTGCCACGCATCAGTCTGTCATCGCAGTCATGGAGGCCGCGCGTCTGGCGGGGTACAATCGCATCACCTTCACGACTGAAACCCGAGGTAGCAAGTAGCAAGCAAGTTTGTCGGCCAGGAAGTATTGGGTATTGTCAGTGCAGACTGGGACTGGACTGGCCCAGATAATTCATAAATTGAGGAAATAATCCATGGATGCAAAACTGCTCGACATTCTGGTATGCCCGCTGTGCAAGGGTCCATTGCTGTACAAAAAAACCGAAAACGAACTGATCTGCAAGGCAGATCGGCTGGCTTTTCTCATCAAGGATGGCATTCCGGTGATGCTGGAAGACGAGGCGCGCAAACTGCCCGCCGATGAAGAAGTTTAGTTTCGCTACGGCGCTACTCAAAAAATGAATCCAGGCACCGCTGCCATCCTTGGCGCACTCGTCGCCGACTCTGCTACGCTCGGCCTGCACTGGCTTTACGACCCCGTACGCATTGCAGAAATTGAGGCGAAGAAAGGGTTGGTATTTTTGTCACCCGACGCAGCCGATTATGCCGGCACCAAAGGTTACTTCGCACATGGCGGCAAGGTGGCTGGAGAGTCGACCGGTTACGGTGAAGTGTGCCTATTGATGCTCCAGCATCTGGCGAAGCACGGCGAGTTTAAGCGTACCGAGTACCAGATCGAATATCGCGGGCACTTTGGGCCGGGTGGTGCGTTCGTCGGCTATGTCGATTCACCCACCCGCCTGACGTTGCGCACGTTGTTGCCGCTGGAGCCGACTGCGTTCCCGGCGGCATCCGGTGCCGATGATGACCAGTTTGCCGCACTGGCGGCGCTGCCGCCAGTGGTGGTGACCCACAGCGAAACGCTGGAAGTGCTGATGGAGCGGGTCGAGGAGGTAGTGCGCATCACCAACAACAATGCGCTGGCAGTTGCTGCCGCGCAATGTTCCGCTGCTGCATTGTTCGAAGTGCTGCGCGGCACACCGATTGCGCAGGCATTGGTTGGCGCCTTGCCATTTGCAGGTAATACTCTCAGACCGCTACTGGAGCAGGCGCTCGCTGTGCCAACATTGGATAGCGTTGTAGTCGCGGCGCGTTTCGGCAGGGCTTGCCATGTTTCCGAGGGTCTGCCGGTGGTTTTCCATATCGCGCAGCACGCGCCGGATTACCGTAGCGCAATCGAGGCCAACATTCGCGCTGCGGGAGACAACTGCGGCCGCGCCATCATGCTCGGCGCCATCGTTGCAGCGCATATGGCGAAGCGGGGTGACTCGGCGTCCCCCATCCCGCTGCAGTGGCTGGCGCGCTATCGCAAGCTGGCTGCCGCTGCTGATGCATGTGCGGCGATTTAATCCGAATGTCCGTTCTGATGAATTTCTGATTGGAGTTTGAATCGACGCTCAGCGAGCGAAACCTTACCTCGAAATGCAAGTCACTTGCGCAATGTGAACATCAAACAAGGATTGCCGGAAGATTCCAGAACGTCCAGATGCGGGCTGCGCTTACTCTTGAAATCCATTGCCCGGCAACCATAGGGAAAGCTCGTGTCCCAGGTAATGAAGTAGTGAACGCATTCCGAGCAACTGGGAGTCGGGTTGTCGCGTTCGGATTCCGGCATTGGCTCAGTGATTTTGTTCATTTACCTTTTCGTCAGTCAGCTTGCTAAAATAGCTCTACAGAGCTGCTATGTTCAACTCCTGTTACTGCGCCTATTTCAACCAGTTTCTCGTAACTCCACACCTGATTGCGCCCATTTCTTTTGGCATAATACAGCGCCTGATCGGCCTGTTCGATGATGCTGGTCGGCAGTTCCTGGGAAAGAATTTCGACCACCCCAATGCTGACAGTGATTCGTCCTGCCTGTGGAAAAGCGAAATCTTCCACCATAGCGCGGAACCTCTCCAGTACATGCATGGCAAGCTTGATGTCGATACGTTTCAATACCACAATAAACTCCTCACCACCAAAGCGGAAGCATAAATCGTCACTGCGGAACGTTTGCTCTGCGAGCTGGGCAAACAGTAACAGCACCTCATCGCCATAGAGATGACCATGGTTGTCGTTAACCAGCTTGAAATGGTCGATATCCATAATCGCGAGACAAGCTTTGAAATCCATATCGGAACCGCGGCGAGAATCACCATAGCAAGCAGCCATGAGTTCCATGATCTCGGCATCGAATTCCTTCCGATTGAGAAGGCCGGTGAGTATGTCGTGCTTGTTGTCATGCAGTAATTGCATGTGATTGCGGTAAATCCGGATAAATGCGGAAGTGAGTTCGTGATGCGCGGGGCTTGTATTGTGCGTGAACACGACAAGTATGCCAATTGTTTCCTGGCTGCTGCGGATGGGGTAAATGACGCGATGCCGACCAGTCGCATCTGGATCGCAGGTGACGTATGTCTGCAGATCTACCGCTCGCACTACCTCTGGATCCTGTTCGAGGGAGCGCATGGCGTCCTCGCTCGGATCGAAAGCGATTAATAAGGTAGCTGATGTTTGTACCAATGGCTTCAGAGAAAGACCATCGATTGTCGTCTCTGCTGCATATAAGTGAATCTCATCTACCGAGACCAATTCCAGAAGTGTATCGATCAGGCATTGCTCAAGAGCACCCTGATCCCGCTTCTCCGTGAGCCTGATTACGGATTCTAGTAGATGTTGCCCGTCTATTTCCAGCACGCTGGCAGTGGATTCGTTCATATGTAGGGTGAATATTCGAGTGACTACTCTTCCGGGGCGGCATCCATGGTGTGTTTGTTATCGGCCGTACTGACCAAAGCTTTACCCCAATTGCATCAAATTACTCATTTCTTCTTCATGTAAAATATGAATTCTCCGGTTGTTTCCGACAAGGACAGCAGTTCATTCCCCGTCTGTTCAGCAAAGACCTGAAAATCAATGGTCGCACCGGGATCGGTGGCAGCAATTTTCAGCACCTGCCCGGTGGTCATGTCTGCCAGGGATTTCTTGGTACGCAGGATCGGCAGCGGGCAAACCAGGCCACGCACGTCCAGTTCCTTGTCGAAATTCATGCTTTTTCTCCCGGCTCGTTAATAACAACGCCCCATAATAATCAATTGATTATGGAAATTCTATCTGCGCGATCCTGGTAAATATGAAAGCGTAATGCTGAAGATGAGTTAGGATAACGCATCTTTAACAGTGCGATCATCATGCCAGTCAATATTACCCCACCCCTAGCCGAACAATTGCTGTCAATAAAAGGCGTGTCGCTCGGCATCGCTGCAGCGGGAATCAAAAAATCCAATCGCAAGGATTTGCTGGTGATTGCGCTGGATGAAGGTGCGCAGGTTGCCGGCGTGTTTACGCAAAACCGCTTCTGTGCTGCACCGGTGATAGTGGCGCAAGAGCATCTCTCCCATCCCGATTTCAAATCCTCAATCCGCGCACTGGTGATCAATACCGGCAACGCCAATGCCGGTACCGGCGAACAAGGAATTGCCTGCGCCCGCGCTACCTGTGTCGAACTGGCCAGCATGCTGGGCTGTGATGTGCGGCAGGTACTGCCGTTCTCCACCGGTGTCATTATGGAACCGCTGCCGCTGGAGAAGATTGTTGCAGGTTTACCCATTGCGCTGGCCAATCTCAAACCGGACAACTGGTTTGCTGCGGCCGAAGCGATCATGACCACCGATATCGTGCCCAAGGCGGTATCGAAGCAGATTTCACTCAACGGCACCACCGTGACCATTACCGGGATTGCCAAAGGTTCCGGCATGATACATCCCAACATGGCAACCATGTTGGGCTATGTGGCGACCGATGCGGTTGTGAGTTTGCCGCTGTTACAGCAGATGGTGCGGCATGCGGCGGATCACTCATTCAATCGCATCACGGTAGATGGTGATACCTCGACCAATGACGCTTTCATTCTGATTGCAACCGGCCGCGCCGGCCATGCGGAAATCGCAGACAAGGGCAGCGCCGAATTCAGCGCATTGCAACAGGCGATGACGGAAGTGGCGGTGCAGCTTGCGCAGGCCATTGTGCGCGACGGTGAAGGTGCCACCAAGTTCATTACGGTGCAGGTTGAAGGTGGGAAAACCCAGGATGAATGCGCCAGGGCCGCATACGCCATTGCCCACTCGCCGCTGGTAAAAACCGCTTTCTTCGCCTCCGACCCGAATCTGGGCCGGATACTCGCAGCCATCGGTTACGCGGGCATCAATGATCTTGATGTAAGCAAGCTGCAACTCTATCTCGATGACGTGCTGGTTGCAGAAAATGGCGGCAGGGCGCAAAGCTATCTTGAGCAGGACGGCCAGCGGGTGATGCAGCAAGCTGAAATTACCGTGCGGGTTGTGCTCAATCGGGGACCGGAGTCAACGACGGTATGGACCTGCGATTTTTCCTATGATTATGTGAAGATCAATGCGGGCTATCGCAGTTGATGTTTTGAGCTCATGAGCGATTTTGACAAACTGTACAGCCGTGCCGATCAACTGCTCTCCTGCCTGGAGAAGCTGTTGCCGATCGAGCAGCCTGCCATTGACTGGAGAGCCGCAATTGCTTTTCGCTGGCGCAAGCGCGGCGGCACCGGATTCATTCAACCGGTCACGCATCCCCATCGTATTGCGCTCGCTGCATTGCACGGCATCGACGCGCAAAAAAACTCATAGACTGCAATACCCGTCAGTTCGTGCAAGGTTACCCAGCCAACAACGTGCTGCTTACCGGTGCGCGCGGCACCGGCAAGTCATCGCTGGTGAAAGCGGTACTGAACAAGTATGCCGCCAAGGGACTGCGTTTGATTGAAGTGGAAAAACACGATCTCACCGATTTGCACGATATCGTCGAACAGATATGCCGGCGGCCGGAGCGCTTCATTCTGTATTGCGATGATTTGTCGTTTGAAGCCGATGAGCCTGGCTATAAGGCACTGAAAGTGGTGCTGGATGGTTCCATCGCCACGGCTTCGGAGAATGTTCTGGTCTATGCCACTTCCAATCGCCGCCACCTGATGCCGGAGTTCATGCAGGACAATCTCGACACCAAACATATTGGTGCAGAAATCCATCCGAGCGAATCGGTCGAGGAGAAAATTTCCTTGTCGGAACGTTTTGGTTTGTGGGTGTCGTTCTATCCCTTCGATCAGGACCAATACCTGGACATCGTCAGCCACTGGCTCGCCTATTTCGGCATCGGGGAAATGCTTCCCCCAGTACGCGCAGCCGCACTGCAATGGACGCTGGGGCGCGGCTCCCGCAGTGGGCGGGTAGCCTGGCAGTTCGCGCGTGACTGGGCGGGAAGGCACAGGACAGGAGTTGGCGGAAACAAGTGAGAAGTTATCTGTAGCGCCGCTGCAACATCCAGCCCCACAATTCCAGCCAACTATCCTTTCACTCATTCCACCATGGTTCATTCTTCTCCAATCATTGACGTCGCCGCCGCAGTCATCATCCGGCCTGACGGCAGCTTCCTGCTTGCCCGCAGACCTGAAGGCAAACCTTATGCGGGTTACTGGGAATTTCCTGGCGGCAAGGTGGAACCTGATGAGTCTGTGCCACATGCTCTCAGGCGTGAGTTACTGGAAGAACTCGGGATACAGGTCGAACATGCCTGTCCCTGGATCACCCGTGTTTTTACCTATGCCCATGCCACCGTGCGCCTGTGTTTTTACCGGGTGGTGAAATGGCATGGCGAGCCGCATCCACATGAGAAGCAGGAATTGTCCTGGCAGTCCATCGACCATGTCGTGGTAGAGCCGATGCTGCCGGCCAATGCGCCGGTGTTGCGAGCGCTTGGCTTGCCACCGGTTTATGCCATCACCAATGCTGCGGAGTTGGGTGTGCAACTTTCACTAGAGCGGATAGAGAGCGCTTTGCAGCAAGGACTACGACTGGTGCAGGTGCGTGAGAAAGGAATGGCACGAGATGAATTGCGGGCATTTGCAGGTGAAGTGGTTGCGCTGGCCCATCAGCATGGCGCGCGAGTATTGGTGAATGGCGATGTCAGGTTGTCGCGCGAAATCGGTGCGGACGGAGTGCATTTTCCGTCAGTACAGTTGATGGATCTAACCAGTCATCCTGGCGTCAACTGGTGCGGCGCATCCTGTCACAATGCCGAGGAACTTTTTCGCGCCGCGCAACTGGCCATGGATTTTGTGGTGTTGGGGCCGGTGCTGCCGACATCGAGTCACCCTGGATTACCGGCATTGGGCTGGCAAAAATTCGCCATGCTCATCCGCGATTATCCGCTTCCGGTTTATGCCTTGGGCGGCTTACGCCGGGAGGACCTGATCACGGCTTGGGAGCATGGGGGTCATGGCATTGCCATGATGCGGAGCATAGCATAGCATAGCAGGGGGCTAATGCCATACCTGCTGAGTGAAACTGAAACAGTGGCTGGACAGAGGTTCCTTAGCTACTCTTCGTCCTTTATTTCCCAGTCCTCCTGCTTCCCTGTTTCCGGGATGCGATAGGATTCCGTAGCCCATTGCCCCAGGTCGATCATCTTGCAGCGCTCGGAACAGAATGGGCGGTAACGATTGGCGGGATCCCACACGATGACCCTACCGCACTGAGGGCAGTTGACAATGGGTTGTTTCATGAAAAACCGGCGTGGCGCATCAGAGTGAACGGTTGAACAACTGTGGATGCAAAGCAGCTTATCGGTTACAGATTACAGAAAGTCAGTTCAAATTCCACATCGCTTTCATATATCTTGGTTTTCTGTTTTGAACCAGAGATGACGAAACGGATGTTGAGGGCATACTTGTTGGCGCTGATTTCCGGGACACAGGGTAGATTCTCATCCAGTTTCAGGCGCAGCATATGCGCTGCGCGCCCCACCCCCATTTCCGTCTGTTGGAACGTGCCATTAACGGCGGTGTGCCGGAATGTTTTGCCGTTATTGCGCAACAGATGCAACACAATGCTGAAGCCATCCCGGATCGGCAGCATCGGCGTAAGCCATTCGTTGATATCCTTGCGGCGTAGAGCAGGATCCAGATGTAACCAGTAGTGGTAAGAAGGCAGATCAAATTCACATGCGCCGCCGGGTATGCCGACGCGTTGTTTGATACCCATCAACCACTCA
Source organism: Nitrosomonadaceae bacterium (assembly GCA_919902515.1). Taxonomy (GTDB): domain Bacteria; phylum Pseudomonadota; class Gammaproteobacteria; order Burkholderiales; family Nitrosomonadaceae; genus VFJL01. Next base: position 17,573 of record CAKKRD010000014.1, on the reverse strand, counting down.
TTTTCGCGCAGGTGCTCACCAATCTTTCCGGTCATATCCAGTATGCTGCGAGAAGCGGTCTGGATATTGTTCAGTACCTGATCCAGCGCCTCTTCGGAAACATCGGGATTGCTGCGCAAGGATTCCAAAGCTTGTTTTTGCCGCTCCAGTTCTTGGAGCAGATCCGATTTCATATCAGCGCGGCTGGCCACATCGAGAATTTCAAACAAGGTAACAAGCGCCGAGTGGTGCTCAACAGCATCATTCTTGGCTGAAAAGAAAATTATCTTGTCAAACAAATCCTCCAGTCGCAGCAGAGTGCGAATGCGCTCGTTGAGAGGATGTTCGTAGCAAATCACGATGGCATGGCCCTGAGGTTGGGGCGGAATGTGTTGAATTTTGCCCTATGAAACAGAATTTTACAAATTAAAATTAATCCCCAATCAGGGATGCTGTAGCAGATGGATCTAGCCCCCATCTGACAGGGCAAGGTATTTCTGGTGCAAAGCCTCCACCTGTTGCTGCAGATGTGCCAAGTTACTGTCATTAACGATGACATCATCTGCTTGTTGCAAGCGCTCCTGGCGCGTAATCTGCGTTCCCATAATGGCACGAACTTCGTGTGCACTCAGTCCGCTACGCGCCATTGCGCGGATAATCTGCTTCTGTTCATCGCAATCTACTGCCAGGATACGTCGTATCATTTCACGGTAATCGCCAGTTTCAAGCAGCAGTGGTACGACCATTATCACGTAAGGAGAAGAAGCAAGTGCGGCGCTGCGGGCTGCTTCCATGTGGATAAGAGGATGGAGGATTGCTTCAAGCTTTTGCCGCGAGGCGCTGTCGGAAAATACCAGGCCGCGCATTTTTTCCCGGTTCAATGCACCTTCCGCAGTGATGAAATCTTCACCAAAATCCTGTCGTATCGCGCTAATGGCCGCGCCGTGCGGCTGGGTAAGTTCATGCGCGATCTCATCGGTATCAATAACGTAGGCACCCAGAGCGGCAAAGAATTTGGCAGCGCTGGTTTTGCCGCTGCCGATTCCTCCGGTTAGACCGATTACCAGTGACATGAGCTAAAGCAAACCAAGATAGGCACGATTGATCTGATTTCCCCAGAACAAAGCAATGAGACTGCCGCCAACCAGGTACGGCCCGAATGGAATGGGAACATTGCGTCCCTGTTTTGCCACAACCACCAGACCGATGCCGACTACGGCGCCAACCAGGGAAGATAACAGAATCACCAGTGGCAGCATTTGCCATCCAAACCATGCGCCGATCGCGGCGAGCAGCTTGAAATCGCCATAGCCCATGCCTTCCTTGCCGGTGGCGAGCTTGAAGCCCCAGTAAATTGACCACAGGACAAGATAACCGGCGGCGGCGCCAATGACTGCAGACTGGATGTCGGTAAAACCGTCAGCCAGGTTGACCAGTAATCCCCCCCACAGCAGAGGCAGCGTGATGTCATCGGGGAGTAACTGAGTATCCAGGTCAATGAATGCCAGCGTAATCATTGCCCAAGCGAAAGCCAGCGCGGCGAAAGCGACGAGGCCATAGCCGAAATGCCAGGCAATGAAACCGCTGATGATGCTGGTCAACGCCTCGATTATGGGGTAGCGCGGGGAAATGGATGCGCGGCATTGTGAACAACGACCCCTTAACATCAGGTAACTTGCTATCGGAATATTTTCCAGCGCGCTTATTTTATGTCCGCAATGGGGGCAGGTGGAGCGGGGTGTAGCGAGGTTGAAGGATAGCGCTGTTTCGATGGTCTTGCCGTTCAGCTCGGTGCTTTGTTGCTGCCACTTCTGTTCCAGCATGCGCGGTAGGCGGTGAATGACTACGTTCAGGAAGCTGCCCACCAGCAGGCCGATGGTGGCGCACAGAGAGATGAAAAAAGCCGGAGTGGTTTGCAGCAACTGGATGAATGACATGGAGATCCTGGAATCGGTAATCGCTATTCTGGGTTCTGGATACGGTTGCACCCCAGAGTGCTGGGAGAGTAGTCCTACCTTGGTTTCTTGATACCCGAATTTAACCGACGATCTGTCCCATTTTAAAGATCGGCAGATACATGGCAATCACCAGGCCACCGATGAGGGTTCCCAATACCACCATGATGACCGGCTCCATCAGGCTGGAGAGTGCGGCTACGGCATCATCCACTTCCGCTTCCAAAAAATCGGCTACCTTGCTCAGCATGGAATCCAGCGCGCCGGATTCTTCGCCAATGGCCACCATCTGTAGCACCATACTGGGAAAGACATTGGTGTTTGTCATGGAGTCAGTCAGGCTGTTGCCAGTACTGACTTCTATCTGGATTTTTTTGGTAGCCTCAAAATAAATATGGTTGCCTGCTGCACCTGCGACTGAATCCAGCGCTTCCACCAGCGGCACCCCTGCCGCAAACATGGTGGAAAGGGTGCGTGTCCAGCGCGCGATGACAGCCTTACGGATGACGTCGCCAATAACCGGCAGCCTCAGCACCAGGCGATCCATGACCCGCTGCATGGCTACGGAACGTTTCCACGCATAAAAGAAAATATAGATACTACCGCCAACCGTACCAAAAATCGCCCACCAGTAGGCCACAAAAAAGTCCGAAATTGCCATGACCACCAGTGTCGGAGTGGGCAAGGTGGCGCCGAACCCGGCGAATAATTCCTTGAACGCAGGAATTACGAAAAGCATGATTATTGCAGTGACAACAAACGCCACTACGATAATCGAGATGGGGTAAAACAGGGCGGATTTGATCTTGTTTTTGATTGCCTGAATTTTTTCCTTGTAGGTGGCCAGGCGATCCAGCAGGCTGTCAAGAATACCGGCAGCTTCGCCCGCATCCACCAGATTGCAGTACAGGGCGTCGAAATGAAGCGGATATTTGCGGAAAGCGTTCGCCAGGCTACTACCGGTTTCCACATCAATTTTGATGTTCATCAGTAGCCTGCTCATCGCCCGATTGCTATGGCCCTTGCCGACGATATCAAACGCCTGTAACAGGGGAACGCCAGATTTCATCATGGTGGCGAGCTGACGCGTGAACAACGTGATGTCCTTGTCAGTGATGCTGCCGCTCGTCCGGATTTTCCGAATTTTTGTGGCGTTGATACCTTGACGACGCAGCATAGAGGTAACAACTACTGTACCGGCAGCGCGCATTTCGCCCTTCACCATCTTGCCAGATCTGTCTTTGCCTTCCCAGGCATAACTGATCTCCTTGACTTTTTTGTCTGCACCTGTGGTTACAGCCGCCATAACGACTCCTCGATTACCTGGGACGGTTGTCCTTTAAGGAACTTTTGAACAAATGCTCCGTAAAGCGCATTGCCGACAGAACCGACTTATGCTTATCAATGTAGTAACGGCATTATCTGCTGAATTGATTAGGGGTATCCCGGAATTAATTTTCAATAATGTACCAAGCCGTGCCTGTTACACAGCCGGTACGGGGAAAATTCGCACTACCTTGACCACCCGGCCCTGGGTCTGGATGACTTCCATCGGATAGCCAGCGATTTTCAGGCTGGTGCCGGCTTCAGGAATGTCCTGAAAATATTCCAGAATCAGGCCATTAAGAGTCTTTGGGCCACCCAGCGGGAGTCTCAGGCCGAGTTTGCGGTTGAGATCACGCAGCAGGCTGCTGCCTTCAACGATTACGCTGCCATCTTCCTGTGTCAGAAACGCACCGGCCTGTGATGGCGAGTGCGTGGTGAATTCGCCGATGATTTCTTCGATAATATCATCCAGCGTTACCAGTCCCATCCACTCGCCATATTCATTTACCACTAGGCCGACTCGTTCGCGGTTTTCCTGAAACAGTTGTAATTGTGAGAACAGGGGTGTGCCGGATGGAATGAAGTATGGCTCACGCATGATTTTCTCGAGGTTCGCGGCGGTGATCTCTCCGCTCTTCATCTGGTTCAGCACCCTGCGCGTGTGAATTATTCCGGTCACGTTGTCCAGCGTGCCCCGGTATACCGGCAGACGGGTGTGATAGCAGGTGAGTAACTGATTGTGGATCGTTTCATCATCGGCTTCCAGATCGATGGCCTCGATCTGGCCGCGTGGCACCATGACATCGTCAACGGTAATGGTTTCCAGGTCGAACAGGTTGAGTAACATGCTCTGGTGCTTTTTCCGGATGAAATGTCCCGCTTCCAGAACCAGAGTTTTGAGCTCTTCCAGGCTGATTTTGTGGGTGGTGTTATCTGCGCCAGGTTTCAGGTGCAGGATGGTAAGCAGTGCCTGTACGAACAGATTGACGAACCATACTATCGGGTAGAACAGCTTCAGCAGCGGTGTCAGTACATAGCTTGAAGCCAGCGCGATGCGCTCCGGGTAGGCTGCGGCGATCACCTTGGGCGTAATTTCGCTGAACACCAGAATGGCGAAGGTCACGCACACCGTACCGAGGAGCAAGGCCAGGTCGCTATGGTCAAACAGGGTGGACACAATCACCGCAACCAGCGTTGCGGCGGCGGCATTCAGCAAATTGTTACCAAGCAGGATCACTCCCAGCAGCCTGTCGGTATTGGCCAGCAACTGGGTGGTCAGGCGGGCACCGCGATGTCCCTGTTTGACGAGATGCTTCAACCGATAACGGTTGATAGCCATCATGCTGGTTTCGGAAAGTGAGAAAAATGCGGACAGAATCAACAAAACGACCAGCGCGATCAGCAGCGCATACAACGGCATGTCTTCCAAGAAGCGCCTTTATGCTAATAAAAGAAATTAAGTATCGAAGCGGGGGGAGGTTTTGTCAAGGATACAGCGGGTGGAATCAGCACTCGCTAGCGCTGGAGTACTACTTCCAGCACAAATTTGCTGCCGATATAAGCCAGCAACAATATGCTGAATCCAGCCAGCGTCCAGCGGATGGCGATGCGCCCGCGCCAGCCGTAGAGTTGCCTGCCCGCGAGCAGGGCAGCGAACACGCCCCAGGAAATGAAGCCGAACAGGGTCTTGTGGGTGAATTTGAGCGGCTGGCCGAATACTTCCTCGGAGAACATGACGCCGCTGATGAGTGTCAGTGTGAGCAGTATGAATCCCGCCCAGATGACGCGGAACAGCAGCTTTTCCATGGCCAGAAGCGGCGGCAGGTTGATCAGCACCGAAGGCATGGTGGGGGTGTGCAGGCGGCGCTCCACCACGGCCATCAGCAATGCATGCAGCGCGGCGATGGTGAGCAGGCTGTAAGCCAGCATGGCGACCAGAATATGTGCTTTGAACGCAGGCAGCTCGGTATTGGCCAGGGGGCGCAGCGAAGGAAACGCCAATGGCAGCAGCACCGCCACTGCTGCCACAGGCGCAACCAGGGTTTGCAGTCCTTCCAGGCGGTAGAAGAAACTGGACAGCCAGTAAATCAGAGCAGTGAGCCAGACAATGGAAGAAATCGCGTTGCCCAGGCCGAAGCTCAATCCGTCACCTGCGAATATGGACTGATAAAGCGTAAAGCCGTGCAGCATCAGTGGCACGAGAATGGCGTAGCGTTCCCATTCGGCGGCTACCACGGGGGCGTTTGCGGATTGTGTCGGCGCATTCCATTTGGTGCGCCATAAGTGCCAGCCGATCAGTCCATAAAGCAGGAAGGCGGCGAGATAAGCTAGAATACCGGACATTGATTGATATTGCAGATTAAAGCGGAAATGTCCGGCTAGTCTACACCAATTTTTCTTGAGAGGCATTTGGCATGTTCGACAATCTTACCAATAGATTTTCCGGCGTCATCAAAACCCTGCGTGGCGAGGCGAGGCTGACCGAGAGCAACATTCAGGAAGCGTTGCGCGAAGTACGCATGGCGCTACTGGAGGCCGATGTGGCTTTGCCGGTAATCAAGGAATTCATCGCACGCGTCAAGGAAAAAGCCGTCGGCCAGGAAGTAATGGGCAGTCTCTCGCCGGGGCAGGCGCTGGTGGGGGTGGTGCATCAGGAACTGATCGCCATCATGGGCGGAGAGAAAGCCGACATCAATCTGGCCACCGTGCCGCCTGCAGTCATACTCATGGCGGGGTTGCAGGGCGCCGGCAAGACCACCAGCAGCGGCAAGCTGGCGAAGTGGCTGATGGAGCAGAAAAAGAAAAAAGTGCTGCTGGTTTCCTGCGACATTTATCGTCCGGCTGCAATTCATCAACTGGAACTGCTGGCCGGACAGACCGGTGCGGATTTCTTCCCGGTGCAAACAGGGCAGCAGCCCAGGGAAATTGCCACCGCCGCACTGGATTTTGCCCGCAGGCATCATCACGACGTGATGATCGTGGATACCGCTGGGCGGTTGGCGATAGATGAAGCCATGATGCAGGAAATCAGCGAACTGAATACTCTGCTGAAACCCATCGAAATCCTGTTTGTGGTGGACGCAATGCAGGGGCAGGATGCAGTCAATACCGCCAAGGCGTTTGCTGAGGTTTTACCCCTGACCGGCATTATCCTCACCAAGCTCGACGGTGACGCCCGTGGCGGTGCGGCGCTGTCAGCGCGGCATATTACCGGCAAGCCGATCAAGTTCGTCGGCGTGGCTGAAAAGTTGACCGGCCTGGAGCCGTTCCATCCAGACCGCATGGCCGCGCGCATCCTCGGCATGGGTGACGTGCTGGGGTTGATCGAAGAAGCCCAGCGCGGCGTGGATCAGAACGAGGCTGAAAAGCTGGCAAAGAAAATGAAATCGGGCAAAGGCTTCGACCTGAACGATTTCAAAATGCAATTTCAACAAATGCGCAACATGGGCGGCATGAGTGCCATGATGGACAAACTGCCCGCGCAATTGAGTCACGCCGCACAGAATGTAAAAATGGACGATAAGGTCATCGGCCGCACCGAAGGCATCATCAATGCCATGACAGCGCAAGAGCGCGCCAAGCCGGAAGTTCTGAAAGCTTCGCGCAAACGCCGTATCGCTGCCGGGGCGGGAGTTAGCGTACAGGAAGTGAACCGCCTGCTAGCGCAATTCGAGCAGACTCAGAAAATGATGAAAATGATGAGTAAAGGCGGAATGGCGAAAATGATGCGCGGGTTGAAAGGCATGCTTCCGGGAAGGCGCTGAGGCAAAGATATATTAGGGAACCGCTAAACAAGTCCCACGTGGGCGCGACGGCGGCTTTGCGGGATGGGATGCACGAAAGGCGAGAACGCGAATGGCCATTCCCTTCGCTACGAGCCTGACACCGCAGACCGCCTGCAAAGCCCCGTCCCGTAGGGTTGCGGCAAAATCCGGCGCTTGCTGTGTTGCGCTCCTTGGCCTCGTAGACCGAGCTACGACCTTCGTCGCGCGCCTTGCAATCATCCCGATTTTGCCTGCAACGCGCTCCACGGAGGACTTGTTCAGCGGTTCCTTAGGGTTATTCCGCTGCCGGGGCTCTCTCCAGTCCGCTGACATGTTTGCCTGCTTTTATTCCTCTTTCCCAGAACCAGCCAAGATTTGCTTCGATCGCATATTTGGCCGCACCGGCGGAACTGTGCGCCATCCTGGTATGCGGCACCATGTCGGCGATGTTGAGAATCACGCCTTTTTCGTCAACAAAGGCGACACTCAACGGGATATTGGTATTGACCATCCACATGCTGTGATAACCGGTTTCCGGAAACACGAACAGCATGCCCCTGTTTTCACCCATCGATTGTCGATACATCAATCCCTGCGTACGGGATGTTTGCGTGTGGGCAACTTCAGTGGAAAGAACGTGATTGGCAATCTTGATCTGGATTACCGGCATCTCAGCACTGGCTGGTGCTGACACAAGAAGAATGAGAAGAATTGCAAGCTGGCGCATCAACCTAAATCCGGTAGTTGGACAGGGTAGAGTGTACGGTTTTTGGTGTGCAGGGCAAGGCGCAACGACGCGGAATGGCCATTCCATTCCAAGGAGTTGCAACGCAGCCATGTGCTGCAAAAAGTTGCTATAGGGCATGGTGTTAAACTGAAAAATAAGCGATCAACTGCCGGATTTAGGGTCAATGTTTGCCGGTGCTGCCAAAGCCATTCTCGCCACGGTGACTTTGTTCAAAGTCATCCACCACGTTGAAATCCACCTGCACCACCGGCACTACGACCAGTTGCGCGATCCGCTCCAGCGGATTCAACAGGAACGGCGTGCGTCCACGATTCCAGCAGGAGACAAGTATCTGTCCCTGATAATCGGAGTCGATCAGTCCGACCAGATTGCCCAGGACTATGCCATGCTTGTGACCCAGTCCGGAACGCGGCAAAACCATTGCTGCGAGTCCGGGGTCGGCAAGATGGATGGCGATGCCGGTGGGGATAAGGCTGGTTTCCCCAGGCTGGATAGTCATCACATGTTCAGTGCAGGCACGCAGATCAAGGCCTGCGGAGCCGAGTGTGGCATAGGCCGGAAGCTGAGTTTTCAGGCGTGGATCGAGAACTTTAATGTCGATTTTTATCATGGGAGGGCGTCAGGACTTTCGTTTTTCGTACAATGCTGCGATATGTTGAATCAGGCGTCGCGCTTGCTCTATTTTCGGTGCTTTTGCCAAGGAGTGTTTGCCCTCGTCGTCGAACAGGGTCAATGCATTTTCATCAGAGCCGATAGCGTCCTGAGCCAGATTGGCGGCGAGCAGTGGCAATTTTTTCTTGCGCCGTTTGATGGCCGCATTTTTCTCCAGATTCTCCGTTTCTGCCGCAAAGCCTACGCAGAATGGCGGCTTGGGCAGATTTGCCACGTACTCCAGAATGTCTGGATTAGGAGTGAGCTCCAGAGTGAGACCGCCACCTGTTTTCTTGATTTTCTGTTTACTGGTAGTGGCAGCACGGTAGTCTGCCACTGCCGCAACGCTCACAAAAATATCGGTACGTGAAACTTCATTCTTCACCGCTGCCAGCATATCCCGCGCGCTCACCACGTTGATGAGCCGGGCCGCAGCGGGAGCTTGCAGACACACCGGGCCGGAGATAAGGGTGACATCGGCACCCGCTTGCAGTGCGGCGCGAGCCACGGCATAGCCCATTTTTCCGGAACTTGAATTGGTAATGCCGCGAACCGCATCGATCGCCTCGTAGGTCGGTCCGGCAGTAACCAGTACGCGTTTGCCTTGCAGCAGCCTGGGTTGAAAAACAGTGTGCACCGCTTCGGCTAGTTCCCGCGCCTCCAGCATGCGCCCCATGCCGGTCTCACCGCAGGCCTGAGCGCCACTGCCGGGATTGAGTATCGTCACGCCATCACGCCGCAGCGTGGCAAGGTTGCGCTGAGTCGCCGGGTGCTCCCACATCTGCCGGTTCATGGCGGGGGCGACCAGCAAGGGGCAGTCGCGCGCGAGGCACAATGTCGAGAGCAGGTCATCGGCCAGACCATTGGCGAGTTTGGCGATAAAGTCGGCGCTGGCGGGCGCGACAAGAATCGCATCTGCATTGCGCGTGAGGTCTATATGCGCCATGTTGTTGGCAACGCGGGCGTCCCACAGATCGGTGAATACCGGTTTGCCGGTCAATGCCTGCAGCGTGGCCGGGCCGACAAAACGACAGGCCGACTCGGTCATTACCGCCTGCACCTCGATGCCATCCTGCATCAACAGGCGTGCGAGCTCCGCCGCCTTGTAAGCGGCTACACCACCAGTTAGTCCCAGCAGCAGACGCCTGGCGGTTGGAGCGGGTGTATTGGCCATATTCACAGCGAATTATCTTGCACGGGAGCAGTTTAACCTAAATCCGGTGTTGCATTACAGAGGGAGGTCGCTACGCGCCGGTTAGGTTGCTTTTTCCGGGTGCACGTTCTATTTTTTGTTTATCTATTATTTTTCGCGCTGCGGGTTAAACCATGGCAATTCCAGACTGGCCGGAATCCGAACGCCCGCGGGAAAAACTCCTGAAAAACGGCGCCGCGTATCTTTCCGATGCCGAGCTGCTGGCACTATTCCTGCGTACCGGCATGGTGGGGAAAAGTGCAGTGGATTTGGCGCGTGAGCTGCTTACGCGTTTCGGCAGCTTGACCGGTCTGTTTGCCGCCAATCAAACCACATTTTGCCAGGTACCCGGAATGGGGCCGGCCAAATATGCGCAATTGCAGGCGGTATTGGAAATGGCGCGGCGCGCGCTGGAGGAAGAGCTGAAAAGCGGTGATGCCATGAACTCACCGAAATCGGTGCGCGATTACTTGCGTCTCAGTCTCGAGGGTAAAAAGCACGAGATCTTCGTCGGTATTTTTCTCGATGCCCAGAACCGTGCCATTGCTGCCGAGGAGCTGTTCAACGGTACTCTCACCCAGACCAGCGTGTATCCGCGCGAGGTGGTGAAGCGGGCGTTGTATCACAATGCGGCGGCAATGATTTTCGCCCATAATCATCCTTCCGGCGTGGCGGAACCGAGTCAGGCCGACGAAATTCTGACCCAGTCGTTGAAGCAGGCGCTCGCGCTGGTGGACGTAAAGGTGCTGGATCATTTCATCGTTGGCGGCGGGGCTGCGATGTCATTTGCCGAGCGCGGATTGATTTGATTTGAGAAATTCCCTGAAATCGGGATATAATGCGCCCTTTTGCGAATTCTGGAGTGCATCATCATGGCACGAGTATGCGAAGTTACCGGCAAGAAACCCATGTCCGGTCACAATGTTTCCCACGCTAACAACAAGACCAAACGACGTTTTCTGCCCAACCTGCAGCGTCGCAAATTCTGGATTGAGAGCGAGAATCGCTGGATCAGACTGCGCTTGTCCAATGCAGCGCTACGCACCATAGACAAGAATGGTATTGACGCTGTGCTGGCGGGAATGCGCGCCAACGGCGACAGCATCTAACAAGCGAACAAATAACTTAAGGAATTCTCATGCGCGAGAAAATCAAACTTGAATCCTCGGCTGGAACGGGGCATTTTTATACCACCACCAAGAACAAACGCACTACCCCGGAGAAATTGGAAATCCTGAAATTCGATCCGGTGGTGCGCAAGCACGTCAAATACAAGGAAACCAAGCTCAAGTAGCGTTGTTTATTAAAGACGCAGGGTTGTACTGCGCTGAACGAACAGTCAGGTAAAATATGCAGCACCATAAAAAAACCCGCCATCGGCGGGTTTTTTTATGGTGCCTTACTGATGCGTTATGCGTAGCAGCGCAGCCTGCGGGAGAAATTCTGCAGCACTTCGATACCACTTTCCTCTGCGCGACGACACCAGTCTTCCAATTGTCTGACCAGCTCATCTTTGGTTGCAGCGGAGCGCTGCCACACAGACATGAGTTCCTCGCGCATGGTATAGACTTTATCCAGCGTCGTGGTCTTGCTCAGCACCAGATTCAGTTTGGTGCGTTCATCTTCTTTCAATGTTTTAGAGTCAGCCAGCACCCAACGCTTAAGAGTGGAACGATCTACGCCGTGATGTGTGGTCGCTTCTTTCAGGTGATCGATTTCTTTGGCGAGCGTAAGTTTAAGGGATTGGGTATACTTCGCCAGCACTTCGTAGCGGTGAGAAATGACGGCTTGCAGCGTATCGAAATCACACTGGGTCTTGGCCGTATCGAAGCGCAATCTGGGTGCGACCTTCTTCACCTGAGCGAGCCCCATGAATTCCAGAATGCATATGTACATCCAGCCGATGTCAAACTCATACCATTTATTGGATAGCCGTGCGGAAGTGGCATAAGCATGGTGATTGTTATGTAATTCTTCCCCGCCGATGAGGATACCCCAGGGGATGATATTGCGGCTGGCATCCTCTGCCTGGAAGTTACGGTAACCCCAGTAGTGACCGACGCCGTTAATGACGCCGGCAGCCATGACTGGCGACCAGAGCATTTGCACCGCCCACATGGTAAGCCCGATGGGGCCAAACAGGACGACATCGATAATCAGCATCAGCGCAACGCCCTTGGCGCTATGCCTGGTGTAGACGTTACGCTCCAGCCAGTCATCGGGGGTGCCATGGCCGTATCTTTCCATGGTCTCCGGATTCTTGGCTTCTTTCCGGTAGAGTTCAGAGCCTTCTCTCAGCACCTTGCCAATGCCATAAATTACCGGGCTATGGGGGTCTTCAGCGGTTTCGCACTTGGCATGATGTTTGCGGTGAACTGCCGCCCATTCCTTGGTTTCCATGCCGGTGGTAAGCCACAGCCAGAAACGGAAAAAATGACTGGGTATGGGGTGCAGATCCAATGCCCGGTGCGCCTGATGGCGATGCAGAAAAATGGTGATGCCGGCAATGGAGATATGGGTGAGAACCAGGGTAACTACAATATAGCCCCACCAGGGCAAGTCAATAAGGCCTAAGGTCATGTGGTTGCAATCCTTTTGGGATGAATTTAAGGGTGAAGTAACGCTGCAATTTAAAGGGAAACGGGCAGTTAGTCAAGAAATCATGCTTCATACGAACCATATGACACCCTTAAGTATCCAAAGTTCTAGGCGGACTTATTTATCTTTGCTTGTCCGAAGTTGACAAATGAAGGCATAAATAAAAATGCTGGCGTAATTTGTGCCGGCTATGCCTATAACAGGTAAGTGAGTATTTCGGATCTTTCCGACAGCCTATTAACGACCATTAACGACCATTGCGATAATCCCGCACAAAAATGCACCATTTAACCAGGAAACAGGCGCAGCAGGCGCTGCAATATGAACGCGACCGTCTGCGGCAGATTCTCGATTCGCAGTTTGGTTTTATCACCATGCTCACACTCGATGGCATTATTGCTGAGGTTAACCAGGCCCCGCTGACACTCATGGGCTTGCAGCGCGATGAAGTGCTCTGCCGTTATTTTTGGGAAATTGGTTGGCTGGAGCCAGGCACCGAGCCGAGGATACAGAAAATCATCCAGACAGCAGCGCACGGCGAGGTGGTGCGCGAGGATATCGCCGCTTATTTCCCAGGCCTCGGCCGGCGCGATGTGGACATGATCTTTTCTCCTCTCAAGGATGCTGCGGGCCAAGTGGTAAATATTGCCGGCTTTGGCATCGATGTCACCGAACGTACGCAGATGGAGCGCTTGCTGAGCGAGAAGGAAGCACAGATGCGCACCATTGTGCAAGCCGTGTTTGACGGCATCCTGATCGCCGATGTCGAGAGCCGGCAATTCATCTTCGGCAACCAGGCCATGTGTTGGATGCTGGGCGTCTCTGCTGACGAGTTACTGACGATGAACTTGGAATCGATTCATCCTGCGGCAGTACTGCCGGAACTCAGCCGCAAGTTCTCAGAGGTGGCGTGTGGGGAGTGTTTCGTCGTGCAAGATGTCTCATTGCTGCGTAAGGATGGCAACCTCATCCAGGTTGACATTTCGGGCTCAGCGGCAGTGATTAACGGACGGCTGTGCAATGTGGAGGTTTTCCACGATATTACCGAACGCAAGCAGTCGGAGGAGAGGCTGTCGCAGTTCAAGTACACACTTGACCAGACGCTGGATAGCGTTTTCATGTTCCGCGAGGGCGATTTCCGTTTCATCTATGTGAACAACGGCGCGCTGGAGCAGGTGGGCTATACCGAAGCCGAGTTGCTGGAAATGACTCCGCTTGATATCGAACCCGAGTTCATGCTGGAGCATTTCCGGCAAATGGTGCAGCCGCTGATTGACGGTACGCAACCTTCTCTCAACTTTCAGACTGTCCATCGCCACAAGGATGGGCATGACATTCTGGTGGAGATTTTCCTCCAGTTCGTGCGGAAGGGGACGGAACGCGGGCGCTTTATAGCTGTTGTGCGTGACGTCATCGAGCGTAAGCTGGTCGAGAAAGCGCTGCTGGAGGCGAAGACTGAAGCAGAGCGGGCGAATCAGGCCAAGAGTGAGTTTCTGGCCAACATGAGTCATGAAATCCGCACACCCTTGAGCGCGATTCTTGGACTGAGCCAATTGGCATTGGGCACCGAGCTTACGCTGAAACAGAAGGATTACTTGCAGAAGATCTATAGCTCATCCAAATCCCTGATGAGTATCCTCAACGACATCCTCGATTACTCCAAAGTCGAAGCTGGACAGATGGAACTGGAAACCAATGTTTTTCAGTTGGAATCCGTGCTGCAAACTTGCTCCAATCTCTTTATCGAAGCTGCAATCGGCAAAGGTCTCAGGCTAGGCTACGAAAGCGCCAGTGATGTTCCCCCCAACCTCGTGGGCGACTCTCTGCGCCTGGGGCAGATTTTGCAGAATCTGCTGAGCAATGCCATCAAATTTACCAAATGCGGTGAAGTAAGGCTTAAAGTCGAGCTCGCCGAGATGCTTTCCGCAGATGCACCACCGACAGATGTCTTGCTGCGCTTCACCATGAGCGATACCGGCATCGGACTTACCCTGGAACAGATCAGGCGCCTGTTTACAGCTTTTGGCCAGGTCGACACATCGATCACTCGCAAATACGGCGGCACCGGTTTGGGTTTGAGCATCAGCAAGCGTTTGGTGGAGATGATGGGCGGCAACATCACAGTGAGCAGTCAGTCCGGACAGGGTAGCGTTTTCAGTTTTACTGCCCGTTTCGGGGTGGCCGTATCGAGTCCGGATCGCAGCATTGAGCCCGCAATCAACACACAGCGCCTGAAAGGCGTGCGTATCCTGCTGGTTGAAGATAATGTCATCAATCAGCAGGTCGTCCAGGAGTTCCTGCAGCAGGCAGGTGCCGAGGTCAGTCTGGCCGACAACGGCCGGATCGCGCTGGCGCAGGTTCAGCGCGGAGACTTCGACATGGTTCTGATGGATCTGCAGATGCCTGGGATGGACGGCTTTGAGACAACGCAGCGCATACGCAGCCTGCCTGGCAAACAACATCTGCCTATCATTGCCATGACAGCGGCGGCCATGCTCAAGGACCGGCAGGCCTGCGAAGCAGCCGGGATGAATGATTTTGTCAGCAAACCTTTCGACCCGCCACGGCTGATCGATACGCTCAGCCAGTGGGTCAAGCCTAACCTGTACCGGAACGCATCACCGGCCGTACAGCCCCTGCAATCCGCCGGGCAGGGCAATGAATTTCTGGATAAGTTGCCTGATTTTGATTTGTCCGGGGCATTGGCCAGGTTTGGCGGGAATAAAGATTTCCTCGGGAAAATGCTGCGCCAGTTTGGCGATGAATTCGCTCATGCTCAGAGCAGGCTGGATAGCCTGATGAGCGCGGGCCGGCAGGCAGATGCGGCACATTTTCTGCATCAGCTCAAAGGAGTGGCAGGCAATGTTGGTGCACAAGCCTTGTATGAGGCAGCGCATACGCTGGAGTTGGAGCTGCAAGCCGGGCAGATGCCCGCCACTTTGCCGGAATTCCGGGCAGCTTTAGCGCAGGCGCTGGATAGTGTGGGCCGGCTTGGAGCAGGGCAAGCGGGCACAGTGCTACCGCTGGAGCGGGAGTGGCTGACCCTCCTGTGCCGCCGTTTGCGCAATCAGCTCGATAATAACGATCTGGTGCCGGTAGAATTGCTGGAGGAATTACAGAGCTTGCTGGCTGGCACACCTCAGGCTATTCTGTATCAAGAGTTGCGGCAGCAGGTGGAACAATTGAATTATACTCAAGCGCTGTACCTGTTAACCCGGCTGGCCGCCGAAGCCGACATTGCGTTATGGGAAGCCACATGAAAATTGGAGATATGCCGCGCATCCTCATCGTCGACGACAGCCCCACCAATGTCCAGATTCTGGCGGAGGGATTGAAGGCCGATTATCATATAAAAGTAGCCAACAGTGGCGCCAGCGCACTGAGAGCTGCCACCAGCAGCGAGCCTCCGGATCTGATCCTGCTTGATGCGATAATGCCGGAAATGGATGGCTACGAGGTCTGTCGTCGGCTCACGGCAGGAGATACCACCAGGAATATTCCCATTATTTTTGTTACCGCCAGTCACAACGCAGCCGACGAGGAACGCGGACTGAATCTGGGTGCTGCCGATTACATCACCAAGCCTTTCAATCTGCCCATTGTCAAGGCGCGGGTGCGGAATCATATATTGCTCAAGCAAAAGACCGACATGCTGGAGTCCCTTGCCCAACTGGATGGCTTGACCAATATCCCGAATCGCCGCCGCCTGGAGGAAGTTTTGGCGGTGGAATGGCGGCGAGCCAGCCGGAGCCAGACACCGATATCTGTTGTCATGCTGGATATCGACCACTTTAAGCCTTTTAACGATCACTATGGTCATGGTGTTGGCGACATCTGTCTCAAAGCCGTGGCACAAGCGCTACAGAGCATGCTGAGCCGTCCGGCGGACATGGTTGCCCGCTATGGTGGCGAAGAGTTTGCTGCGGTTCTGCCAGGAGTGGGTTTTGCCGGCGCCAGTGCAGTCGCCGAGAATTTCCGTCAAGCGGTTTATTCCCTGCACCTACCTCATGCACGCTCCAGCGTTCTCGACCAAGTGACCATCAGCGCCGGATTTGCCTCTTGCGCCATGCCGGCCAGCGATAGCTACACCGGCCTGCTGGCTGCTGCGGACAGAATGCTCTATCAGGCGAAGAGCGCAGGCCGCAACCGGGTTTGCGGTACCAGACTGGGTTGAGTCGTTAAGTCGTGTGAGTTTGGTCGCGTTTTTCGGATTCCACCCGCATCTCCGGTTATAAAACACCTCGGTACAGTCAAATAAATCCTACCTGGCTTCTTCTCGCGTCGCGTCCGGCTACTTGTGGCTTGGTGTTATGCATAGCGCATTTGGCTTGCAGTAAGGGTGTTCTAGATGTTTTTCCCTATCCGGCGTGGGGATTTGCTGTTAGGCGCTTATGACCTATGTATTTATAGTCCCCCGTGCTATAAACAGGGGTGATTGACTGACGGGAATTTTTATTGAACGATCAAAGCGATTTCAGTCTATTATTGGTGTTTGAATCCTATTATTTAATTGGAGATTGACTTGAGTTGGTGCGACAAATTGGCGTCTACGCCCTCGGTGGGTTTAAGCTTCAATAAACACTTTGTCTCGAGCAGTTCGATTTTGGACGCCCTCGCTCCTCTGCTTAATAGCTGGATTGTCGGCAAGAATGACAATTTCTCGCTTGCAAAACAAGATTCGTTCGACATTGAGCTAACGACTGAAGATGGATTTTATTACGGAATTGATTCCGAAAAAGTGTCCGTAGCTTTCGGGCACCGCATGAAGATCAAACCCGTTAGCGGAAGCCACCCTATAGTAGAAATGCTTTCTCACCCAGAGCCATTTACAAAATTGCTGCCTGAGGTTTGTAAGCGAGTTCTGGATGCAGCCAATTTAGTAATTGATCCTAAAATCCGTTTACTGGAAAGAATTGGAATAGTCTCTACAACCGTTGTGAGTGAGGACGAGGCTCCTCCGGGGATTTGTCGATTTATTCAATATATGTCGCAGCCCTGGGATAATAAATTAGACTTTTATAATTTCCAGGTTGTTTCTAATTTGAGTGAGAATGCAGACTGGTCGGATCGATGTATACACCAAATCACAAAAACAGAAGCTAGCGAGGAGTTGGTGACTCTAAAATTCGACTGGCAACGCATTTTTAAGGAAAAGAAATCGTTAACCAGCATAGCTTCACTTAAAGGGTCTCTTGTTTCTGCTCAGGAGGCATCATTAGACTATTTCGAACAACTAGCGGAAGGGAATAGATTCGATCGTGAAATCATCAGCAAACCGTCTTGAAGATACAATCAGCGCTTCGTCTGTACAGTGGACCCCTCCGTCAAGACAATAATGCATCGAGTTTAAGAGGGTAACC
>CAKKRD010000013.1:10158-70376 GCA_919902515.1 Nitrosomonadaceae bacterium | reverse complement strand
TGCTGCCGGATCACGTCAGCCAAAGTTGCGGCGTTGAGCGGCTCGCCATGCACCACGAAGGTTTGTCTGGGGGCAGCGCGGAAATGCCTCAGCCAGCTCATCAAGCCCGCCTGATCGGCATGGGCCGAGAGGCCGCCGATGGTATAAATATCCGCCCGCACCGGCATGTCCTGGCCGAAAATTTTCACGGATTTGGCTTTATCCACCAGTCGCCGCCCCAATGTCCCCGCAGCCTGGAAACCGGTGATGAGGATGCTGCACTCCGGTCTGCCCAGATTGTATTTGAGATGATGCTTGATGCGTCCGGCATCGCACATGCCGCTGGCTGAAATAATGACCGCGCCGTGCTGCACGTTATTGAGCTGCATGGATTCCTCGACATCCTGCACAAAGTGAATGCGTGGCTTTCCGCCGTTCTGGATTAACCACTGCATCGTGCTGGCGGCTTCCTTGTCGAGCAGTTTCATGTGCTTCAGGGTGATGTCGGTTGCGGCCAGAGCCATGGGTGAATCCACATAAATGTCCATCTCCGCGAGCTTGCCCTGACGATAGAGATCAACCAGCAGAAACAGCAGATCCTGAGTGCGGCCCACGGTGAAAGCGGGCACGATCACATTGCCGCCTTTGCGCTGCAATGTATCGTTGATGACGTGCACCAGTTCAGCCAGCGTGTCCGGCATGCTGCGGTGCAGACGATTGCCGTAGGTCGATTCCACCAGCAGCACATCGGCCTGTTGGATCGGGGTGGGGTCGCGCACGATGGGATGGCCCGGCTGCCCCAGATCGCCGGAGAACACCAGTTTTTTGTGATCCTTGGCGGATTTTATCCATACTTCGATAATGGCCGAGCCCAGAATGTGACCGGCATCGCGGAACATGCAACGCACTGACGGATGGGGTGTGATTTCCGCATCGTAATCCATGCCTTTCACTTGCCTGAGAAAAGCTTCGGCCTGGGCTACGGTATAAAGCGGCGCGGTTTCATGGCGCGGCTTGCGCTGACCGCGGTAGGCCATCTTGTTTTGCCACTCGGCTTCTTTTTCCTGGATATGCGCACTATCCTTGAGCATCACTTTGAGCAGGTCATTGGTCGCGGCGGTGGTGTAGACCGGGCCTCTGAAGCCCAGCGCTCCAAGTCGCGGCAGCAGCCCGGAATGGTCGATATGCGCATGGGTGAGCAGAACGAAGTCGAGCGCCTCGGGGTTGAAGCCAAAAGCTGCGCGGTTTTTGTGCTCTGCTTCGCGCCCACCCTGAAACATGCCGCAATCCACCAGGAAGCGCACATCGTCGGTTTCGACCAGATAGCTTGAGCCGGTGACTTCACCGGCTGCGCCTAGAAAAGTGAGTCGCATGGGTTTCCGCAATTGCAACGGATTGTCAGCATGAGTCTAGTGTCTGCAAGGTTCCCGCCACCAGCAAGTCCATCTCCTGCTCGTTAATCACATACGGCGGCATGAAATAGACGGTATCTCCCAGTGGGCGCAGCAGCAATTCCTGTTTGAGTGCCGCCTGGAAGAATTTCCCGGCAAATGCGGGGTCGCTGGTTTTTACTTCGAACGCCCAGATCATGCCGCAGTTGCGGAAGTTCTTTACCTTGGGATGAGATGTGAACGGTTGCGCCGCTCGGTTGAGATAATGCGCCTTGATGCGATTCGCGGCAATGATTTCGTCCTGTTCGAAAATATCCAGCGTGGCAAGCGCGGCACGGCAGGCGAGCGCATTGCCGGAGTGGGTATGCGAATGCAGAAAGCCGCGCGCGGTTTCGTCGTGATAGAACGCTTGGTAAACCTTATCGGTGGTCATCACCACGGACAGCGGCAGATAGCCACCGCTCAGACCTTTTGCCAGGCACAAAAAATCTGGTGCGATATCCGCTTGTTCGCAGGCAAATAGGGTACCGGTTCTGCCGAAGCCGACCGCGATTTCATCGGCGATCAGATGTACCTGGTATTTGTCACAGATCTCACGCGCAAGCTTGAGGTAGTCGGGATGATACATACCCATGCCGGCCGCACCCTGCACCAGGGGTTCGACGATCAACGCAGCAATTCCGGCATGGTGTTGCGCAAGGTGGTTTTCCAGCTCGGCAGCAGCGCGCAGCGCGTAGTCCTTGGGAGACTCTCCTTCTGCCGCATAACGCCAGTCGGGGGTGAGGACATGTGTGCCGTGGCGCAGCAGCGGTGCGTAGGTTTCCCTGAACAGTGCCACATCGGTGACCGCTAATGCGCCCAGAGTTTCGCCGTGATAACCGTTTTGCAAACTGATAAAGCCGGTTTTCCCGGGATGACCACTGTTGTGCCAGTAATGAAAACTCATTTTCAGTGCGATTTCGGTGGCCGATGCGCCGTCACTGCCGTAGAAACAGTGGCCGAGTTTGCCCGGTGCGAGTTTGCTCAGGCGCTCCGACAATTGCACCACCGGTTCGTGCGTGAAACCAGCGAGCATGACATGCTCCAGCCTGTCCAGTTGATCGCAGATGGCCGCATTGATGCGCGGATTGGCGTGGCCGAACAGGTTGACCCACCATGAGCTGATAGCATCGAGGTAGCGTCCTCCATCGAAATCATGCAGCCATACCCCTTCACCCCGGGCGATGGGAACGAGCGGCAGCATCTCATGCTGTTTCATCTGAGTGCAGGGGTGCCAGACTGCTTTCAGGCTGCGTTCCAATAAGTTTTGGTTGCTCATGTCAGTGCGTAAAGGTCTGGAATATACATGGCATTACTTCAGGAATTGGCCTCACGGCTGTTTGAAAACAGAGGGGTCAAGCTGATATTTCTTGAGTAGTTTGTAGAACTCGGTCCGGTTGCGCTTGGCCAAGCGCGCAGCCTGCGTTACGTTACCTGCTGCAATTTTCAATACTCGCACCAAATAGTCTCTTTCGAAATGCTTGCATGCATCTTCAAACGAGATCAGTCGCTCCTCTTCCTTGTGCATGGCCTCGTGCACCAGCACCGGTGAAATGAGCGGGATCGTACTCAAGGCGACACATTGCTCAACGATATTCATGAGCTGCCGCACATTACCAGGCCAAGAGGCGCTCACCAGAATTTCCATCGCTTCAGGGGAGAAGCCGTTGATATTCTTGTTATATTTCGTAGAAAACAGGTTGAGAAAATGGCTCGCCAGCAAAGAAATGTCCTCGCGCCGCTGCGACAACGCCGGGATTATTAACGCCACTACGTCCAGTCGGTAATAGAGATCCTCGCGAAAGCGGCCTGCGGCAATCTCAGCTCTGAGATCACGGTGAGTGGCAGAAATGATCCGCACATCCACCGGAATTGTCTGTGCGGATCCCACGGAACGTATTTGTCTTTCCTGGAGAACACGCAACAACTTGGATTGGAGCAGCAACGGCATATCGCCGATTTCATCGAGAAACAGTGTGCCGCCCTCGGCCAGATGGAATAAGCCCTTGTGATCCCGGACAGCGCCGGTAAACGCCCCTTTGATGTGTCCAAATAGTTCCGACTCAAGTAATTGCTCCGGAATTGCCGCACAATTAACGGCCACAAAAAGCCGCTGACGGCGTTTGGATGCATCGTGAGTGGCATGGGCAAACAATTCCTTGCCTACACCGCTCTCGCCATAAATCAGCACGCTTGCGTCACCTTCCGCAACGAGCGCAGTTTTGATGAGAAGATCTTCCATCGCAGCGCTGCGCGTAATGATGTTTTTTCGCCAAGGTGCTTGTGACGTTGTAGCTTGAGGCATTGTGCCCGGCACGAGCCTGAGGGCCTGGGCAATCTGCAGCAACAGAGCTTTACTATCGAAAGGTTTGGTCAGATAGCCGAATACTCCTCGCTGCACAGCGGCAACTGCATCCGGGATGGTTCCATGCGCAGTCAAGATAATGACTGGCAGAGTGGGCGTTATGCGATGGATGTGTTCGAACAGGGACATCCCATCCATGCCACTCATCCGCATATCGCTAATCACCAACTGTGGGCGCGATACGTCGAGATAATTGAGCGCTATCTCAGCACTTTGTGCCGTTTCCGTTTTGTAGCCGACGGCCATCAAACGGATAGCGAGCAATTCCAGCAGATCTGCATCATCGTCAACGATGAGGATAGTCGGATTGGATTCAATCATGTTTTTACGTCATGCTCAGTTCTTGCGCCTGAGGATAAGGTTTCTCTCCATGCTTTTAATGTCATTAACCTTATTCCGTAGAATCTCGGCACGATTCTGCTCCTCTTTCAACTTTCTCGATGACTCGCTTGCTCTGCGGCCTGCACGTTGCTGCTCGGTAAGCAGCAGCGTCAATAAAGTTCTGAAACTATCCAGGCTGGACGGCTGTTCCACATTCTTCGGCCACTCGTTAAGCAAGTTGAGCGCATTGGTTGTGCTGTGGAAGGACGTATTAGGAAGGGTAAGGAGCAATATGAGCCTGGCACGGTTTGCATTGCTCCCGTCCTGAGAAAAGCTCTGTCTTGCTCTATCGTATTCCCCGGCAAGCTCTTTTATCGGTTTCTCACGCAAGGAGTCGTAATATTGTAATAGGTCTTCCAATTCACTGGTCGCAATTGGTTGTGGTGGTGATAACCTGGTCAGTATGTTCGAACATGCTGTCAGCATGGCCAGTAACAATACTGGCAGCAACCAGAGTTTCAGCAAGTTGCTACTCATGAAGCGTCTTGCGGATCGTGGATAGGGAGGGTGAGGCGGAAGTGGGCACCCGCTTCCGTTTGTTGAACAAGCTCGATGTTGCCGTCATGTGCAAGTGCGTACTCGCGTGCGATGGATAGTCCCAGCCCTGTCCCCCTGACGTGACTGTCGGGTACTCTCCGTCCTTGATAAAAGGGCTCGAATACTTTGTCCCAGTCGGTTTCGTCAATGCCGGCACCGGCATCTGTTACGTTCAGCTGAATCGACTCGTCGACCTTGCCTGCCCGGATATTGATGCAACTGGCGGGCGGGGAGAATTTCACGGCATTCGATAACAGATTGTCCACAATGGTTCTAATTTTCAGTTCATCGCAGTCTAGCATTAGTTCTGGACAGGCGAGATCGATTTTCAACCCTTTATTGATGATAGCAAGATTCTGATCCTGTAATACAGTGCCGACAATTACTGCCAAATTCGCTTGATGTTTCACGAGCGTAAATTTCTCAGTCTGAAGTGCACTGTAGCTCAATAAATCCTCGATACGCTTTTGTAATTGCTTGCTGTTGCTATGAAGGATGCTTGCAACATGCTGTTGTTTCACGGTCAGATCCCCGACCACTCCTTCCGCAAGCAAATCCGCACCTTCACGTATGGCAGTGAGCGGTGTCTTGAGTTCGTGAGAAACATGTTGCAGAAATTGGGTCTTTTGTTCTTCCAGTTCCAGAAAGCGGCGACGCATCCAGTCCAGGCGTTTGCCGAGATAGATCAAATCCTGGGGGCCATCGACGCGCACTGCTTTTGATAAGTCACCCTGACCCATGTTGCGGATAGCTTCGTCGATCTGACGAATTGGGCGTGCAATTATCATGGAAAAAGTGGACGCCAGCAGTATCATGAACGGGATCAAGGCAAGTAGTTGCCACCCCACAACGGAGCGGGCATGCTCTGCCATATCCTGCATTTCACCTACCTCGAGCTCAATCAATGCGTCGCCGTCGGCAGAGAAGGTCCGCGCCGAATCCAATAGTGGCACGAAGTCGCCAGTCAGCCCACGCAACTTTTTCGGAGTCTGACGTGCAGCCGATACCTTATGAAAAATCGCAGCTTCCAATAATTGCAGTTGCTGGAGCGATTGCTTCTGTTCAGTGCGCGGGGAGAGTTCGAAAAGGCTGGCTACTGTATCCTCAAATTTCTTGTGTGCATCAAAATAACCTTCAAGCAAGGACGCATCGGCAAGGATAAGTGTTTGCTGCACACTGCGTTCCATGATTGCGATTTCATCGACCAGGACACGACTGCCATGCGCAATCTGTGCTGCCTGATACACAGTTTTCCGGCTGTGGTCTGCCAGTTGATCGATGGACACGGCGCTATTGATTAGTGCGATGATGAGCGGCAGGCCCATGAGGGTAAATCCCAACAGGATTAATTTCAGGAAAGATTTGGGGCTGTGTCGCAACAGTGCCAGGAGGGCGGCACCAGATCCACCTTCCGGTTTTACGGATTCCATACGAGTATTCATTTCTTGCATCCTTTCATTACTGCCAGCCGATATGCAGGTTGATGCCGGGTGGATATGCGGGATTGCAGCATTTTAGACCCACCTAAGCTGTATTGCATTATTCGTTCGTCCAGCAGAATGAAGTGAGTACGTGCTGGGTGAAACCACATTCGACCAATACGCTGGAACGACTGAACAGGGAGGTCAAGCACTGAGCCAATATGGCAGGCATCTTCCTGAACGAGGCCAGCATCCTGCATCAGATCGGGACGATCCTGATGGAACAGAATGAGGAAGGGTAGTCGCAGCGCTGTTACATGCCGCAGTATACGATGAGTGAAATTGCGGAGAGTAGCCTTGACGTGGCGTTGCCGCTTTATCAGCGGCCTTAATTTCAGGAGATGGCTGCGGTCCTTGTTACAGAACGCAACGGTGGCATCCTGGGGGGTATGCTCAGCATATTTACAATGGATGCAGAACCCAGTTCTTTTTTATTCAGTACCGGCAAACCAGTTGCTTTGGCCGTTTCAACTATTGCCAGGGGGGAGGCTGTCAACAGGCCGCTAACTGCAATTACCGGCAATCTCTTCCGGTGTAACCACTTTACGCCTGCCGTGGCACCCATCGAATCACTTGCCGCAAAAATCACGCTGTCCACCATTCTGGCAAATACTGAAGAATCAAGTAACGCCGCAGTTTCGCCCTGGAATAAGCCATCCGCCACTTCTATTACGATCACATCTGTTCCCGCTTTGGTCAGATATGCGGTGAGCGTCTCTAAAATTTTGTCTACCTCAGCTGGCTTGGCCAGGTAGGTGGAGGGAAAACCAGCATGGGTAAAGTCCAGCGTCAATTTTGACCCTGCATCTGTCATGAGCCAGGCATCCCTTCCCGAACCAGTGCCGGTCACCTTGGCGGCGCCTACCACGCGACCTGCACTGACCAATCCGCGAATCAGTGCAGCCGCTGTGGTGCTCTTGCCAGCGTTCATGGACGTGCCCAGCACGGCTATCGTATAGGGACGGCCACTTGATCCGATGATCTTGGGAAGGGCTGCATCC
Organism: Nitrosomonadaceae bacterium; assembly: GCA_919902515.1. Lineage (GTDB taxonomy): Bacteria > Pseudomonadota > Gammaproteobacteria > Burkholderiales > Nitrosomonadaceae > VFJL01. The sequence continues at coordinate 63,202 of CAKKRD010000013.1, read as the reverse complement.
ATCAGATTGATGCGCTTACCCGTGGAATTTGCCAACAGACCAATGGGCCTAATGCTGGTAGGGGTTTTCATGTCGGTGTGGCATGATCTGGCACGCGCGGCAATCCCGCCCGATGCCACCAGATTACATAGCCCCAGATCTCCGGGTACTTCAGCTTCAAACTGGTCAGGTGCATAACAGTTGCCATAACACACTACGATTTCATCACCCGCAAACAGACTGGCACGACGGCCACACGCCAGCTCCAGCCTACTATGTTGGCCAATTTCTTCTACTCGTGCCAACACCAGATCACCGCTGCCGGGAGCGACATCATCACCAGTCAACAGGGTATTATTTGCCAATTCCAGATTTATATTGCGTGACGTGTAAGCGACTTTTGCATTCAGTAGTCGTTCCCGGGTGATAGGCAAAGACTGGGAAATGGACAATGTTTTCATTTATCTTTCCTTTTTATATTAGGAGGTTAAAGTGGGTTTAATCTCAACAGGCCGAAAACAAATTCAGGGTATGGATCATCATGGCGACTGTTAATGGAAGTTACACCGCCTTTGGTAAACACTTAGTCTTCCAAGCCAAAATATTTTTTGGACATAAAAAACCCCTACGGATTGTGGCCGCAGGGTAAGGGTAATTCAGTGGGGTAACTTGGCTTGATCCTTATCCTTTCGCACTTGGGCGAAAGGAATTCAAACTTAAATACACACCCATATTGCTAACGCAATATTCGCGCCAGTTTCATATTATGTTAATAATCATGATGCTAAGCGATTCATTGGCGTGGTATTAGCTGTCGATTTGTCGTCAATCCGCGACGGATATTTATTTTTAGAAGTTAACTATTTGTTATGACAGGATTTATTTTGTCTCCGAAAGGCGACAAAATAAGGGAAAAGTTAACAAGCGAGACGGAGTGGAGGAGGGTTTCTCAGGAGGGGTGCCAGACTAGCTTCAGGCTGTGTCTCGACAAGTTTTTATTGCCCAACTACTTGAAATTCCCAGTAGTAGGCACTATTATTAGCACTCGTGAGCAGTGAGTGCTAAAATTTGTTTTTTTGTAACAGTCTCTGAGGAATCCGCATACAGCATATCGGTTTTCTTAGAGATTTCATGATGTTAATTTTAAACAGGAGAAAGATATGCAGATTCGTCCGTTACATGACCGCGTTATTGTCAAGCGGCTGGAAGAAGAACGCAAGACCGCATCCGGTATTGTCATCCCAGACAGTGCTGCAGAAAAGCCTGACCAAGGCGAAATCATCGCCGTGGGTAAAGGTAAAGTTGGCGACGACGGAAAAATCCGTGCGCTGGATGTGAAAGTCGGCGACAAAGTGCTGTTCGGCAAATACTCCGGGCAGACGGTGAAAGTCGAAGGAGTAGAACTCCTGGTGATGCGCGAAGAAGATATTATGGGCGTGGTTGAAGGCTAATTGTGTCAGCGACGACCTTAAACAACATTTCTGGAAATTAGGAGAAAAATCATGGCAGCAAAAGACGTGAAATTCGGTGATTCAGCCCGCCACAAAATGGTGGCCGGGGTCAACATTCTGGCCGATGCGGTCAAAGTCACCCTGGGGCCAAAGGGCCGCAACGTAGTACTGGAGCGCTCTTACGGTGCTCCTACCATCACCAAGGATGGTGTTTCAGTAGCAAAAGAAATTGAACTGAAAGACAGGTTCGAGAACATGGGTGCGCAAATGCTGAAGGAAGTGGCAAGCAAGACTTCCGATGTGGCCGGCGACGGCACCACCACCGCCACCGTGCTGGCGCAATCCATCATCAAGGAAGGCATGAAGTTTGTCGCCGCCGGGATGAACCCGATGGATCTGAAGCGTGGTATCGATAAAGCCGTGACCGCTACGGTTGAAGAGCTGAAAAGACTTTCCAAACCCTGCACTACCGGCAAGGAAATCGCGCAGGTTGGCAGCATTTCCGCCAATTCAGACCCTGAAATCGGCAAGATCATCGCCGACGCAATGGAAAAAGTCGGCAAGGAAGGCGTGATTACGGTGGAAGACGGCTCCGGCCTGCAAAATGAACTGGAAGTGGTCGAGGGGATGCAGTTTGATCGCGGTTATCTCTCTCCCTATTTCATCAACAACCCGGACAGACAGATCGCGCTGCTGGAAAGCCCCTTTGTTCTGCTGCACGACAAGAAAATTTCCAACATCCGCGAATTGCTGCCAGTGCTGGAGCAAGTGGCCAAAGCTGGCAAACCGCTGCTGATCATCGCTGAGGATATAGACGGCGAAGCGCTTGCAACCCTGGTGGTGAACAATATCCGCGGCATTCTCAAAACCTGTGCAGTCAAAGCACCGGGCTTCGGCGATCGCCGTAAGGCCATGCTGGAAGACATCGCCATTCTTACCGGCGGCACCGTGATTGCCGAAGAAGTGGGTCTGTCGCTGGAGAAAGCCACGTTGAAGGATTTGGGTCAGGCCAAGCGTATTGAAGTAGGCAAGGAAGAAACCACCGTCATCGACGGCGCGGGCGACGCCAAAACCATTGAGGGCCGAGTCAAGCAGATTCGTGCCCAGATTGAAGAAGCCACCAGCGACTATGACAAGGAAAAGTTGCAGGAACGCGTAGCGAAGCTGGCTGGCGGGGTAGCTCTGATCAAAGTCGGCGCCGCTACCGAAGTGGAAATGAAAGAGAAGAAAGCGCGTGTTGAAGATGCGCTGCATGCAACTCGTGCCGCGGTGGAAGAAGGCATAGTCCCCGGCGGTGGCGTGGCGTTGCTGCGTGCTCGTAATGCAGTGGCCAAAATCAAGGGTGACAATCACGACCAGGATTCTGGCATCAAGATTGTTCTGCGTGCGCTGGAAGAACCACTGCGTCAGATTGTGACCAACTGTGGTGACGAGCCTTCGGTCGTGATCAACAAGGTGGTGGAAGGCAAGGGTAACTTCGGTTACAACGCTGCTACCGGCGAGTACGGCGACATGGTGGAAATGGGCGTGCTCGATCCGACTAAGGTCACGCGCTATGCCTTGCAGAATGCCGCTTCGGTGGCAAGTCTGATGCTTACCACTGACGCCATGGTGGCGGAACTGCCCAAGGATGAATCTGGTGGGGCTGGCGGCATGGGTGGCGGCATGGGCGGTATGGGTGGCATGGGCGGCATGGACATGTAAAGTCCGCTACCGGACTCGTGCAGTTAAACATGCAACAAAGACCCCGCTTCGGCGGGGTTTTTGTTGCGGCGAGCAAGCCAGTGAATTTCTAATTCACTCACACACTGCCCATAAATTCCTGTAAATTGTGGGCCATTTGGAGATTCATTGAGACGTGTTGATCCGTCGCTGCTCGTCAAGCCTTACGAAGATTTTCCGGGTGCACCCGGCAGTTTGACGGCAGCCTTTTTTCCAGAATAATTTGCCATGACCCCAGATCAGTATTGCCAGCAGAAAGCTGTTCAGAGCGGCTCCAGCTTCTATTACAGTTTTCTCTATCTGCCGCTGGAAAAACGCCGTGCCATTACCGCACTCTATGCTTTCTGCCGCGAGGTGGATGATGTGGTGGATGAATGCACTGATGCGGCGGTGGCGCATGCGAAGCTCGCGTGGTGGCGGCAGGAGGTTGCTGCCATATTCGGCGACGAGCACGACGTCAAACCCAGTCATCCGGTAACAAAAGCACTGGCTGCCGTGGCCAAAACGTTCAACCTCACTGCCGGGCGGCTGAATGAAATCATAGACGGCATGGAAATGGATCTGAGCTATAACCGCTATGCGGATTTTGACACTCTGCGGCGTTACTGCTACCACGTGGCGAGCGTGGTGGGTTTATGCTCCGTCGAAATTTTTAGCTACCGTAATCCCGACACCCTGAAGTACGCGCAAGATCTGGGGCTTGCGTTCCAGCTCACCAACATCATCCGCGATGTGGGCGAGGACGCGCGCCGCGATCGCATTTATCTGCCGCAGGACGAGCTTGCCCGCTTTGGTGTGTCCGAGGAAGACATACTGCAATCACGCGAAAGTGACAATTTCAGGCGTTTGATGGAATTCCAGATCGAACGGGCAGAGAGTTATTATGCCAGTGCGTTTGCGGCGCTGCCGACGGAAGACCGCAAGAACCAGCAGTCCGGCATTATCATGGCGGCGATTTATCGAACCCTGCTGCAGGAAATCAAGAACGACGGCTGCCATGTCATGCGGCAGCGTGTCAGCCTCACACCGGTACGTAAATTGTGGCTGGCGTGGAAAACCTGGATCAAGGGGTAAATCCAAGGCTTTTCCGGCTTATGCTTTTTCCTTCCCGTGGTAGATTCCGTGCATATGAGTGATTTGACAAACTACCAAGCGCCCAAAGATCTGCTCAAGGATCGCGTAATTCTCGTCACTGGCGCGGGGCAGGGCATGGGCCGCACCGCCGCGCTGACCTATGCAGCTCATGGCGCGACCCTAATTCTGCACGGCCGCAAGGTCGAGAAGCTGGAAAGCGTATACGATGAAATCGAGGCGGCAGGCGGGGCACAGGCGGCGATTTTCCCGCTTGATCTGGAAAAAGCTGGGGACCAGGATTTTGCGGCGCTGGCCCAGGCCATCAAGCTGCAACTGGGCAGACTGGACGGGATACTGCACAATGCGGCGCTGGTTTACGGCTTGACTCCCCTAGCGAACCAGACGCTGGAACAATGGTTGACCATGCTGCGAGTCAACCTGGCCGCACCGTTTGCGTTGACGCGCGCCTGCCTGCCGCTGCTGAGATCTGTGCCCGATGCCAGCGTCATCATGACTGCGGATGTGCATGGCCACGATCCAGCCGCATATTGGGGCGGGTTTGCAGTAGCCAAGGCGGGGGTGGAGGTGCTGGTGAAAATCCAGGCGCAGGAATGGGAGATGTTGCCGAATCTGCGCATCAACGCGTTGATTCCGGGACCGGTGCATACGCCGCAACGCACCAAGACCCACCCCGGAGAAGCCAAGCATACCCTGCCCCAGCCGCATGACCTGATGGCGGTTTACCTGTATCTGATGGGACCGGATAGCAAAGGGGTCAGCGGCGAGACGGTTTTCTGTCAGAGCCGTGCCTAGTATGGCTGTAATGGCAGGAAGAAAAAGGTATAATTAAAAAAGTGGCGCGCGAAAGTGGCGGAATTGGTAGACGCACCAGATTTAGGTTCTGGCGCCGAAAGGTGTGGGGGTTCGAGTCCCCCCTTTCGCACCAGGGAACCGCAGGTTGTGAGGCGGTGTTGCGCGCGATACCGTGTTTGACGGTTGCCGCGCTCTTCTCTGGCCGTTGTGACGTTGCATGAATGTTATCAATCAGTTAGGAAATGTGATGCAATCGAATGTAGAGAACCTTGGTGCGCTGGAGCGCCGTCTGAGTGTTTCGGTTCCCCATGAAACAATCGAGACGGAAATGGAAAATCGCCTGAAGCGCTTGGCGCGCACGGCGAAAATACCTGGTTTCCGTCCCGGTAAGGTACCGTTGCGTATCGTCCAGCAGCAATATGGCCCGCAGGTGCGCCAGGAAGTGCTGGGCGATGTGCTGCAGAAAAGTTTCAGCGAGGCTGTGCGCGAGCAGAAGCTGCGGCTTGCAGGCCCTCCGCGCTTTGAACCGAAGGCGGCGGCAGAGAGTGCTTCCGAGTTTGAGTTCAGCGCAACCTTTGAAGTCTACCCCGATGTGGTGCTGGGCGACTTGAGCGCGGTCAGCATTGAGCAGCCGCTGGTTAAGGTTATTCCCGCCGATGTCGATAAAACTCTGGAGGTGGTACGCAAACAGCGGGTTCAGTACCAGCCGGCAGAACAGCCGGCTGCAGCGGGTGACCGAGTCAGCATCGATTATCGCGGGGTCATTGACGGAGTGGAATTCGCCGGCGGCAAAGCCGAGGGCTTTACCCTGGTGCTGGGCGAAGGTCGGCTGCTCAAGGATTTCGAGGGACCGCTCATTGGCATGAGCGCGGGGCAGAGCAAAACGTTTGAGGTAACCTTCCCGGCGGACTATCATGGCAAAGATGTTGCCGGAAAAATCGCGACATTCGAGGTGAAACTTAACGCAGTGGAAGCACCTGAACTGCCGGAAGTGAATGCCGAATTTGCCAAGTCGCTGGGTGTTGCCGATGGTGATACCGAAAAAATGCGCGGCGAAATCCAGGCCAACCTTGAGCGGGAAGTAATCAAACGGACAAAGGCGAGAATCAAGGCACAAGTGATGCAGGCATTGCTTGATACCACCAAAATCGAGGCGCCCAAGGTTTTGGTCGAGCAGGAACTGGAGCGGTTGATGCAGGATGCGCGTAGTGATCTGGAGGCGCGCGGTATGAAGGCTGCGGATATTACGTTGCCGCAGGACTTATTCCAGGAACAGGCGCAGCGCCGGGTGAATCTGGGATTGATACTGGCGGAACTGGTAAAGGTTCACAATCTGCGGGCCAACCCCGAACAGGTGCGTGGGGTAGTGGAGGATTTGGCGCAGAGTTACGAAAATCCGGGTGAGGTGGTCAAATGGCATTATTCTTCACCGGATCGCCTCAACGAAATTGAGTCGGCAGTACTGGAAGATAACGTGGTGGCATGGGTGCTGGAAAAAGTCACGACGGTGGACAAGGCAGTGACTTTCGACGAATTGATGGGAAAATCTTGATATGATGCAACAATTTGACTGGGAACAACGCAATCACGAGCCGAAGAATCTGGGTTTGATCCCGATGGTGATCGAAACCAGCGGGCGTGGTGAGCGTGCTTACGATATCTACTCTCGCCTGCTGAAAGAGAGAGTGATATTTCTGGTGGGGCCGGTTACCGAGACTTCCGCCAATTTGATTGTGGCGCAATTGCTGTTTCTGGAATCGGAAAATTCCGACAAGGACATTCATCTTTATATCAACTCCCCCGGCGGAGTGGTATCAGCCGGGATGGCGATTTACGATACCATGCAATATATCAAGCCTGATGTCAGTACGTTATGCATAGGTCAGGCGGCGAGCATGGGGTCCCTGTTGCTGGCAGCGGGAGCAAACGGCAAGCGTTTCTGCCTGCCCAATTCGCGCGTCATGATCCATCAGCCGATGGGGGGCTTCCAGGGGCAGGCTTCTGACATCGAGATCCACGCCAGGGAAATTCTGTTTCTTAAAAGCCGGTTGAATGAAATTCTGGCGAAGCACACGGGTCAAACCATACAGACGATCGAGAAAGATACGGACCGTGACAATTTCCTCAGCGCGGAAGAATCGGTAAAATATGGTCTGGTCGATTCGGTGTTGGCCAATAGAGATGCGAATCCAGGCTGAGATCTACCAGAGTCGGGATTAGGGAGTTCAATTTCCAGTTACGGGCGCTTTGGCCCGGATGAAGCGGAATAAAATTATGTCAGACAAAATTGGTGGCGAGAAACTTCTTTATTGCTCCTTCTGTGGCAAGAGTCAGCATGAAGTGAAGAAGCTCATTGCCGGTCCGTCAGTATTCATCTGCGACGAATGCATCGAGCTTTGCAACGATATCATTCGTGAGGAAATACAGGGTGCCGAAGCCGCCAAGTTGACCAAGTCTGACTTGCCGGTGCCGCACGAAATCTGCCAGATTCTCGATCAATACGTAATTGGTCAGGAACCCGCAAAAAAGATTCTGTCGGTGGCGGTATACAACCACTACAAACGCCTGCGTAACCTGAACAAGGCCGGCGACACTGACGACATCGAGTTGGCGAAGAGCAACATCCTGCTGATCGGCCCCACCGGTTCCGGCAAGACATTGCTGGCACAGACGCTGGCGCGTTTGCTGAACGTGCCGTTTGTGATGGCCGATGCTACCACCCTGACCGAAGCGGGTTATGTCGGCGAGGATGTGGAAAACATCATCCAGAAATTGCTGCAGAAATGTGATTACGATGCAGAGAAAGCTCAGCAGGGCATTGTCTACATCGACGAAATCGACAAGATTTCACGCAAGTCGGACAACCCGTCGATTACCCGCGATGTTTCGGGCGAAGGTGTGCAGCAGGCACTGCTGAAGTTGATTGAGGGTACGGTTGCATCGGTGCCGCCTCAGGGTGGACGCAAGCACCCCAATCAGGAATTTGTTCAGGTGGACACCACCAACATTCTGTTCATTTGCGGCGGCGCATTCGATGGCCTCGACAAGGTGATACGCGCGCGCACCGAGAAGGGTGGCATCGGTTTCGGTGCCGATGTGAAAAGTCGCGACGATCGCAAGGACATCGGCGCAGTGCTGCGCGGGGTGGAACCCGAAGACCTGATCAAGTATGGCCTGATTCCGGAATTTGTCGGACGCTTGCCGGTGGTTGCGACACTGAATGAACTGGACGAGTCGGCCCTGATCCAGATTCTGACCGAGCCCAAGAATGCGCTTACCAAGCAGTACCAGAAAATGTTCAGCATGGAAGGCGGCGTCGATCTGGAATTCCGTGAGCAGGCGCTCAAGGCCATCGCCAAGAAGGCGCTGGCGCGCAAGACTGGTGCACGCGGCCTGCGCTCGATTCTGGAGAATACTCTGCTGGATACCATGTTCGATCTGCCATCGCTGGAGAATGTCGTCAAGGTAGTGATTGATCACGGCTCGGTTAGCGGAGATATCAAGCCAATTCTGATTTATTCGGATCAACACAAGGTAGCCAAGAACTTTTAGCCACTGCGCTAAATGTTGTCTGGTTCGCTGGCTTGAATTTCTTTACGGCATCCCCATAACATTTTTGTCAGTCTTTTATAGGTGAGCCGATATGTCTTCTCCTGCAGTTATCAATCCCAACCAGGTGTCACTGCCGTTACTGCCGCTACGCGACGTAGTGGTATTCCCGCATATGGTGATGCCGCTGTTTGTCGGACGGCCAAAGTCGATCCAAGCGCTGGAAGCCGCGATGGAATCCAGCAAGAGCATCCTGCTGGTGGCGCAAAAATCCGCTGCCAAAGACGATCCCTCTCCCGAAGACCTTTACAGCGTGTGCAGCGTCGCCAATCTGCTGCAAATGCTCAAGCTGCCGGATGGCACCGTCAAGGTGCTGGTGGAAGGCAATCGCCGTGCCCGTATCCTGAAGGTGACTGACGCCGGCACGCACTTTTCCGGTCAGGCTGTGTTGCTTCCCCCTGATGAAGTCGATGGTCACGAAGTCGAAGCGATGCGCCGCGCGATGCTGGCGCAGTTCGATCAATACGTGAAACTCAACAAGAAAATTCCCCCCGAAATCCTGACTTCGCTTGGCGGCATCGACGAGGCAGGGCGTCTGGCCGATACCATCGCCGCGCACCTGCCGTTGAAGCTTGAGCAAAAGCAGGAAGTACTGGAAATCATCGATGTGCCGAAGCGCCTGGAACATCTGCTGGGATTACTCGAAACCGAACTTGACATACTCCAGGTGGAAAAACGCATCCGTGGCAGGGTCAAGCGTCAGATGGAGAAGAGTCAGCGCGACTACTATCTGAACGAACAGGTAAAAGCCATCCAGAAAGAGCTGGGTGAGGGCGAGGATGGCGCTGATCTGGAAGAGATCGACAAGAAGATCAAGGCTGCGCAAATGTCCAAAGAGGGCCGCACCAAGGCCGAAGCGGAGCTGAAAAAACTACGCCTGATGTCGCCCATGTCGGCTGAGGCCACAGTGGTACGCAACTACATCGATTCGCTGGTGGCGCTGCCATGGAAGAAGAAAAGTAAAATCAGCAAGGATCTGCATGCTGCCGAAACCGTGCTGGAGCAGGATCATTACGGCCTGGACAAGGTCAAGGAACGTATCGTCGAGTATCTGGCGGTGCAGCAGCGCGTGGACAAGCTGAAGGCGCCGATATTGTGCCTGGTGGGTCCGCCCGGCGTGGGCAAGACCTCATTGGGGCAATCCATCGCGCGCGCCACCAACCGCAAGTTTGTGCGCATGTCTCTGGGCGGTGTGCGCGACGAAGCCGAGATACGCGGTCACCGGCGTACCTACATCGGTTCGATGCCAGGCAAGATTTTGCAGAATATGACCAAGGTCGGCGTCAAGAATCCGCTTTTCTTGCTGGACGAAGTGGACAAAATGGGCATGGACTTCCGTGGCGACCCGTCTTCTGCATTACTGGAAGTGCTGGACCCCGAGCAGAACAATTCATTTGTGGATCATTACATCGAGGTCGAATATGACTTGTCCGATGTGATGTTTGTCGCCACTGCCAACACCCTGAACATACCCGCTGCATTGCTGGACCGTATGGAAGTGATTCGGTTGTCGGGCTATACCGAGGATGAGAAACTTAACATTGCAACCCGTTACCTGCTGCCCAAGCAGATTAAAAATCACGGTCTGAAAGAGAACGAATTGGCAGTGAACAGCGCTGCGCTGCGTGATATTACTCGTTATTACACGCGCGAGGCCGGGGTGCGTGCGATGGAGCGCGAAATTTCGAAAATCTGCCGCAAGGTGGTGAAAGCGCTGTTGTTCAAGGACGGCCAGAAAAAAATCATGGTCACTGCGCGTAACCTGGAAAAATATCTGGGCGTGCGGCGTTACACTTATGGTGTCGCCGAGGAAAAAAATCAGGTCGGGCAGGTTACCGGCTTGGCATGGACCGAGGTGGGTGGAGAATTATTGACCATCGAGGCAGTGGTGCTGCCGGGCAAAGGCAATATCCTGCGTACCGGTTCCCTCGGAGATGTCATGAAGGAGTCGGTGGAGGCGGCCCGCTCGGTAGTGCGCGCACGCGCCAGTCGGCTCGGGATCAAGGACGATACCTTCGAGAAAACCGACATCCATGTGCATGTACCGGAGGGAGCGACCCCGAAAGACGGACCTTCGGCTGGTGTTGCCATGACCACGGCACTGGTCTCCGCGCTGACCGGAATCCCGGTGCGTGCCGATGTGGCGATGACTGGAGAAATCACCTTGCGTGGTGAAGTGCTGGCGATCGGTGGTCTCAAGGAGAAACTGCTGGCGGCGCATCGCGGCGGGATCAAGATGGTGCTGATCCCGGAGGAAAACGTCAAAGACCTGGCCGAGATACCGGAAAACATCAAGAACCGGCTGGACATTCAGCCCGTGAAATGGATAGACCAGGTGCTCGACCTGGCGCTGGAGCGCAAGCCGGAAGCGCTCCCGGCTGCCGCCCCTCCCGCGCCGCTGCCTGCGGCGGCAGATGATAAGGCTGCCGACGCCGTTATCAAGCATTAATCGCGGCGTTTCCCTGTTCTGCTCCCTGTCGCATCCAGCCGCAGGGGGTTTTACAATCCACAGTGAGCGCTTGCTCACCCCTTTCATGCCCCCAGAAAAATGCAGCTAATCGTCATCAGCGGCCTTGCCGGTTCAGGCAAGAGCATCGCGCTTTCCGTGCTGGAAGACAGCGGCTATTATTGTGTGGATAATCTCCCGGCCAACCTGCTGCAACAGGTGACACTTTATTTGAAGCAATCCGGTCATCCGCGCGTGGCGGTCAGCATCGACGCGCGCAGCCGCGAGACCCTGCACCTGCTGCCGCAGCAACTGGCTGACTTGCGACAGCAGCAGATGGATGTGCGCTTGTTGTTTCTGGAAACCAGGAGCGATGTGCTGGTAAAACGCTTTTCCGAAACCCGCCGCCGCCACCCTTTGAGTGACGGTCGCCTGACCCTGCCCGAATGCATCCAGTCGGAGCGGGAAATGCTGGAAGAGATCCATGAGTTGGCGCACCGCATCGACACCAGCGACTTGAGCGCCAGCACATTGCATGTATGGATCAAGGATTTCATCGGCCTCGACCGTTCGCGTCTGACGCTGCTGTTTCAATCATTCGGCTTCAAGCACGGCGTGCCGCTGGATGCCGACATGGTGTTCGACGTGCGCTGCCTGCCCAACCCGCACTACGAGGCACAGTTGCGGCCACTCACTGGCAAGGACGAAGCGGTGATCAAGTTTCTGGCCGTGGATGGCAACGTCAACCGCATGTTCGATGATATCCTGCGGTTCGTCAGCGACTGGCTGCCGTGTTTCATCGGCGATAACCGCAACTATCTGACCGTCGCCATCGGTTGCACCGGTGGTCGACACCGCTCGGTGTATTTCGCCGAACGTCTGGCGCAGTATTTCACCGCACAAAACCAGGTGCTGGTGCGGCACCGCGATCTGGGTGCCTGAGCGAAACCATTTTCACCACGAAATGAATGCTGAACGCCACCCGTAAATACCCTGTCGGTGATAGCATTAACAATAGCCAACCGTCACAGCAGAAATGAATCCACCCCTAACCATCACCTTGGCTTACACCGGCGCATCCGGCATGCCCTACGGCATCCGCTTGCTGGAAATGCTGCTGGCAAGCGGCAATCGCGTTTATCTGCTGTATTCGCAAGTGGCGCAGATCGTCGCGCAGCAGGAAATGCAATTGGCGCTGCCGTCGCGCGCCAAGGAAGTGGAAGAGTTGTTCAGCCGCCGCTTTAACGCCGCCGCTGGGCAGTTGCGCGTATTCGGGCGTGAGGAGTGGTTTGCGCCGGTGGCCTCCGGCTCCAACCCGGCGGATGCGATGGTAGTCTGCCCCTGCACCATGGGGACGCTGGCTGCCATTGCTGCGGGCTTGAGCCAGAATCTGATCGAGCGTGCGGCGGATGTGATGCTGAAGGAAAATCGCAAACTAATCCTGGTGCCGCGCGAGACCCCGTTTTCCGTGATCCATCTGGAAAACATGCTCAAGCTTGCGCGCAGTGGTGCGGTGATTCTGCCCGCCAACCCGGGTTTCTATCATCATCCCGAGACGGTGCAGGATGTGGTGGATTTCGTCGTGGCGCGCATTCTCGATCATCTGGGTGTTACGCATACGCTGATGCCGCGCTGGGGCGAAGGCGACTAGTTGCTGGCACTGCCCTACTTCAGGGCATGCTCCGCTGCGCATTCCTCGCGGGAGATTGCAACCGAGCCGCCAGCCGTCACCCGGTATATCCCCGCTTCAGTCACAATGAAATCCATCGCAATGTCATGCGGCTGCGGATGCACGCTGTCCAGCCGCAGAATTTCAAACGCCACGCCGATGGTCAGCGGGCGCGGATCGATTGCCGCCAGCGTGCGGTCGAAATAACCGCCGCCATAGCCCAGCCGGTAGCCCTGCCGGTCGAAGCCGACCAGCGGCATGATGATTGCGCCGACTGTCACTACTTCAGTATTGTCAGGCACGGGGATCGCGTAAGCGCCGGTTTTCATCGGCGCTTCCGGCCACCACTGGCGAAAGCGCAGCGGTGCGCCATTTTCCAGCACTTCCGGCAGCGCCAGCGTCGCGCCGTGCGCGCGCAAAAAATTCATCGCCGGCCGCGGATCGTACTCGCCACGGTAAGGCCAGCAAAATCCCACAATATTTTTCCGCAGCAGCGGGAAACCCTGTTCGAGCGAGGCGGTGATGGCCGCGCTCCAGCGGCGGTGATCTTCCGCCGTGATTGCCTCTCTGCGCGCCATCAGTTCGGCGCGCTGCTGCTTTCTCCATTCCTGCCAGTTTTCCATTTTTGCCGGGCTATGTGTGGGAACGATACTGAGTCCCGAGGATAGCAGGGATATTCGCGGACAACCACTCTGCATTATTCCATTGAGGGCGACCGGATTGACTGGAGCGAGGCACTAACGGAGCTGTCCTGTCTGGCGAAGCCAGTTCACGGCATCGGCCGCCGACTCGCGGATCGGACGGGGGGTGAGGCCCAATTCCGCGAGGCTGTTGGAATGATCGAAATGCATAAGCCGGCGGGCCAGACGAACGCCGGTCACGGTGGCCTCGGGGGGCTGGCCGCTCACATAATCGGCCCAGAATTCGTTCATATATGCGGCAGCCAAGCCAACCGGGTAAGGAACTTTCCATCGAGGCATGGGAATGCCAGTCAGCTCCGACAGAGTTCCCAAAAATCCTTCAAGCGTGAGATTCTCTCCCCCCAGAAGATAACGCCGGCCGGGGCGGCCACGCTCCAGCACGCGAATCAGGCCTGTCGCCACATCACGCACGTCGATCATGTTGAGTGTACATTCCATCATGGCAGGCAGTTTGCCTTGGCAGAAATCCAGGATCAAACGTGTCGGCGGAGAGAGCCTGCGGTCTCCCGGCCCCACTGGCATGGTCGGGTTAGCCACAACAACCGGGTGTCCGGCCCGGGCTTTTTCCATGGCCACGTTTTCCGCCCGCAGTTTGGACAGACAATAGGGGCCAACCGCATCACTCTCAAAAATCTCTATGTATTCATTGATAAGTTCGGTCGCACCCGCTCTGGTTAATATGCTCTCGGTGCTGGTGTGCAAGATCCGTTCCGCTCCGGCCTCAATCGCGGCTTCCAGAACATTGACCGTCCCGATGTGATTCACCGCGTCGAATTCCCCACGGTCACGCGCCCACAGGTTGGGATTGGCGGCCAGATGATAAACCCATCGTCCCCCCTGCAAAGCCCGGGCCACCGCGTCACGGTCGCGGATATCAGCAAAGACCACCTCGACCTCTGCCGGCAAATGCCCCACGTCAGTCCCCGGAAGCTCAATCACTCGCACCGATTGACCGGACTCGATCAACTGCCCCACCAGATGAGTGCCAATGAAACCGGCGCCGCCGGTCACGATCGTGATTCGGTTCATATGCCGAGCCGACGACCCCGAGGCGAGGCTGCGGCTTCCCTGCGCGCCATCAATTCAACGCACTGACATTTTTTCCATTCCTGCCAGCTTTCCATTTTTGTCGGGCTCTCTCTGTGTGGGAACGATACTGAGGTTCCCTGAGTTTCGAGGATAGCAGGGATATTCACAGTTAACTACTCTGCATTATTCCAGTTTGCAGTGGAAACGAGAACAACGCGGCTAGCAGTCGCAACCAACGTCCTTAGCGTTTTTATTGCGCATTGGCAGCAGAAGTTACCGCACCGGCGCAGGAATGGCCGCCCCAGCGCATCCTCAAATGCGAGCCAGATTGCTCTGTTCGGTCTTGCAGCGGGGTGTGCAAGACGATTTGCCGAGCGAGCGAATCAGCCACATTCCAGTGCCTGTTTGCACCTCCGTGCACCTCGAGTTTTCGCACATGACCCCTCGAAATCAAGTGTCCGGATTCACATCCCTTGACAACGATTTACCCTGGGCTATTGTCAATATGTTGCCTAGTCGAAATGGGCGATTAAGCCAAATGGGCGATTAAGCCCATTGGAATTTCTATCCATCATTATAAGGAGATGATATGAGACTGCTAAAAGTACTCGTACTCGTACTCGTGTTCGGGGTCGGCGTTGGTTTTGGTTTAGTCGGAACGGCCGAGGCCAACTGCGACTTGAAGGCATCCGTGAAGGTCAAGAATTATCTGGATCAGACCCTGACACTCAAGGACTACCCGCTCGCGTGGGGAAAGTGGGACACGGAACCGCCGAAGACAATCCCCCCCAACGGCGCCATTACCTTCCAGGCATCGGGGGTGTGCGGCACCGCGAGCGGCACCGAGGGGACCGTGAAGTACCAGATTGGTGACGATTCGACGAACTGGATCACGATCGGTTTTGACGTGCCGTGGGGTATCGGGGCCACGAACACCTGCAATCTTCAGAGTTCGGATTCCCTGAAGTACGACTTCTACTTCGTGGGGAACGGCGGCTCCTCGGATTGCGGGGGCAATGGACGGATCCTCCTGCTCGACACGAAGCTGAGGCTGCAGTAGAGGCTGTCAAGGGAGGGCTACCCAGCCCTCCCTCACCGTGTCTCAGCGTTTTTAGGGTGCTTCTAAAAATTCAAAGTTCTAAACAAGACGAGGCGGGAGCAAAAAATGTAGACGCGGCATATGACTGATATGTAAGGAAGCATTTTTTGTGAGCAACGAAGTATTGTGACGAAATCTGGATTTTTAGAGGCGCCCTTTATTGTGAATGGGCAGCAGAAGTTTTCGCACCGGCGTGGGAATAGCCGCTCCCAGCGCATCCTCGAATGCCAGCCAGATGGCCCCGTTCTGCCTCGCAGCGGGAGTATGCGAGATGACTTGCAGTGGCCGCGGATGGATGCGCAGTTTGAAATGGGTGAAGCTGTGATCGAGCGGCGGCAGCTCCGGCAGCGGCTGCACTTTCAGGCCGAACTGCCGCGCGCAGTAGGCGGCGGCATTTTCGTCCAGCGGCATTTCCGGCAGGCACCACAGTCCGCCCCAGATGCCCGTGGGCGGGCGCTTTTCCAGCAATATCTCGCCGTGCTGCAGCAACAGCAGCAGCACGGTTTCTTTTTGCGGCAGCGGCTTGCGCGGCTTGGGGGTGGGCAGTTGGTCCACACGCTGCTCCCTGAACGCAATGCAGTCCGCTTGCAGCGGACAGGCAGCGCACTGGGGTTGGCTGCGGGTGCAGACGGTCGCGCCCAGATCCATTAGCGCCTGGGTGTAGGCTTCGATCTGCCCCTGAGTTTTTTTCGGCAGCAATTGCTCGGCTTTGTGCCACAGCAGGGTCTCGGTCTTTTTTTCTCCGGGATAGCCGTCGACACCGAAGCAGCGCGCGAAAACGCGCTTGACGTTGCCGTCGAGTATCGCGCAATGCTCGCCATAAGCGAATACCGCGATGGCGGCGGCGGTGGAGCGGCCGATGCCGGGGAGTTGCTGGATTGCCGCTACCTCACGCGGAAATTTGCCGTCGTGATGACTGACGATCCACTGCGCGGCCTGATGCAGATTTCTGCCGCGTGCGTAATAGCCGAGGCCGCTCCATAGCGCCAGCACTTCGTCGAGCGGCGCCAGCGCAAGGCTGCCGATATTGGGGTAGCGTTGCAGAAACCGCAGGTAATAAGGCACGACCGTGGTCACCTGGGTCTGCTGCAGCATGATCTCGGATAGCCAGACAGCATACGGATCGCGCGTATTCTGCCAGGGAAGATGGTGGCGGCCGTGGAGTTGTTGCCAGCGGATCAGTTTGGCGGCGAAGTTCACACGTGGCGGCTGAGCGGGATAACTGAGCGGAATAAGAGTGGAGCGGGTGAAGGGAATCGAACCCTCGTCGTAAGCTTGGGAAGCTTCTGCTCTGCCATTGAGCTACACCCGCAGGTGCCGTGATTTTACTTGCGTTGCCGGGATTACTCAATCGTTTGCCGATTGCTCCGAGTTCGGATAAGGCGAGGGACAGCGGTGTGTTTCAGGCTTTACTGCTGGTATGGGTAGCTGGACAGGCAGTGCTTTTCTGACCGCTAATGATGCCGTTAGCCCTTCGAGCCCTTGTAGACTTTGAGCGCGCGCAGGACACCCAAAGACTCACTGAGTTTGGTAAGTGAGGTAGAGGCAGCAGCAGATTCTTTGACATACATTTCTGCATTAGTTTTGATAGCACTCAGCGCATCGCGGAGTTCCACGAGTTCTTCGAGAAACTCGTGGTCAACCTCGGCAGAGACAAACTCGTGGCCGCACGACAGGCACTCCCGGCCTCTTTGAAAGAATTGAATGTCGGAATGCTTTGTGTAGTACCTGCGCTGACCATAGTCACTGGAGTCGTATGTGACCTGCGCAGCGGGAACGGCTTTGCACGTGGTTATCTTCTTGCACGATGGGCAGTGCATGTCTGTTCCGCCTTTTGGCACTCGCATGTGCGCTCCTTCTTGAGGGGCTAACGCCACGGGTGAGAGGCGTGGTGCGCGTTCTGCACCACGTCCAGCTCGACCCGTTTGTTAGACCTATACCTTAACATAAACAAAGCCGATCAAATCAGTTGACGGAATAGCACGTAAGAATATGGTTTTCTCATGCTCACCGCACGTAATCCAATTACGAATGACTGGTTCGAAGTCTGGGTTAAATCGGTATCCAAAGGCTATTTCGACCAGTGCGGCCTTGTCGTAATGCATAGTTTCATGGTTCACAGAAAATATCCGATATTCAGCCTCGTACGACCACGATGCTGCTTTTGTAAGAAGGCTTTTGTGAATATCATTTTCATCAAAGCTTGGTAGGTACTGACTGTACGTCACATACTTACCACGGCCAAGGACTCCGATCTCATTCAATGTTTTATCATCAGTATCGATCTCAAAGGTTAATCGAAAGCCTCGGTGAGAATCTCCATAGTGTGCGAACATGAGAAAATCATCCCTTTTTTCACCAGACATACAGAAAACTCGGACCTCCCGCAGCATTCTCTTGTAAGGCTCTGCAGTTGATAAATTACAGTCCAGCGGATCGTTAAATGTCGAGGGGTGTGAGAAATACAGGCGGCGCTCAGTCAACAGTTGCCTCCGATACGTCCAATGGTCTGGCGTCTCTATAGACAAATACTTGTAGAGCCTCTGAATTGCCATATAAAGGTTTGTTTCGGGTCTAATCAAATATAGAAAACAAATTTATCATGCGGCAATGTCGCTTATTCATGCCTTCACTGTCAAGGTTCAATCCTTGCGCTAACCGCAACGGTTACTGTGCCACTGCGAATGGCAAACGATTGAGTAATGCCGGCAACGCAAGTAGAATCAGCACCCTTATAGATAAATCATGCGGACGCCGCAAGCTTGCCCGATTCCGGACATATTCTGAAATGATACAAGTCACCCTCAACGGTCAGCCGCAGCACTTCGACACCCCGCTGAACGTCACGCAATTGCTGGAACACATGGCGTTGCAAGGCAAACGCATCGCGGTCGAGCGCAACGGCGAAATCGTTCCGCGCAGCCAGTTCGGCGAGCAGGTGCTGGCGGATGGTGACCGGCTGGAAATCGTGGTGGCAGTGGGTGGCGGCTAGATTTTTCGCAGTAAAACAATTCAGGATTTTATGGATAATCTCATCATCGCCGGCAAGAGCTATTCCTCGCGGCTGCTGGTCGGCACCGGCAAATACAAGGATTTCGCCGAGACGCGCGCGGCGATAGACGCGAGCGGCGCGCAGATCATCACGGTAGCGATCCGCCGCACCAACATCGGCCAGAATCCGGATGAGCCGAACCTGCTGGACGTGCTGCCGCCTTCGCAGTACACCCTGCTGCCCAACACCGCCGGTTGCTACACGGTCGAGGATGCGGTGCGCACGCTGCGGCTTGCACGTGAACTGCTCGACGGTCACAGCCTGGTGAAGCTGGAAGTGCTGGGCGACCCGAAGACGCTGTTCCCCAACATGGTGGAAACGCTCAAGGCTGCGGAAATCCTGGTGAAGGAAAACTTTCAGGTAATGGTTTATACCTCGGATGATCCGATTCTCGCGCGGCAATTGGAGGAGATCGGCTGCGTCGCGGTGATGCCGCTGGCTTCGCTGATCGGTTCCGGCATGGGCATTCTGAATCCGTGGAATTTGCAGATCATCATCGACAATGCCAAGGTGCCGGTGCTGGTGGATGCGGGCGTGGGCACGGCTTCGGATGCGGCCATCGCGATGGAGCTGGGTTGCGATGGGGTGTTGATGAACACCGCCATTGCCGCTGCGCAACAGCCGGTACTGATGGCTTCCGCCATGAGAAAAGCGGTGGAGGCCGGGCGCGAGGCTTACCTGGCCGGACGCATGGCGAAGAAACTCTACAGTGCGAGTCCTAGTTCGCCCGTCAGCGGCGTCATCGCCAGCAGCGGCAAAGACCAGGCAACCTGATTCCGGGCTGCTGCCGGATTATTACTCCCACATGTCAGAACATCGCCCCATCCGCAGTTTCGTTCTCCGCCAGGGGCGCGTCTCCAACGCGCAGCGCCGCGCCCACGAAACCCTGCTGCCGCTGTACGGCATCCCGTTTGCGGACGACCTGCTCGATCTGGATAAGGTTTTTGGCAGGAGCGCGCCCAAATTTCTCGAGATCGGTTTCGGCATGGGTGAAACCACTGCGGCCATCGCCCAGGCGCATCCGCAGAACGACTATCTCGCCATCGATGTGCACACGCCCGGCGTGGGCAGCCTGCTGAAGCTGATCGAGGAATCCGGCTTGAGCAATCTGCGCATCATCCAGCATGACGCGGTGGAAGTATTGCAGCGCATGCTGCCGCCCGAGTGTCTTGACGGCGCGCATATTTTTTTCCCCGACCCGTGGCCCAAGGCGCGTCACCACAAGCGCCGCCTGATCCAGCCGCAATTCATCGCGCTGCTGAGCGAACGGCTGAAGCATGGCGGCTATGTGCATGTGGCCACCGATTGGGAAGAATATGCGCAGCAGATTCTGCAGGTGCTGAGCGATGAACCGCAGCTTGCCAACACCGCTGCGGATTATGCCCCGTGCCCGGCATACCGGCCCTCGACCAAGTTCGAGCAGCGCGGTTTGAAGCTGGGGCATGGGGTATGGGATTTGGTCTTCCGTAGAAGGTAAGTCAGCATTCTGTTTATGCCCCAGTTTTCTCCGGTAAAAAAATCTGCAGCAAATCGTTCAGAAAGCGCCGCCCCGCGAGAGTGGGCGTGATGCGCTGGTGATCGCGCACGATCAGCCCACGCTGCTCCGCTGTGTCGAGTTGTTGCTGGATCGCGGTGATCGGCAGACCGGTGCGCTGCTGGAACATTTCTGTGGCAAAACCGGCAGTGAGGCGCAGCGCGTTCATCATGAATTCGAAGCCGCGCTCATCGCGCCCCACCTCATGCTGTTCCTGTAGCGGCGCATCCATCGTATCTGCTGTCCTGGCGAGATATTCCTTGGGCTGCTTGCAGCGCATCTGCCGCACGATCTTGTCGGCAAAACTGATCTTGCTGTGCGCGCCCGCGCCAATGCCAAGATAATCGCCGAACAGCCAGTAATTCAAATTGTGGCGCGATTCGCGTCCGGCCTGGGCGAAGGCCGAAGTCTCGTAATTGGTGTAGCCGCTGTACGCAAGCGTCTGCTCGATCATCACCTGCATTTCCGCCGCCAGATCGTCGTCGGGCAGCGACGGCGGATAACGGTGGAACAAGGTATTCGGCTCCAGCGTGAGGTGGTAAGCGGAAATATGCGGCACGCCGTAGCTCACCGCTGTGGTGATGTCTTGCCGCGCTTCATCCAGCGTTTGCTCAGTTGCGCTATTCGGCAACGCATACATCAGGTCGAGATTCACGTTGTCAAAATTTTTCTGCGCGATTTCCACCGCACGCCGCGCTTCATCGCCGTCGTGGATGCGGCCCAGCGCTTGCAAATGTCCGGGGTTGAAGCTTTGGATACCGAGCGACAGGCGGTTGATGCCGGCAGCGCGAAAGTCGGCGAATTTCTGCGCTTCGACCGTGCCGGGATTGGCTTCCAGCGTGACTTCGGCCAGATGCTCCAGCGGCAGCAGGGTCCGCACCGCAGTGAGGATCGTGTCGATCGAACGGGCGCTGAACAGGCTGGGCGTGCCGCCGCCGAAAAATACGCTGACCACCTTGCGTCCCCAGATCTGCGGCAATGCCATTTCCAGATCGCGGATCAGCGCCGCGACATAGTCTTCCTCGGGCATGTTGCTGCTGCGGGCTTCATGCGAATTGAAATCGCAATAAGGACATTTCTTCACGCACCACGGCAGGTGAATGTAGAGGCTCAGCGGCGGCAGTGCCTGCAGGCGTGGCGCTTGCGAGCCAAGGATTGATGAGAGGGAGATGACTGCGGTCATAAGGAATTTAAGAATCGAATCGGTGAATCGGCAGGCAACGTATCCGGTTACTTGGCCGTTTCCTGCCTGATCATTTCAACCAGCCGCGCCAATGCCTGGCCGCGATGGCTGATTCGATTCTTCTGTTCCAGCGGGAGTTCCGCTGAGGTTTTGTCCAGTTGCGGCAGATAGAAATATGGGTCGTAGCCGAAACCGCCGCTACCGCGCGGCTGTGGAATGATCTCACCGCGCCAGGCGCCGTCGGCGATGATCGGCTGCGGGTCGTCGGCGTGGCGCACCAGCACGATCACGCAGTAATAATGGGCGTTGCGGTTGGACTGGTCGGTCAGCGCTTCGACCAGTTTCTGATTGTTGCGTTCGTCCGACTTGGGCTCTCCCGCGTAGCGCGCCGAATGGATGCCCGGTTCGCCATGCAAGGCATCCACGCAGATGCCGGAATCATCTGCCAGCGCAGGCAGTCCGGAGCATTTGCTGGCATGGCGCGCTTTGGCCAGCGCGTTCTCGACGAAAGTGCAATGCGGTTCGTCCGCTTCCGCGATGTTGAATGCGGACTGCGGCAACACTTCGATACCGAGGGGTTCCAGCAGATGACCGATCTCCCGCAGCTTGCCGGGATTGTTGCTGGCGATGACGAGTTTTTGCATTCTTAAAATAGAGTGAGCCATCAAATTTCAACCTTATTCAGCGGAAATGAGTCCGCTCATTTTGACTATTCGGTTTTGCTTTGCGCCAAACGAGAAACTTCCTCCCAGTCGTTGCGCATCATGGCTTCTTTCTTCTTACGACTCCAACCCTTGATTTGCATCTCGGCTGACAAGGCTTCTTCCCGTGTGACACACGCCTGTGACCAGGCAAGTTTAACGGGACGGCGTGTTACGGTATAACTCCCACCTTCTCCAGTCTGGTGCTGGCCGATGCGCTTTTCAAGATTGTCGGTGTGTCCGGTGTAGTAGCTGCCGTCGGCACAACGGAGGATGTAAACTCAGAACATTTAATTTGTCTTTTTTTAGTGAATCCATTCACCCTTCGACAGGCTCAGGGCGAACGGGTTTTTCTTTGGCCGATCATTATTCTCCGTTCGTCCTGAGCCTGTCGAAGGGCAAAAAGATATTATTGAAGGGCTGTTCCACTCTGATCCAGATAGAACCAGTTTCTGCATTTCCGCAGCCCGGCTTATTTTTCCGCCAGTGCCGCTTTCTGCAACGCGATCAGTTGCTGGATGCCCTGCTGCGCCAGATCCAGCATGGCGTTCAGCTCCTGCCGATCGAATGTGGCGCCTTCGGCGGTTCCCTGCACTTCCACCAGACCGAGGCTGCCGGTCATGACCACGTTCATGTCGGTATCGCAGGAGGAATCTTCCGGGTAATCCAGATCGAGCACCGGCACGCCTTCATAAATGCCGACCGAGACCGCGGCAATATGATCGAGTATCGGTGTGGTCTCGAGCAGTTGCCGCCGCCGCAGTTTTTCCACTGCGTCATGCAATGCGACGAATGCACCGGTGATGCCGGCGGTACGGGTACCACCGTCAGCCTGAATCACATCGCAATCGATCTGGATGGTGCGCTCGCCCAGTTTTCCCAGATCGACCACCGAGCGCAATGCGCGCCCGATCAGGCGCTGGATCTCCATGGTGCGCCCGGATTGCTTGCCCTTGGCTGCTTCGCGCTGCATGCGTTCACCGGTGGAACACGGCAGCATGCCGTATTCCGCGGTGAGCCAGCCTTGTCCTTTGCCACGGAGAAAGGGTGGCACTTTTTCATCCACGCTGGCGGTGCATAACACCCGGGTGTCGCCACACTCGATCAACACCGCGCCATCGGCGTGTTTGGTGTAATGGCGGGTAATTTTAACGGGGCGGAGTTGAAGCGGTGTGCGATTGCTGGGGCGCATGATTGTGACGAGTCTCTACTAGGATGTATGAGTTTACAGGGTTTTTCCCGGCGTCCGTTATGGCATAATCCGTGCTGATACTGCGCGTAGCGCCGCATGTTTGCTATTCTAACGTATTGAGGACTTGTCAGTGGATAAGTTGGCCCTGATTTACAGCATGACCGGCTACGCAGCGGTGACACGGGAAGTGCCGCACGGTTCGCTCAATCTGGAATTGCGCTCGGTCAATAATCGTTATCTCGATATCCAGTTCCGTCTGCCGGATGAGTTCCGCTCGCTGGAATCGGCGTTGCGCGAGTTTCTGACAGCCCGACTGAGCCGCGGCAAAGTGGATTTCCGCCTGGGTTTTTCCCGGCTCGCAGGCACGGAAGATCTGCAGCAGCTCAATCCCGAGTTGCTGCAAAAACTGCTGGAATTGAACAATACTGTCAGAGCAACGCTGCCCGATGCGCGCAGTCTGGGAGTGGCGGATATTTTGCGCTGGCCCGGCATGCTGGGCGTCGATACGCTGCCTGCCGAAGACTTGCGCGAGCCTTGTATGGAATTGCTGCGCGTTGCCCTGGATGAGTTTGCGGCGGCGCGTGCGCGCGAAGGTGAGAAGCTGAAAGCCGTGCTGCTTGAACGCCTGGGCAGGATGCGCCAGTTGACGACCGCAGTGGCGCCGCGTATTCCCGCATTGCTGGCGGCATTCCAGGAAAAACTTACGCTGCGCTTGCGCGAAGCCATGGTAAATTGCGACGATGACCGCATTCGCCAGGAGCTGGCATTGTTCGCCGGCAAGATTGATGTAGACGAGGAGCTATCTCGCTTGCAGACGCATCTGGATGAAGTGGAGCGGATTCTGCTCAAGGGTGGCGCGGTTGGCAAGCGCCTGGATTTTCTGATGCAGGAACTCAACCGTGAAGCCAATACGCTCGGTTCAAAATCGGCCGACGCGGAAGTATCGAAAGTCGCCATGGAACTCAAGGTGCTGATTGAGCAGATGCGCGAACAGGTGCAAAATTTGGAATAGTAATTGGGAAGTGGGAAGTGGGGAGTGGGGATTCGGTGCAGCGGAAGAATCAGCAACCCGGAAAAGGGAATGACTGGAACAGGTAATACACGCAAACGGGTTCGATATGACGACAACAGCGGGTAGTTTATTTATCATCAGCGCGCCTTCCGGCGCCGGAAAAACCAGCCTGGTAAGAGCACTGCTGCGGACTGATGTCGAGCTGAGTCTGTCCATTTCATACACTTCGCGCTCACCGCGTCCCGAAGAAATGGACGGGCGCGACTACCATTTCGTCAGTCGGGAAGTTTTTGAACAAATGCTGGAACGTGGCGAGTTTCTGGAAAGCGCGGAAGTTTATGGGAATTACTACGGTACCTCGCAGGAATGGATTAACGAAGCCATTTCCTCAGGCCGGGATCTCCTGCTGGAGATCGATAGTCAGGGTGCGCAACAGGTGCGCCGGGCTTTTCCCAAAGCGGTGGGAGTTTTCATTCTGCCACCGTCGCTGGAGGTGCTGGAGACGCGCTTGCGCAACCGCGGCCAGGACAGCCCGGAAGTGATCGCACGGCGCGTGGCTGCCGCGCGCGAAGAGATCGGCCATGTGAGTGAATATGATTATGTTATCATCAACGAAGAGCTGGACAAGGCACTCGGCGATTTCTTCTGCATTGTCCAGGCCGAGCGCATGAGAATGGCGAAGCAGCTTGCTTGTTACCATGACCTGGTAACACAGCTAGGCTAGAGCGCCATGTCAGAAATAGGCAGTTTTGTTGCATCCGCTGTATACCTCGCCTGGCGCCGACACTAGCTTGCGCGCTACCGCCATTTTTGGCGTAACCTTTCTGCACCGTTGTTGTTGACACACTTTCTTGGGAGAAACACCATGGCACGCATTACTGTTGACGATTGTCTGAAAAGAATTCCAAACCGTTTCGAAATGACTCTGGTCGCGACCATACGCGCAAGGCAGCTCTCGATCGGCGGCTCCCCCATGGTGGAATCAGCGCGCGATAAACCTACCGTGGTTGCCTTGCGCGAAGTGGCTCAGGGGAAGGTGGGGATAGAAGTTCTCGACGCGAGATACATATAATTCTGGCACGAGGCACATCGATAAATTCAGAGGCTCCTTAACCGAATAAAGGAAATTCCAATGCGAGCACGAGGCTTGCCGGATACTCCCGCTACCCTATCCGAGGCGGAACCTCTGTTCAATGAATTATCCGGTTACCTCAAACCGGAAGATATTTCTCAGCTCCAGAACGCCTATCTTTTCAGTCAAAGCGCCCATTCCGGGCAGTTCCGCAAATCCGGCGAACCTTACATTTCCCACCCGCTGGCGGTAGCCGGCATACTCGGCAGGCTGCACCTGGATAGCCAGACGCTGACTGCCGCACTGCTGCACGACGTGATGGAGGATACCCACGTCTCCAAAACCGAGATCAGCGAAAGATTCGGCAAACCGGTGGCGGAACTGGTGGACGGTGTTTCCAAGCTCGACAAGATCGAATTCCAGACCCAGGCGGATGCCCAGGCAGAAAATTTTCGCAAGATGCTGCTGGCGATGTCGCAGGATGTGCGCGTCATACTCATCAAGCTGGCAGACCGGCTGCACAACATGCGTACACTGGAGGTGCTGGAGCCGGAGAAACGCCGCCGCATCGCCCGTGAAACCATGGAGATCTACGCTCCCATTGCTCACCGCCTGGGACTCAACAGTATCTTCCAGGAATTGCAGGAGCTCAGCTTCCGCTATCTTTATCCAGTCCGCTACCGGGTTCTGGCCAAGGCTACCAAAGCGGCGCGCGGCAATCGCCGCGAAGTAGTCGATAAAATCCTTAACGACATGAGGCAGCGCCTGCAGGATGCAGGGCTGGATGCAAAGGTGAGCGGGCGTGAAAAGCAGCTTTACAGCATTTACAAAAAAATGCTGGAGAAGCACCTCTCGTTTTCTGAAGTACTCGACATTTACGGTTTCCGTGTCATCGTCAAGGACATGCCTGCATGCTACGTAGCGCTGGGCGCACTGCACAGCCTGTACAAACCCATTCCCGGGAAATTCAAGGACTACATCGCGATTCCCAAGGCGAACGGTTACCAGTCATTGCACAGTACTTTATTTGGACCTTACGGTACCCCCATTGAAGTGCAAATCCGTACTGCCGAGATGCACAGGATTGCTGAAGCTGGCGTTGCTTCGCATTGGCTCTACAAGAGTGCCGATAACAATTTCAATGATCTGCACATGAAAACCCACCAGTGGCTGCAAAGCTTGCTGGAAACCCTGAGCGATTCCACTGACTCCCTGGAATTCCTGGAACATCTGAAAGTTGATCTGTTTCCCGGCGAAGTTTACGTATTTACGCCGCAAGGCAGAATACTGGCGCTGCCCAAAGAATCGACTGCGGTGGATTTTGCCTACGCTGTACATACCGACATCGGCGACCGCTGCATGGCAGTGAAAATAAACGGTGAGAATGCGCCGCTACGCACCAAACTCAGGAGCGGTGACCATGTGGAAATCATCACCGCGCCGCACGCAAAACCCAACCCTGCATGGCTTGCTTATGTGGTCACCGGCAAGGCGCGTTCGCATATCCGCCACTTTCTTAAGACTATGCAATACGAGGAGCTGGCTAAATTGGGCGAACGTTTGCTGAATCAGGCGATGCTGTCGCTCAAGATTGATCCGGCGAGCATAAGCGCTGCGCAGTGGCAGAAACTGGTCCGCGATAGCGGCGCCAAGTCGAAAAAAGAATTACTCGCGGATATGGTGCTGGGCAAACATCTGCCGGCAGTAGTGTCCAAGCGTCTGCTATCGCCGGGGAAGGCTACACCCAAGGCAAACGGTATGGGCGGCGCTGTTACCATACTGGGTACCGAAGGCATGGCAGTGCAGTTTGCCAAGTGTTGCCGCCCGATCCCGGGCGATTTCATCGTCGGCTTCATCAAGAAAGATCAGGGATTGGTAATTCATGCCCGCGACTGTCCGGTGATCGCCAAAATGCACGGTAATCCGGATAACTGGCTGGATGTGACGTGGGACAAAAACATCACCAGGCTGTTCGAGGTCAGCATCAAAATGGTGGCGGCCAACCAGCGCGGCGTATTGGCCAAGGTGGCGGCAGAAATCGCCAAAGCCGGTTCCAACATCGATAATGTCGCCGTGGAAGGCGAGGGTGCCTATACCACCATGCATTTTACCCTGCAGGTCAGCAACCGCTCGCACCTTGCACAGGTAATGCGCGGCCTCAGGCGCATTCGGGAGGTGGTGAAAATCACCCGGGTAAAGAGTTGATCTCGACGTAGCGGCTTATCGCTCATACGCCAGTACCGGCGCCAGCCACATTTCCGTTTCTTCCAGCGTCCAGCCTTTACGTTTGGCGTAATCGGCTACTTGATCCTTGTCTATTTTGCCAACGGCAAAGTAGTCGGCCTCAGGGTGAGAGAAATAGAAACCCGACACCGCTGCAGTCGGCACCATGGCGTAGGATTCAGTGATGATGATGCCGGCATTCTCCGGGGCTCTCAGCAGTTCAAACAACGGCCCTTTTTCGGTGTGGTCGGGGCAGGCCGGGTAGCCGGGCGCGGGGCGGATGCCGCGATATTCCTCGGCGACGAGCTGCTCGGTATCCAGGGCTTCATCCTTGGCGTAACCCCAGAACTCGCGCCGTACCCGCCAGTGCATGTGTTCGGCGAAGGCCTCTGCCAGGCGGTCGGCCAGCGCTTTCAGCATGATGGCGCCGTAGTCGTCATGCGCTTCTTCATAAGCCTTCACGCGTGCGTCTATGCCGAATCCGGCAGCAACGGCAAATGCGCCGATGGCATCGCGAACACCGGACTCCTTGGGGGCAATGAAATCTGCCAGGCATAGATTGGGGCGCCCTCCCGGTTTCAGGGTTTGCTGCCGCAGATTGTGGAAAGTCATCGCTACTTTGGTGCGGGATTTGTCGGCATAAATTTCGATGTCGTCGTGGTTCACTGAATTGGCCGGAAACAGACCGACCACGGCATTGGCGGAAAGCCATTTCTGCTCGATGATTTTCTTCAGCATGGCCTGAGCATCGCGCAACAGATTGCTGGCAGCCTCGCCCACCACTTCATCCTGCAGAATCGCTGGATAGCGCCCGGATAATTCCCATGCCTGAAAGAATGGGGTCCAGTCGATGTAGGGCACCAGCTTTTCCAGCGGATAGTTGCGCAGCGACCTGACGCCGATGAAATCCGGTTCAGGCGGAATATAGTTCTGCCAATCGGTTTTCAGTGCATTTCTCCGCGCTTCTGCAATCGACAGCATCGGGGATTGCCCTTTCTTGTTCTTGTGCTGGGTGCGAACTTTTTCATATTCGGCTTGGATATCCCGCACATAATCCGCCTGCAAATCCTGCGACAGCAAATTGCTGCATACGCCTACGGCGCGGCTTGCGTCCGGCACCCACACGGTCACGCCGCTGTAGTGCGGGGCAACTTTCACTGCAGTGTGCACGCGCGAGGTGGTGGCGCCGCCGATCAATAGCGGGATGGTGAAGCCTTCGCGCTGCATCTCCTTTGCCACGTGCGCCATTTCCTCCAGCGAAGGCGTGATCAGCCCGGACAGGCCGATGATGTCCGCCTGCTCGCGTCGCGCCATTTCCAGAATCTGCGCGCACGGGACCATCACGCCCATATTCACTACTTCATAATTGTTGCATTGCAGCACCACGGTGACGATGTTCTTGCCGATGTCATGCACGTCGCCCTTGACCGTGGCGATGACGATCTTGCCCTTGGGCCTGGAATCACCGGAGCGCTTCTTTTCTGCCTCAATGAATGGCAGCAGATGCGCCACTGCCTGTTTCATCACCCGTGCCGACTTGACCACCTGCGGCAGAAACATTTTGCCGGAACCGAACAGATCGCCGACCACGTTCATGCCGTTCATCAGCGGCCCTTCGATCACCTGGATCGGACGCCCGCCCTGGGTGTCTATTTCCAGACGAGCTGCCTCGGTATCTTCCACGATATAGGTGTTGATGCCCTTGACCAGCGCGTGGGTCAAACGCTGCTGCACCGGTTCGCTGCGCCAGGCGAGATCCTCAATCTTCTCTTTGCTCTGTCCCTTGAAATTCTCGGCGAATTCCACCAGCCGCTCGGTGGAGTCGGGACGGCGGTTGAGCAGCACGTCCTCAACCCGCTCCAGCAAGTCCGGGGGAATGTCCGAGTAAACGCCCAGTTGTCCGGCGTTGACGATGCCCATGGTCATGCCGGCCTGGACAGCGTGATACAGGAAAGCCGTATGAATCGCCTCCCGTATCGGCTCGTTGCCACGGAAAGAAAACGACACATTGGATACGCCGCCGCTCACCTTGGCATAGGGCAGGGTCTGTTTGATGATGCGCGTGGCTTCGATGAAATCGACGCCGTAATTGTTGTGCTCCTCGATGCCAGTGGCAACTGCGAAAATATTTGGATCAAAAATGATGTCTTCCGGCGGGAAGCCGACCTGATCAACCAGAATGCGGTAGCAGCGCGTGCAAATATCGACCTTGCGCGCCTGCGTGTCGGCCTGGCCGGACTCGTCGAAAGCCATCACGATCACCGCCGCGCCATAGCGGCGGGCCAGCCGAGCATGCTTGATGAATTCCGCTACACCTTCTTTCATGCTGATGGAATTGATCACGGCCTTGCCCTGCACGCATTTCAGACCGGCTTCAATCACCGACCATTTGCTTGAATCTATCATTACCGGTACCCGGCTGATATCCGGTTCGGCGGCGATCAGGTTGAGGAACGTTACCATCGCTTTCTGCGAATCGAGCATCGCCTCGTCCATGTTGATGTCGATGATCTGCGCGCCACTCTCCACCTGGCTGCGGGCGACGCTCAGGGCTTCCGCGTAATTGTTGCCGAGTATCAGCCGGGCGAAAGCTTTCGAACCGGTGACGTTGGTGCGCTCACCCACATTCACGAACAGGGAATCGTCGCCAATGTTGAGCGGTTCCAGCCCGGACAGCCGCAATTTCTTTGGAATGTCGGGAATGATGCGCGGCGCAATGCCGCTCACCGCAGCCGCGATGGCCTTGATATGCGCGGGTGTGGTGCCGCAGCAGCCACCGACAATGTTGACGAAACCCGACAATGCGAACTCCTTGATCAGGCTCGCAGTGTAATCGGGCGATTCGTCGTAGCCGGTTTCCGCCAGCGGATTGGGCAGGCCGGCGTTGGGGTGCGCGCTGGTATACACGCCGGCAACCTTGGAAAGTTCTTCGATGTAGGGACGCATCAATTCCGCACCCAGTGCACAGTTCAATCCCACCGACAATGGCCGGGCGTGGCTGACCGAATTCCAGAATGCTTCCGGGGTTTGTCCGGAAAGCGTGCGCCCGGAAGCATCGGTAATGGTGACCGATATCATGATCGGCACGCATACGCCGTGAGTCTCGAAATATTGATCTATTGCAAACAGCGCCGCCTTGGCGTTGAGGGTGTCAAATATGGTTTCCACCAGCAGGATATCGGCGCCGCCGTCCAGCAGGCCGCTTATGGCTATGGAATAATCTGCCACCAGTTGATCAAAAGTGATGCCGCGAAAACCGGGGTCATTCACGTCCGGCGAAATCGAGGCGGTTTTGGTGGTTGGCCCCAGCACCCCGGCGACGAAACGCGGCCTGTCCGGAGTTTTTGCTTCCATCGCCTGGGTTGCTTCCTTCGCCAGCTTCGCCCCGGAGAAATTCAGCTCGTACACCAGATCCTGCATGTGGTAATCGGCCATCGAGGCAGCAGTGGAATTGAAAGTGTTGGTCTCGACGATATCCGCGCCTGCTTCCAGGTAGCCGCTATGGATTGCATGGATAATGTGCGACTGGGTGAGCGTCAGCAGATCGTTATTGCCCTTGAGATCGTGCGGAAAATCAGCAAAGCGCGTGCCGCGATAATCCGCCTCGTTGAGTGTGTAGCTCTGGATCATGGTGCCCATGGCTCCGTCCAGCAGCAGGATGCGCTGGCTGAGCAGGTCTTCCAGCAAAGCGGTGCGGTGGTGTTTGTTCATGGTTGGACTGCATTTTCGGCGGAGGCGGAATTCTATCATGCCCGCCGACATGTCGCTGTCAGCCGGCATGGAAGAGGGGCTTCGTGTGACACTTTGCGCGGCCATAGTGCCAGACACGGAGGACTCGTTCAGAGATTCTCTTAGATCAAGGAAATATCCTATTCATTTTGTGAATAAATTCCCCCGTGAGCAGTATGGCGAATATTCCCGTTTCATGTAAAATGGAAATCTCATATTGGGAGCCGCAATGCCGGAAAATGCGCATTTGAAATGTCTGTCCATCCGCCTGGACGAAGGAGGGGGAAGAGTAATTGCCTATTTTGCTCCGACAGGCGATGTGGACAGCATTACGCTCGGCGATTTCAAGCAGGCAGTTAATGCAGCAGGGTTCGGGGAATATGATCTCGATGAGGCCGCGTTGCGGGATGCAACAGCGCAATACGCTGCCGGCAGAGCTTTTGAACTTGCCCTGGGTGATGCCGTCGATGGCGAATTCGACATCCGCATTGATATCGGCCATCTCAATGCCTATCTTACCTGCATCCCCCCCCGCGGCGGTGCTCCGGTTACATTGGAACGCGTCCTCGAAGAAGCCAAACATAAGGAAATTACCGTAGGGATTGACCTGGAAGCCATTGAGCAGGCACTCAAGGGAGGTGGCAACAATGTTCTGATTGCCAGCGGCAAAGCGGCTACAGACGGGGTGGACGGAAAATTCGAGAATCTCATTCCGAGCGCAAAAGATCGGAGTCCGCACCTTGATGAACACGGCCTGGCCGATTTTCGTGAGCTTGGTGAAATCCTCGTCGTGCATAAGGGTGACCCGCTGATGCGGCGCATTCCGGCGACCGATGGTGAGCCTGGTTTAACCTTGGCCGGACAGCCCACTCCTGCCAAGCCGGGGAAAAATGTTACGTTTGCCGCAAAACTCGACGGGGCCGAGTTTGATCCTGCCGATATAAATTTACTGATTGCCGCAACTGACGGCTGCCCGGTTTTACTGAAAGACGGGGTGTCGGTGGAACCGATCTATACCGTTGGAGATGTCGATCTCCACACCGGCAATATTGATTTCCTGGGAACAGTGAATGTGACTGGAGAAATCCATACCGGCATGACCGTCAAGGCCTCCGGTGATATCCATGTCAACGGCACGGTCGAAGGCGTCATATTGATTGCGGGCGGCGATATCGTGGTGGAAGGCGGTATTATCGGCCTGACGGAGCGGGCGGGCGAGAAGTCTCATCATTCCGCAATCACCTGCGGCGGATCGTGCAGCGCGAATTTCGCGCAGAATGCGCATATTTCGGCGGGAAAAGGCATCTTCATCCGTGACTTTACGATGCAGAGCGAATTATCCGCCGGACACCAAATCGTCGTCGGCGACGGCAGCCGCAAGGGCCATCTCATTGGCGGAACCGCTCGCGCTGCGATGCTGATCAAAGCTAAAGTCATCGGCTCTCCTACGCGTTCGAAGACGCTTGTGATCGCGGGCGCGGATCAAACACTGCATGAACGTTTGGTTGCAATAGCTGAGACTCGTGGTGCTGCCATGAGCAAGCTGTTAAACGTGGTCAAGCTGCTTGAATTGGCTGGCGCCAATCCTGGCCGCTTGCCGGCGGAAACTGTCAAAGCGGCGGAAACGACACGTGACAGCATCAACGCCGAAATGGCGGCACTCAATCTGGATGAGGCGGAATTGAACAGGGAGATCGCCGCCAGTAAGGAAGCGCAGATCGTGGCGGAAAAAAAGTTTCTTGAAGGGGTCGAAGTACGCTTCGGTTTGAAACGCCAGACCATGGTTGCGGACAGGGAAGGCGGTATTTTTAAATTGAAAGAAGGCGAATTGACCTTCGATTAAAAAACGGCAATTCGTATAGATCTGATAAAGCCTGACACCTATCCGTCTTGCCTGACTGCACCGCTCAAGGCAAAATCAAAGCGTTGAAATACTTGTCCGCCCGCGCCGGGTCAATCCTGCGCAAGGTCTGATAAATCTCCCGTACCTTCTCGCGTTCGCCCTGAAAATAATAGATCCTGCCCAGGTCATACCAGGCCATGGCGTACTGCGGCTGGATACGCAGCGCCTCCTGATAGGCCCGAATCGCCTGCTCCTGTTGCTTGAGTTCGTCGTAAGTAACGCCCAGGTTATACCAGGCATTGGCATTCTCCGGCCGGATACGCAGCGACTCCCGATAGGCCTGAACCGCCTGGTCGTATTGCTGGAGGTCGTAATAAGCATTGCCCAGGTTGTACCAGGCGTCGGCAGATTCCGGCTGGATACGCGCCGGCTCCCGATAGGCATGAACGGCTTGATCAGGTTGTTTGAGGCCGCTGTAGACCGCACCCAGAGTACGCCAGGCTTCTGCACCCTCCGGCTGGATACGCAAGGCTTCCTGATAGGCATGCATCCCCTGCGCGTGTTGTTTGAGATTGAAATAAGCGTTGCCCAGGTTGTACCAGGCATCGGCATACTCCGGCCGAATGCGTATCGACTCCCGATAGGCCCGAATCGCCCGGTCGTACTGTTTGAGGCCGGCTTGAGCTACGCCCAGGCTGAACCATGCAACCGCGTTTCCGGGCTCACTTTTGGTCCACTGCTGCGAAAGTTTTAACAACCCCTGCCAGCCTCCCTTCTTCTCCAGTGCGATGGAACGGTTAAGCCTGTCCAGCCCGCTTTCTTTCTTTGGTGCCGCGCGCGTGGCTTTCGCCGCTATCGGCAGTTCACGGATCCAGTCTACCGGCATGGCAAAATTGGAGTTCCGCCCTTCGATAGACTCAGATGTGGCGATGCCCACCAGCCTTCCCTGGTCGTCGAACAGGCCACCGCCCCTGGAGCTGGGCGAAATCACGGCGGAAGTGTGGATGTATTGCGCACCTTCATACGGACGCAGGCTGGAGACAAGCCCCTCGCTCAAATCCGGTTCCTGATCCTTCGATGTGCCAACGGCATAAACACGCTGGCCTACTCTGAGTCTTTGGGTCGTGCCCAGGACTGTTGGCGGAGCCCGCAGCCGCGGCACATTCAACTGGCACAAGTCGCGGGCGGTGTCCGAGTATTGCAATCTGGCTTTGAAAGCACTGCCGTCCTGCCACACCTGCAGGTTCCTGTCTTTCTGTATCGCCTGGCAACTGGTAACCACCTGGCCCACGCCAATCACGACACCGCTGCGCTGCTCGATAGGTTTGCCGTAGATGTCGGAAATGTCCACCATCACGATGGAAGGTGAAACCTGCATCAGAATTTGTTCGGGAGCGATGGCTGCGGCGAGTGATGAAACCAAGGCGAGTGCGCTACCTGCGGCATGAGCTAAATATTTTGATGGCATGATTTTCCTTTTTAGCAGTATACCTAACGCATGAGGCCAAGACAGCCTGGTGAATCAAAACCAGCACTTGCGGCGCGGGCGGCAAGACGGTATTTACGAGCCGTCGCAAACATGCCGCACCCTTAATTCCTGTCCAGCCGCCGGTATTGCACCGCTTCGGCGATATGGGTACTGATTATACCCGCGCTGTCGGCCAGGTCGGCGATGGTGCGTGCCACTTTCAGCACACGATGATAAGCGCGCGCGGAAAAATTCAGGCGGCTGATGGCTTGCTTGAGTAGGTTCTCTCCTTGAGCATCAGGCGCGCAGTATTGGTCTATGCCTTTCACCGTCAAACGGGCGTTGGTGTTGCCCTGCCGCTGCAGTTGCCGCTGATGGGCTGCCTCCACCCGTTGTTGCACGGCGCTGCTCGACTCGCCCGCTTGCTGGCGCATCAAATCTTCCTGCGGCACGGCGGGCACTTCGATCTGGATGTCGATGCGATCCAGCAACGGACCGGAAATTTTCCCGCGGTAACGCGCCACTTGGTCGGGAGTACAGTGGCATTTTCCGCTGTAATGACCGAGATAGCCGCAAGGGCAGGGATTCATCGCCGCGATCAACTGGAAGCGGGCGGGAAAATCGGCCTGGCGCGCCGCGCGTGAGATCGTGATGTGACCCGACTCCAGCGGTTCGCGCAGCACTTCCAGTACCTTGCGGTCGAATTCCGGCAACTCGTCGAGAAACAATACACCATTCATTGCCAGTGAGATTTCGCCAGGACGCGGATTGCTGCCACCGCCGACCAGGGCTACGCCGGAAGCGGTGTGGTGCGGCGCACGGTAAGGGCGGCGTTTCCAGTTGGCGATATTGAAACCGCCGCTGCTCAGCGATTGCATCGCGGCGGATTCCAGCGCTTCATCTTCGGTCATGGATGGCAGGATACCGGGAAAGCGCGCCGCCAGCATGGATTTGCCGGTGCCCGGCGGCCCCAGCATCAGTACACTGTGGCCACCCGCCGCGGCGATTTCCAGCGCGCGCTTGGCATGCGCCTGGCCTTTCACTTCTTCCAGGCCGGGGTAATCGGCGGTAGCGACTACTGCATCTGTTTCCGGCCTGGCGGAGTAAAGCTGCAACGGTTCGCGTCCGGCAAGGTGCGCGCAAATCTGCAGCAGCGAGGTCGCCGGGTAAACTTCCGCCTCCTTCACCAAGGCGGCTTCGGCGGCGTTTTGTTGCGGCAACACAAAGCTGCGGCCCGAGCGTGATGCACCGTAAGTCATTGCCAGTGCGCCGCGTATCGGGCGCAGTTCTCCGGTCAGGGCCAGTTCACCCGCCCACTCGTATTGAGCGAGTTTGTCCGAGGGGATTTGTCCGGTCGCGGCGAGTATGCCCAACGCGATCGGCAGATCGAAACGCCCGCTTTCCTTGGGCAGGTCAGCAGGTGCGAGATTGACGGTGATGCGCCGGGCAGGGAATTCAAATTGCGCATTCTGCAGCGCCGCCCGCACCCGATCCTTGCTTTCCTTCACCTCTGTTTCCGGCAGTCCGACGATGGTGA
This sequence comes from Nitrosomonadaceae bacterium, assembly GCA_919902515.1. Taxonomy (GTDB): domain Bacteria; phylum Pseudomonadota; class Gammaproteobacteria; order Burkholderiales; family Nitrosomonadaceae; genus VFJL01. The sequence continues at coordinate 27,064 of CAKKRD010000013.1, read as the reverse complement.
AGCTCGGCAGACCGTTGGCGATGTGCACCTCCACCGTGACCAGCGGGGACTCCATGCCGGAGATGGCACGGCTATAGAGGACAGCTAGCGACATGGGGGAAAATTTTCAGTTCCGGGTTAACATGCAAATGGACTGGCGTGAATGTAGCCGGGTGAATACCGGTTGTTTTCTGTGCCCGTTTCCCATTGAGGCATCCATGGTTCTGTATTTGGCCACAGATACCCAGGTTAACCTACGATCAGCTGATCATCTGCTTTTCCTTGTTTCCCGGCAGCTTCCAGCTCCGCCACCCGTGCTTCCAGCTCCGCCACCCGTGCTTCCAGCGCAGTCAGTTTCTCGCGTGTGCGTTTTAGTACTTCCTGCTGCACGTCGAATTCCTCGCGCACCACCAGATCCAGCCGGGCGAAGACCCCGGCCAGCAACACCCGCAGATTCTTCTCTACGTCCTTTACCGGACTCTGCGCCAGTAATTCGTTGACCTTGGTGCCGATTTCATCCAATACTTTTTGGTTCAGCATGATTTCCTCCGTGATTTCTGCTCCGTCACCCGGCCGGGTGAAGAGTGATGCTTGCGTGATAAAATCTCATACTTCCGGCAATTAGGCAATCGTGGATTAGTTATGGAACATTTGCAACGCCTGCAGCTTCTGGAAAGCTGGCTCAAAACGCAGTTTCCCGGCAAATCCTTCACCCTGTCGCCGACCTCCGCCGATGCGAGTTTCCGCCGCTATTTTCGTGCGACTTTCAGTGACGGGACACTGATCATAATGGATGCGCCGCCGCAGCAGGAGGATTGCACCCCCTTTCTGAGTATAGCCAAAACTTTTGCTGTGGCAGGTGTGCATGTGCCCGAAGTGCTGGCGCAGGACTTGACGCAGGGATTTCTGCTGCTCTCCGACCTTGGCAGCACCACTTATTTGCAGGCACTGAGTGACGATCCGGGCAGCGCCGACCAACTGTATTGCGACGCAGCGGATGCGCTCATCAAGATTCAACTGGCAAGCCGTCCGGGTGTGCTGCCGGATTATGACGCAGCGCTGTTGCTGAGAGAATTGAATCTGTTTCCGGACTGGTATGTCGCCAAACATTTGCAGGCAGTGCTGAGCGCAGAGCAGAAAGCGGAACTGACCGCAGTCTTCACCCGAATTCTGCAAAACAATCTGGCCCAGTCGCGTGTGTTCGTGCACCGCGACTATCATTCACGCAACCTGATGGCCACGCTTCCCAATCCCGGCATCCTGGATTTTCAGGATGCGGTTTATGGTCCGATTACTTACGATCTGGTGTCGCTGTTCAAGGACGCCTATATCCGCTGGGACGAGGAGCGTGTGCTGGACTGGCTGATACGCTATTGGGAGAAGGCCAGGAAAGCGGAACTACCGGTGGCCGCTGATTTTGCCGAGTTCTACCGCGATTTCGAGTGGATGGGTGTGCAGCGCCACATCAAAGTGCTGGGCATCTTCGCACGGTTATGTCACCGCGACGGCAAGGATGGTTACCTCAGGGACATGCCGCTGGTCATGGATTATTTACGCAAGGTTTGCGAGCGCTACCGCGAACTTGGTCCGCTGCTGTTGCTGCTGGATGCGCTGACAGAAGATAAACCGGATGCAACAATTGGCTACTCTTTCTAAAGACGTGCCATTCAAGGCAATGATACTGGCCGCCGGACGCGGCGAGCGCATGCGTCCGCTGACCGACACATTGCCCAAGCCGCTGCTGCAGGCAGGCGGCAAGCCGCTGATCGAATATCATCTAGAAAATCTTGCGCGCGCGGGATTTGTCGAGGTTGTCATCAACCACTCCCATCTGGGGCAGATGATAGAGGCCGCATTAGGCGGCGGTGAGCGCTACGGTGTCAGCATTCGTTATTCGCATGAACTGACGGCACTGGAAACCGCAGGAGGCATTGCCCAGGCATTGCCGTTGTTGCGAAACAGGCCGGAAAATGGGTCAGATGAGCAACCATTCCTGGTAATCAACGCCGACATTTATTGCGAGTTTGATTTTGCCAAACTGCTGCCAGTTTTGCGGCGCATGCAGGAGAATCCAGATGAAACTCTCGCCTATCTGGTGTTGGTGGACAATCCGGCACATCATGTCATTGGCGACTTCGCTCTCGATTCCGGCAGCGTGGCATTGACAGGGAAAGATAAGCTCACTTTCAGCGGAATCGGCATATACCAGTCGCAGCTTTTCAGGGAGGTGGTACCCGGTGCGGCGGCGAAACTCGCGCCGCTGTTGTACCAGGCAATTGCGCTGGGAAAAATCGGCGGCGAGTATTATCCGGGGTTATGGATGGACGTGGGTACGCCGGAACGTCTGCGCCTGCTCAATGACCGGCTCAGCAATTCAGAGGTTCCCTAAATTTTGCAAGGTGGGCAGTTACCCACTCTTGTATCTTTGCTTTATCCTGCAAATCCTGTGAAAATCCCTTTCCATGATCCCGATCAAATCCTTCAGTGAACGCCGCCGACGTCTGGCAGCACAGATGCAACAAGGGGTGGCGATTGTTCCTACCTCGCCGGAGCGGGTGCGAAGCCGGGATGCACATTACCCCTATCGTTTCGACAGCTATTTCTATTATCTGACAGGTTTCGGTGAACCGGAGGCGCTGCTGGTGCTAGTGGCGGGAGCCGCTGAGGGTGAACCCAAGCAGATCCTGTTCTGCCGCGACAAGGATACGGAGCGCGAAATCTGGGATGGATTCCGCCATGGCCCTGAGGCTGCGCGCGAGGCATTCGGTTTCGACGAGGCTTATTCCATCTCCCGGTTGGACGAGATGCTGCCCAAGTTACTGGCAGACCAGCCTGCGGTATATTGTGCATTGGGGCAGGATAGCGCTTGGGATATGCGCGTAACCGGCTGGATCAACCGGGTGCGGGAACAGGCGCGCAGCGGCGTTACTGCGCCGGCTGCAATTCATGACAGTCGTCTGCTGCTGGATGAAATGCGTTTGTTCAAAAGTGCGGAAGAGCTGCAACTCATGCGCCGCGCGGCGGAAATCTCGACCGGAGCCCACCGCCGGGCGATGCGCGCAACCCGGGCCGGATTGCATGAGCATGAAGTGGAGGCGGAGCTGCTGCACGAATTCCGCCGTCAGGGTGCGCAAGCCCCTGCCTACACGCCCATCGTTGCGGGCGGCGCCAACGCCTGTGTGCTGCACTATATTGACAACAGCGCAGAGTTGAAATCAGGCGACTTGCTGTTGATCGACGCAGGTTGCGAACTGGACGGCTATGCTGCTGACATCACGCGCACGTTTCCGGTGAACGGAAAATTCAGTCCGGCGCAAAAGGATGTCTACCAACTGGTGCTGGCGGCGCAAGCGGCGGCGATCGCCGCAGTACGGCCAGGCAACCCCTGGAATGCGCCGCACGATGCGGCGCTGCAGGTGCTGGCCCAGGGTTTCATTGATCTGGGATTGTGTCAGGGCAGCGTGGATGCGGTCATCCAGTCGGAAGATTACAAGCGTTTTTACATGCACCGTACCGGTCACTGGCTGGGGCTGGACGTGCACGATGCGGGTGAGTACAAGCTCAATGGTAATTGGCGCTCGTTGCAGCCGGGAATGACCCTGACGGTGGAACCGGGCTGCTATCTGCGTCCGGCGGATAACGTGCCGGAGCATTTCTGGAACATCGGTGTGCGTATCGAGGACGATGTGGCGGTAACAGAGAGCGGATGTGAAGTATTGACGGCAGCCGCGCCCAAGACGGTGCTGGAGATCGAACAACTGATGCAGGGATGTCATGGATGACAACAGGAAAATAATCATCAGACATATATCCCGGCATGCGAACACGGGCGCTGAGGAAGAGCGGATCGTACACATTTCTCCTGTTCGCCGCTGGCTGCTTTATCTGGTACTGGTTCCTGGAATCGTTATCCTGGCGGCTCTGGGGATGTTCTTTTTTGCCGTTTTCCTTGGTTTATTCTCAATCGTTGCTGCCGGTTTCTGGTTCCGGCTTTGGTGGCTGCGGCGGAAATTGCACCAATCCGTGGCGGCAGCCGAGGGTGAATACCAGGTAATCGAGGATGCGGAAATTATAGAAACAACAACTGACAAGACGGAAAGAAAATAAATTGAATGCAGAATCGCTTAAATATACGATGACGCGCGACCATTACGACCTCATCATCATTGGCGGCGGCCCGGTTGGCATGGCGCTGGCACTGGCATTGCGCGGCAGTGGTGTGGCAGCGCTGCTGCTAGAGGCGCGCGGGGTACCGGAAAAAACGGAAGATATGCGTCCCTTGGCCCTGTCTCACGGCAGTCATCTGATCCTGCAGCGTCTGGGCGTGTGGCAGGCGCTGCCGGAAGTTACCCCCATTACAACCATACATGTTTCCAATCGTGGTGGTTTTGGCCGTACCGTATTGACCGCCGGCGATGTCGGGGTGCCGGCCTTGGGCTATGTAGTGAATCACCATGATGTGTTCCGGGCGATGCACGAGGCGCTGCAGGGTTGTGGCGTCGATTATCTGGATGGCGCCCAGGTGACACGGTTGGAAACAAGCACCGAACAGGGGCAAGTCGAGTTTCAGCATGGCGGCGTGACAAAACTGGCAACCGCAAAGCTACTGGTGCTGGCTGACGGCGGCCGTCTCAGCGGGCAAGTCGAAGGGGTGACCCAGCACGTACATGAATACCATCAATGGGCAGTGGTTGCGCGCATCAAGACTGCGCTCCCTCAATGCGGCGTGGCTTACGAGCGCTTCACTCCCGATGGCCCGGTGGCGCTCTTGCCGTTGGGCGAGTATTTTGCGCTGGTGTGGACTGTTTCCCCAGCAGCGGCACAGGAGATACTCGGTCTGGACGACGCGGCCTTTCTCGCGCGATTACATGATCATTTCGGTGATCGCCTCGGCAGTTTTGTCGATGCCAGCAAACGTTCGGGTTTCCCGCTTGCGCTCAAATACGCCGATCCCGTAACGGCGCAACGCATTGCATTGGTAGGCAACGCGGCGCAAACTTTGCACCCGGTTGCGGGACAGGGCTTCAATCTGGGGTTGCGCGACGCCTGGGAACTGGCCGACGAAGTCATCGCGTCAGCAGCCGAGACCGGCACACCCGCAATGCTGGCAAGATACCGCCACAGGCGCCAGATGGATAGCGGAGCAGGGCGAGTATTCACCGATTCTCTGGTGAAGCTCTTTTCCAATGACGATCCCTTGTTGCGCAGCATGCGCAGTCTGGGATTAAGCGCGCTCGATTGCCTGCCGCCGGTCAAACGTTTCGTCGCACGCCGCATGATGTTTGGCGCACGAGGCTGATCCGTTACTGCGTTACGGTGTCATTATTTTCAGATTCCGCGCATTAATTCCTTTCCACATCTTTGCCATGGGTTTAAAATTGCACCCTTTATTGCTCTGTTTTTACCCTGCTGCGCTTACCTTACTATTTGACGAACCAGAGTCATGCGGATCGGCCCCCATATTCTCAAGAACAATCTGATTGTCGCGCCCATGGCGGGGGTGACCGATCGTCCTTTCCGGCAGTTGTGCAAGAGTATGGGCGCGGGTATGGCGGTGTCGGAAATGGTGTCGAGCAATTCTCTGCTGTGGGGCTCGGAGAAGACCCGCCGCCGTGCCGATCATGCAGGCGAGGTTGATCCGATCTCGGTGCAGATTGCGGGCGCCGACCCTGCAATGATGGCTGAAGCGGCTCGCTACAACGTAGCGCAGGGTGCGCAGATCATAGACATCAACATGGGTTGTCCTGCCAAAAAAATCTGCAACGTGATGGCCGGTTCCGCCTTGTTGCAGGACGAACTGCTGGTAGGAAGAATACTCGATGCGGTGGTCAGTGCGGTGGATGTCCCCGTCACCCTTAAAATCCGCACCGGCTGGGACACGCAGCACAAAAACGCGCTGGCCGTGGCACGTATCGCCGAAAATGCGGGAGTCCAGGCGCTTGCCATTCACGGCCGCACCCGCGCATGCGCCTATACCGGCAATGCTGAATACGATACCATCGCAGCAGTGAAAGCCATGGTGAAAATCCCGATCATCGCTAACGGTGATATCACCACGCCCGAGAAGGTCAGGCAAGTACTCGAATACACGGGGGCGGATGCCGTCATGATCGGCCGCGCCGCACAAGGGCGGCCGTGGATATTCCGCGAGATCAGCCATTATCTTGCCACCGGCAAGCACCTGCCGCTGCCGGAAGTAAGCGAAATCCACCGTGTGCTGATCAAGCATTTGCATGATCTTTACGATTTTTATGGTGAATATTCCGGCGTACGCATCGCGCGCAAGCACATCTCCTGGTACACCAAGGGATTGGTTGGCTCGGCCGCGTTTCGTCATGCCATGAACCAGTTGCAAACCACTGATCAGCAGATGGCGGCGGTTAACGAATTTTTCAGTGAGCTTGCCAGCTATGGGCGGCGATTGACTTATATTGAGCGTGAGGAACTGGCTGCATGATCAAAGAAAACGAAATTGCCTGCTGCGTACGCAAGGCCGTGGAAAGCTATCTCAAAGATCTGGATGGTGAGAGACCTCATCCCCTACATGACATGGTGATACGCAGTGTGGAGAAACCGCTGATTGAACTGGTACTGAAATATGCCGGGGATAATCAGACCCGCGCCGCTGAATTGCTGGGCATCAACCGCAATACCCTGCGCAGCAAAATGAAGCAGTACCGGATCAAATAGGCAGTAAAACACGCGGTCGGGTAATAAAGTAACGGCTCGCGCCATCAACCCTCAGAGGCTGTAAAGAAATCGTCGCGAGCAGGCCGGAGTGCAAGGCGCGAGCGAGCGAACGACGAGACATATCGGGTAGATAGGCGAGGAATGAGCGAATGAGCAACGCAGCAATCCGATCGCGCAGTAGATTTATTCACAGCCTCTCAGTTACGGCCACTCCACACCCCAACACACACCCCAACAGATGACCATCAAACAAGCTCTGATCAGTGTTTCCGACAAGAGCGGCATTGTCGAATTCGCGCTCGGATTGCGCCAGTTCGGCGTGACCATACTTTCCACTGGCGGCACTGCCAAGTTGCTGCAAGATGCTGGTGTGGCGGTCACCGAAGTTGGCGATTACACCGGTTTTCCGGAAATGCTCGACGGGCGCGTCAAAACCCTGCATCCGAAAATTCATGCCGGTATCCTGGCGCGGAGGGATATGCCGGAGCATATGGCGGCGATGAAACAGGCGGCGATTCCAGCTATCGAACTGGTGGTGGTGAATCTTTACCCCTTCAACCAGACCGTTGCCAGACCTGGTTGCAGTCTGGAAGAGGCCATCGAAAACATCGATATCGGCGGTCCGACCATGGTGCGCGCCGCGGCAAAGAATCACCAGCATGTGGCGGTAGTGACCGATCCGGCAGATTATGCCGCACTGTTGGCGGAGATGCAGTCAACCGGTGGCGCGGTGAGGCAGGAGTTCCGTTTCCGGCTTGCGCAAAAGGCGTTCTCGCATACCGCTGCTTATGATAGTGCCATCAGTAACTATCTTACTGCCATTGACCCTGACGGTCAGCGCACTTTCCCCGAGCAGCTCAATCTCAATTTCAGCCTTGCCCAGGACTTGCGTTACGGCGAGAACCCGCATCAGCAAGCCGCATTTTATCGCGACCTTATGCCCGCCCCCGGCAGTCTTGCCAGCTACCACCAGTTACAGGGCAAGGAGCTGTCATATAACAACATCGCCGATGCGGACGCGGCGTGGGAATGCGTCAAGACGTTCGATCTGCCCACTTGTGTCATCATCAAGCACGCCAATCCGTGCGGCGTGGCTGTGGCCGCTACGCCGCTTGCCGCCTATCAACTGGCGCTTGCCACTGATCCGACTTCTGCTTTCGGCGGCATCATCGCTTTCAACCGCATGTTGGATGGCGCTACGGTTGAGGCGGTGATCAAGCAATTCGTCGAGGTGGTGATTGCGCCGGAAGTAACCAATGAAGCAAAACAAATTCTCGCCCAGAAAACCAACGTGCGCGTACTGACCCTGCCGTTGCAGGCAGGCGGCAATGCACTGGACTTTAAGCGCGTGGGCGGCGGATTGCTGGTACAGACCCCGGATAATCTCAATGTCACTTCTGCTCAACTGAAAGTGGTGACCAAAGTGCAACCCACACCGCAACAGTTGCAGGATTTGCTGTTCGCGTGGCGCGTGGCGAAATTCGTCAAATCCAATGCCATCGTGTTTTGTGCCAACGGCCAGACATTGGGCGTGGGCGCAGGACAGATGAGCCGGGTGGACAGCGCTCGCATTGCCACGATCAAGGCACAAAATGCCGGGCTCTCGCTGGACGGCTCGGTGGTTGCTTCGGATGCATTTTTCCCGTTTCGTGATGGGCTGGATGTGGTGGTTCAGGCGGGCGCCCGGGCGGTCATTCAACCCGGTGGCAGCATGCGCGATGCGGAAGTTATCGCCGCTGCGGATGAGCAGGGTGTGGCAATGGTGTTCACCGGGGTGCGGCATTTCAGGCATTGAGCAGTTACTGAAACCATCGGTATCCGGTGAGGTTTCATTATTTTTACCGGTTGATGGCATCACGATATGATGAAACTACTCGTCATCGGCGGCGGCGGCAGGGAACATGCCCTGGCGTGGAAACTGCTCCAGTCGCCACGCGTCTTCAAGGTGTTTGTCGCTCCCGGCAATGCCGGTGTGGCGCTGGAAGACGGTCTGGAAAATCTTCCTGTTACTGCCATTCCCGATCTGGTGGAATTTGCCAGAAAAGAAGGTATTGCATACACACTGGTCGGCCCGGAAGCGCCGCTGGCCGCGGGCATTGTGGATGCATTCCGCGCCGCCGGCTTGAAAATTTTTGGTCCCACCAGGAAAGCCGCGCAACTGGAGGCATCCAAGGATTTTTCCAAGGCTTTCATGCAACGCCACGGCATCCCCACCGCGGCGTACGCCACATTCAGCGACCCTGTTGAAGCCCACCGCTATCTGGAGCAAAAAGGTGCACCCATCGTCATCAAAGCCGACGGCCTGGCTGCAGGCAAAGGGGTGGTGGTTGCGATGATATTGGCAGATGCGCATGCCGCAGTGGACGCGATGCTGGTTGCGAATCAAATGGGTGATGCCGGCGCGCGGGTCGTGATCGAGGAATATTTGGAGGGAGAGGAGGCCAGCTTCATCGTCATGGCGGATGGCCACCATGTGTTGCCGCTCGCCACCAGCCAGGATCACAAACGCCTGAAGGACGGGGATCAGGGCCCCAATACCGGCGGCATGGGTGCGTATTCTCCTGCTCCGGTGATTTCTCCCGCGCTGCATGCCAGGATAATGCGCGAGGTGATTCAGCCAGCGATGAACGGCATGGAACAGGAAGGCGAATGCTACACCGGCTTTCTTTATGCCGGGCTGATGATTGCCAACGATGGCGCTATCAAGGTACTGGAATTCAACTGCCGCATGGGTGATCCGGAAACGGAACCGATCATGCTACGCCTGAAAAGCGATCTGCTGACGCTGCTGGAACACGCAGTGAACGGAACACTCAACCAGGTGGAAGCCGAGTGGGATCGCCGTGCCGCACTGGGCGTGGTGATGGCGGCCCATGGCTATCCTGGGACGCCGCGCCAAGGCGATGTGATTAACGGTTTGCCGAAAACTACCCTCACCTCGGCAGCAGCAGAGGATTTTCACGTGTTTCATGCCGCTACCATATTGGGCGGGAAAGGCGGCAAGGAAATCGTAACCGCGGGCGGACGGGTGCTGTGCGTTACCGCGCTGGGGGACAGCGTTAAAATAGCCCAGCGCCGCGCCTACGAAATCGCCAGACAAATTCACTTCGACGACTGTCAAATGCGGTACGATATAGGACATCGTGCTATCAATCAACGTCGCAAATAGCGGGCTTATGGACGACGCTTGTCGCGACGCCGGATTGGAATCGGGGGATCAATGAACACTACTGCACAAGTCAAAGAATTCCTGGTCGGGCTGCAGCAACGCATCGTTGCAGGTCTGGAGCAGGTCGATGGCAAGTCTTTCCGCCGTGATCAATGGGAGCGCCCCGAAGGCGGCGGCGGTTTAAGCTGCGTGCTGGAGCAAGGCAATGTGTTCGAGCGCGGCGGTGTCAATTATTCCCACGTTTTCGGCGGCGGACTGCCGGCGTCAGCCACCGCCGCGCGGCCTGAATTATCCGGACGTTCGTTTGAGGCCATGGGCGTATCGCTGGTGCTGCATCCGCGCAATCCGTATGCGCCCACGGTGCACATGAATGTACGCTTTCTGGAAGCACGCAAGGAGGGCGCCGCGCCGGTATGGTGGTTCGGCGGCGGCATGGATTTGACCCCTTATTATGGTTTTGCAGAAGATGCCGTGCATTTCCACCAGACCTGCAGAAACGCGCTGCAGCCATTCGGCGGCGAGTATCACCCGCGCTTCAAGAAATGGTGCGACGAATATTTCTACTTGAAACACCGCAAGGAACCGCGCGGTGTCGGCGGCATTTTTTTCGATGACCTCAGTCAGCCGGATTTCGACACCTGTTTCAATCTGACCAAAAGTGTCGGCGATCATTTTCTGCCTGCCTACGTGCCGGTTCTGCAGCGGCGCCTGGATACGCCTTATGGTGAACGCGAACGCGACTTCCAGGCATACCGTCGCGGGCGTTACGTAGAATTCAATCTGGTATGGGATCGCGGAACGTTGTTCGGTCTGCAATCGGGTGGGCGCACCGAATCCATCCTGATGTCACTGCCGCCGATTGTGAAATGGCGTTATGACTGGAGACCCGAAGCCGGCAGCGCGGAAGAAAAACTCTATACCGATTTTCTGATCGGCAAGGATTGGCTATAGGTTTTGGCAGGATCACATTATTGAGCTTTACATAATTGAAGACAACATTTGAAACGAGTGCACCAGTAGACAAAATCCATCAATTCGTCATTCCCGCGCAAGCGGGAATCCAGGTTGTCATCAAATCTCCGCGTAGTGGCCGAAGTCGCGTTTGGGGTGTTGTCCCACTGTGTGTGAGCCTTGTCAATTGTCTGGATTCCCGCTTGCGCGGGAATGACGGCTACGGTAATGGTAACTGTCATGAGTTATGTAAAGATCATTGACATTGGAATTACCCTGTCTGCACGGGATGGGGTGAGGAAATGCAAATCAACCTGGCGGCGACAATCTGGGGCCACTTCTCTTTCCCCCTTCCGGACAGAAAGAAGCGGGGGAAATGGAGAAAGCGATTTCCTGAAATGCAATAAGTAATTTCCTTAGATTTAATCATGACCGAGGGTATAATCAAATCATTGAAGGCGATGAATAGTGCCTCTAAAAGCCGAGCACCAAATTCCACCGCACCGGTGATGTTAACAGGTTACTGAAAAACTCCGCTCGTGCTGGGGGCGATCGGTGACTCAATAAAAATGGTGATTTGGGGATTTTTTCAGCAGCCTATTCTGATGTCTTTGTCGTCCATTGTTGTTGTGAAAGGACATTACGACTGCCGGTAGCACGGAAGAAAAACTACTGATTTCTTGACCGGCAAAAACCAGGTGTAGGCTTTGGTACGCTGATACGGATGCTGGAGTCACGCTGTCCCGGGATAGGGTGAGGAAACGCTAATGAACCTAAAGCCGACGTTACGCCGTATTATAGTATTACGCCCCCGCGTGGTTCTTCTGATTTTCCAGGGGATATCAGCCATATCGGGTTGATCCGCCGCCGCAGTAGGCTGGCGCAATAAAAAAATAGTACAAAGGGACTCACGGGGCGATGAGAACTGGCAGGCATGATGACGTCCCATAGGAGTTGGCAGCGCAACGGGGCGCTAGGCGGGATTGCTCTTCTCTGCGCCGCTTCTGGTTTCGGCGCTTTCGCGCAAGTACTTCCAGATGCCGGGCAGTTGCAGCGGGACATCGAGCGCGGCCGTTTTCCCAGCGAGCCGCGGCGCCAGCCCGATACCCCACTGATCGAAGAAGCGGAACGGCCAGCCATGGCGGCGCCAGAAACTGCCCGCTTTTCGGTCAAGGGTTTTCGCATCAGCCGTATCACAGTCTTTCCCGAAGCAGAGTTGCTGCCTCTGCTCAAGGATTTCGTCGATCAAGACTTGTCCCTCGCCGACCTGTGGCGAGCCGCCGACATCATTACCCGCTACTACCGCGACCACGGCTATTTTGTCGCACGGGCTTATATCCCGGCACAGGATATCAACGACGGTATCGTCGAAATCATTGTGTTGGAAGGCAAAGTCGATCGCATCAGCGTCAAGCCGATTGGTGACGTGCGCTTGCAGGACAGTGTCGTGGAAGGAACGCTGCGCTCCGCGCTGCCGGCCGATGGCTTGATCCGCAAGGATGAATTGGAGCGCGGTCTGCTGCTGCTGAACGACTTGCCGGGTGTCAAGGTGCGCTCCGTGCTTTCCCCCGGCGCAACGGTCGGCACTTCGTTGTTGACGACCGAAGTGACGCAAGGCCCGCGCTTGTCCGGCCACGTCGATTTCGATAATTACGGCAACAAGTTTTCCGGCGCAATGCGTATAGGTGCGGCGCTCAACCTGAACGATGCGCTCGGTCGTGGTGACCAGCTTAGCCTGCGCGTGGCGGATTCTTCCGGTGTCCGCCACGGCCGTGTCGCCTATCTGACTCCGGTTGGCACTACGGGATTGAAAATGGGTGCCGCCTACTCCGAGATGCGCTACGAACTGTGCTGTGATTTCGCCGCCCTGCAGGTTCACGGCAGCGCGCAAGTGGCCAGTGCAAACGCCCTGTATCCCATAGTTCGCCGCCGCGATTTCAGCCTTTACGGCACCTCAGCCTATGATCACAGGCATTTCTTCAATGCCACCATCACTGGCCCTACCAGCGACAAGAAAGTCGATGTCGGTGTGTTCGGCATCCAGGGCGACAGCCAGGATTTTGTGGGCGGCGGCGGGCTGAACACTTTCGGTCTTGCGCTTTCCACCGGGAATGTGAGTCTCAATGGATGGACGGCGGATCGTATTGCCGACAGCGCGACAGCGCGTACTCACGGCGGCTACCAGAAACTCTCCTACTCGTTGGTGCGCCTGCAAAAACTCAGTGAAAAGTTTTCTTTTTATACGTCATTTTCCGGTCAGATCGCTTCGAAGAACCTCGATTCTTCAGAGAAAATCTCCCTTGGCGGCCCGCTGGGCGTGCGTGCCTATCCGCAAGGTGAAGCTTTTGGCGACGAGAGCATGCTGCTCAACATGGAGTTGCGCTATAACCTGACCCAGAGCCTGCAGATTGCTCCTTTCTTCGACCATGGCGAAACCCGTTTGCATCGCAACCCATGGGACGGCTGGCAAGGGGCCAATACGCTCATCCAAAACCGCTACGGGCTTTCCGGCTACGGCCTCGGTCTCAACTGGAGTTCGCCCGGAAATTTCCTGGTTCGCTTCGGCATCGCACAACGTATCGGCACCAATCCGGGGCGCAGCATGAACGGCCACGATGTCGACAACGCCAGACTTAGCCCGCGGGTGTGGTTGCATGTGGTCAAGCATTTCTAGCCGTAGCAGCTTCAAGGCGGGCAAGCATAGCGCATCCGCCACCATGTTCCAGAAAACCTCCGAATAAATCCTCCGCAGTATGTATCGCCGGTTTTTGCCGCATAAGGCAAGAACTGCCGCACGATTTCCATGGCAGCAGACGGTATCTTTCCCTGGGTCTTCTAAATCAGGAAACACATTGATTCCAATACGTTTCCTTTCGTTTGTCAATTTCAATGGAGGGGCAACCTATCTGGCATGACAAATGCTTTACAACTCACCTGGGAGGATGATTTTTTTAAGGAGTGGTTCCGATTGTTGAGGGCAAGAAAAACCATGACACGTGTGTATAGGAATTCTTCCTACATAGTTACTGGATGAAGTCCTACCGACTATTTGGAAGAACCTCTATTTACCTGCATCTTGGCCGGGTTGAAAATATGCTCACTGGGTTATTCATTATGTTTCAGTCCGCAAGTTTTAACTGGAAAGAAGCAATTGATGCCAACCAGATCATCGTGCAACGGCTGGGAGATTTCTTCGCAGTCTGCCAAAGAAGGTGACGTGCTTGCGTGCTGTCAAGTTTTACAGGGTCATCGGTGTTTTCTCCAGCCTGAATAGGCGGAGCAAGAAAAAGAACTAAGAGAACTAAGCCATTTTCTTAAAAACTAATAAGTAATATCCTTATATTTTATCCTCACGCGGTGTAAAATATGACAAACGTAGTGATTAAGGACATTGAGAGCGGTTTATAGAAATTATCAAAGACAATGAAGAAGCTGGTCTTATGAGTAAAGCCCTCACACGCAGGACACTGTCACTTTCCGGTGCTCGATTCTCCGGCGGTGGTAAGTCGACTTATATCCTGACTTTTTCCTTGCGCCTGCGGCGTTACCTGAGCGGGCTGCTGATGGTTCTGGTGGGAGTACATCCTGCCTATGCGCTGGATCTCAATGCCCTGCCTAATGGCGGTTCGGTTGCGGTCGGTTCCGCTTCCATGGTGCAGAGCGACAGCCGCCTGGACATCAACCAGACCACCCAGCACGCCAGCATCAACTGGGATACCTTCAACATCGGCGCCAATGCCCAGGTCAACTTCCACCAGCCCTCGGCCAGCTCGGTAGCACTCAACCGCGTTGCTGCCTCGGCCGGAGCTTCCGAGATCTTCGGCCAGCTCAACGCCAACGGCCAGGTATTCCTGCTCAACCCCAACGGCGTATTTTTCAGTCAGAACGCCCAGGTGAATGTAGGCAGTCTGGTGGCCTCCACCATGAGCCTGTCGGACGCTGACTTCCTCGCCGGCAAATACACCTTCCTCAGGAACGGTTCCTCTGCTGCCGTGATCAATCAAGGCACGCTGACTGCCGCCGGAGGCGGTTATATCGCATTGCTCGCTCCCGAAGTACGCAACGAAGGCACCATCACTGCCCGCCTCGGCACGGTGGCGCTGGGCTCGGGCGAACAGATCACGTTGGACTTCTTCGGTGACCGGCTGGTGAATCTGGCGGTGGATCAATCAGCCCTGCGTGCCTTGGTGGAGAACCGGCACCTGATCCAGGCTGACGGCGGCACGGTGATCCTGGCTGCCAGGGCCGAAGGGGACCTGGCTGCGACCGTGGTCAACAACGCAGGCATGATCCGGGCGCAATCGATCGCCAGCGTCAACGGCACGATCCGGCTGGGTGGTGGCAACGAAGGCATCGTCAGTGTGTCCGGTACGCTCGATGCCTCCGGCCAGGACGCCGGCCAGACAGGCGGCAGCATCCAGGTGCTGGGCGACCAGGTGGGTCTGTTCGCCGGGGCGAATCTCGACGCATCGGGTGATGCTGGCGGCGGCACGGTTCTGGTGGGTGGCGATTTCCAGGGGAAAAACCCTAACGTGCAAAACGCCTTCCGCACCTATGTCGGTGAGGGTGTCAGCATCAATGCCAATGCCGTCACCAACGGCAACGGCGGCAGGGTGATTGTGTGGGCGGATGACGTCACGCGAGATTACGGCAGTATCAGTGTGCGAGGCGGGGCGCAGAGTGGTGACGGCGGATTTGTAGAGGTATCGGGAAAGGAGAGTCTCGTATTCAGGGGAATGGTGGACGCGAGCGCGCCTCATGGGCTGGCGGGCAGAGTGTTGTTTGACCCAAAGAACATCATCATTGCTAACGGGGGAGCTAGTGCCGTAGCAACGAATGACCAATTCGCCGAAAACTCGGGGGCCGATGCGACCTTCGACGCTGATTTGATCACTGCCATCACGAGTGGCGGCACGGCTGTCACGCTACAGGCGAACAACGATATTACCGTCAATGAGGCCATTAACACAGGAAATACTGCGGGTAATGATGGGATATTAACCCTGCAAGCTGGCAGGAGTATTCTCATCAACAATAGCATCACTACTGATAATGGCGCTTTTGTTGCGGTTGCAAATGCAACCGTTGCAAATGGAGTGGTCGACGCCAGTCGTAATGCGGGCGCCGCAGCAATCACGATGGCAAATGGAGTGACCATCAACACTGGCGTGGCCAACATCACGCTCACCATGAGCACCGGCCCCACGACCAATAACACCAGTGGCGATATCACGATATCCAATCTCACGACCACTGGTAACGTCCTGATCACCCAAGGTGGGCAGACGGTTGGCAGCGACGTTCTCCGTACCGCAACTTCGCTGATTACCGCAGCTTCCGTTGCACTCGACATTAGCAATGCCTCCAATACTACCGGGGTTATCGGCGCGACGGGAGCAGGCAACGTGATTAACACCACGGTTGCCAATCTGGAGGCACGAACCCAAGGTGACTCCATCTTCATTAACGAAACCAATGCCTTGGTGATTGGCTGGGCGGCCTTGGGCGGTCTCGTCGGGATCAATTCAGGGACGGGCAATATCACATTAACAGCGGGGGGTGCAGTTACTCAAACCGAGGCGATTACGGTCGGTGGAACGTCCAGTTTCAGCGCAGGAGCCAATGCGATCACGCTGAGCAACGCCGGCAACAACTTCACGGGTGCGGTGTCGCTGAACAATAGTGGTGTGAACAACGTCGCGGTGCGCGACGCCAACGCGATCGTGCTGGGGGCTTCCAGCGTGGGCAGCGGCACGCTCGCGGTGACAGCCGCAGGTGCGATTACGCAGGCCGGGCCGATCATTCAGGCGGCTGGGGCAGGCGGAGTATCGCTGACTGCGGGCGCGGCCAATAACATCACCCTGAGCGATGCGGGCAATGACTTCGCCGGTGCGGTACGCATCGTGAGCGGCAATAATGTGACGCTGAATGATGCGAACGCCTTTGCCTTCGGCAACGGCGGGACTTCGGCGGTCTCAGGGAGCCTCTCGCTCACTACGGGTGGGGCGGTGACGCAGGCCAATGCCTTGACCGTGGTGGGCACCTCGAGCATCACCGCGGGGGCCAATGCGATCACGCTGAGCAACGCCGGCAACAACTTCACGGGTGCGGTGTCGC
>CAKKRD010000013.1:8001-10058 GCA_919902515.1 Nitrosomonadaceae bacterium | reverse complement strand
GGCCAATGCGATCACGCTGAGCAACGCCGGCAACAACTTCACGGGTGCGGTGTCGGCCAGCAACACTGGTGCCAACGCGATCCAGCTCATGGATCTGAACGCGATTCAGCTCGGCACCATCAGCACCGCCAACAACCTGACGGTAATTGCAGGTGATTCGGTCACTCAGTCGGGTGCAGTTACCGCGAATACGCTCATCGCGACCTTGACCGGCACGGCATCCCAACTGAACCTTGGGACCGCCAGCAACAACATCGTCAATATCGGTGCCATCATCGCTCCGGCCGGGTTCACGCTGACGAATGGCAACAATCCCGTTACGGTCAGTGGTTCCATCAACACCAGTGCGAGCAACGGGCCGGTATCGATCAGTACCGGAACCGCCGGCTTTTCGCAGAACAACGTGGACATTACCGCAGGCAGCGGAGCCATCACCCTCACGGCCGATACTGTGAGCATCGCGGCCAACACTGGAAGTAACGCTTTTCAGACCACGGGCGTGCTGACGCTCAAGCCGTTTACTGCCGGCACGGCGATGTCGTTGGCGGGCGCTTCAGCCTTTGATCTGAACGCAACGGAAGTTACCGACTTGGCCGGTGGCGTGACGGGCGTCGGCTCTATTGTGATTGGAGATGTAGCGGCGAGCACGGGAGCCATGACCATCGGCAACGCAGTCAACTTCGGCGCCAAGACCGTCACCCTCAATGCGGGGTCGTTTACCGACGGCAACACCACCGGACGGACAATCACGGCGGCCAGTCTAAACCTTAATGCGAGAAACGCGGCGGGCGGCATCGGCGCCGCGGGCGGCAACAACGCCATCGATGTCGCAGTCACCAATCTCACCTTCAACACGAATAACGGGGGCGCATTTATCAATACCGCCGGGGCGGTAAATCTCGGGCCGGGAATGTCGTCCGTTGGTACTGGCGCCATAGGGCTTACTGCGGCGACTGGTGCGATTACGCAATCCGGAGCGATCATCGGATTGGGAACCACGACCCTGGCGGCGGTGGGTGCAAACAACAACATCACGCTCATGAATGCCGCCAATGACTTCGGGACTGTGGTCGTGACGAGCGGAAAAGACGTTTCGCTCGTGGATGCGAATGCGCTCAATATTGGCGGCATTATCGCCACCGGTTTGGTTGATGTGCGCACCCAAACCGGCGACTTGACGGTTTCTCAAAATGTTTCTACAACTAACGCGACAGCCAGCGCCATAACTCTTAATGCAGGCAAAGACACTGCAGCGGGCACATCCACAGGCGGCAATATCATCATTAGCGGCAGCCCAACCATCAGCACTGGAGCGGGAGGACGGGCTACCCTCTATTCAGGCAGTATTTCCGACAGCACAGGCCTTGCCGCATTGATCGGTTCCGGCAGCGGTAGATTCCGCTATAACAGCGATGAGGCGAACGCCAACTATAGTACGGTTCTAGGCACGGGTAGCTATGCGATCTATCGTGAACAGCCCACACTCACCATCACCGCCAACAGTCCGACAGCCATCACCTACGGCGACTCCATACCGGCTTATACCACTACAGTCACCGGTGTAAACGGTGATACCGCATTACAGGCGTTAAGTACGCAGGCCACTGTTGCAGACGACGGCGTTGTCGCGACTTCCGGCTTTCTGACTGCGGCAGACCATACCTTGACTGCATCAGGCGCATTGGGTCAACTGCAACTGGGCTATGCTGCGCCGAGTTATGTAACCGGTACGCTGACCATCGGCAAACTGGGAATCAGCGGCAGCATCACGGCGGACAACAAGGTGTACAACGCGAACGACGCGGCGACGATCCTGACCCGCACACTCATCGGCGCAATTGGAGGTGACGACATTACCTACAGCGGCGGCACGGCCACTTTCAGCAACAAGAACGTAGCCAACAACAAGACCGTAACGGCGACGGGCCTGAGTCTGTCGGGTCTTGATGCGGGCAATTACACGGTCAACGACACCGCCACCACACTGGCCAACATCACGGCGCTGGGAATCAGCGGCAGCATCACGGCGGACAACAAGGTGTACAACGCGAACGACG
>CAKKRD010000013.1:7532-7901 GCA_919902515.1 Nitrosomonadaceae bacterium | reverse complement strand
CGGCGACGATTCTGACCCGCACGCTGAGCGGCGCGCTCACTGGGGACACGGTGAGCTATAGTGGCGGCACGGCCACCTTCAGCAACAAGAACGTGGCCAACAACAAGACCGTGACGGCGACGGGGCTGAGTCTGTCGGGTCTTGATGCGGGCAACTACACGGTCAACAGCAGCGCCACCACACTGGCTGACATCAGTGCGCTGGCAATCACGGGCAACGTGACCGCAGCGAACAAGATCTATGATGCGACCACGGCAGCATTGATCACCGGTCGTACGCTCATCGGTGCAATTGTTGGTGACGACATCACCTACAGTGGCGGCACGGCCACCTTCAGCAACAAGAACGTGGCCAACAACAAGACCGTGA
>CAKKRD010000013.1:0-7432 GCA_919902515.1 Nitrosomonadaceae bacterium | reverse complement strand
GGGGCTGAGTCTGTCGGGTCTTGATGCGGGCAACTACACGGTCAACAGCAGCGCCCTTACGCTGGCTGACATCACGCCAGCCGGCCTGACGATCACGGCCAACAATGTCTTCAAGACTTTCGGCGATATCCTGACTTTTAACGGGAGTGAATTCACATCGGGTGGTTTGCAAGGTGGTGAAACGGTCGGTAGCGTCACATTAGCCAGTCTCGGTACAGTGGCGACGGCGAGTGTAGCCGGCAGTCCTTACGCCATCACGATTAACAGCGCCACCGGCGGCACTTTCCTTTCAAGTAACTATTACATCACCTACTGGAATGGTGCGCTGAAAGTATCTCCATCGATCGCGATGGAGTCGGCCATTGCCACGGTCGCATCACAAGCGAGCGGCGGCCCTCCCGAATTTGCTGTTGACGCGACTAGCGGTTCGGGCGGGTTTAGTGCACCGCCACCTCTCGTGACCGTACTGGCAAACACAGGAGCGACGACCCGGTAATCTCTCTTCTGGGCTACCTGCCAGCGGATACGTTCAACCCATTTGCATAGAAACTGCGTGAAGGCTGCAACAGATTGATAGCCTGGCCGCGCCTGTTTCTATTGCCATTTGCAGAATATCTCGATGTATTCTGCGATCTTTCGTAACGCCTGTACCCGTACGCAGTAGCGCTGGTATGAGTATCTCCCAGAGTCTCCATCAATGCGCTGCCTTAATGCGCGCTAGTTGTTAGCCAGACCCCTCAGACCGCAGGCACATCCCAAAGCAATCTCCCTCGGGATGCAGTCAGTCCCCGTTCTCATGTTTTACCAAAACACGGCCCTTTCTGATAGAAAAATAGGGATAAGGAATTCTCTTATTTTTAATATACAAGCGCACCCAAAATAGGATTCTCTCTTGGTGCATAGGCGGCTCCTGTTCTCATGTTTTACAAAAACCTTGCTCTCTTCCGAGAGGGAAAATGAGCTAAGCAATTCCCCTATTTTTAATACCTAAAAAGTAGCCCTCATATATTTCATGGCCCTACACCATAAAATATGACAAACAGGAGCATAAAGGATATCGGGGGCGATTTTTTGAAGCACTCTGAAGACAGCAAAGAAGTTAGTCGTCTTTAACCTGCCGCCCAGTTGTCAGCCTGATTCTATGGTGCAGCATAAGACATTGTTGCTACCAAGATAGCAGAAAGGTTTTATGCGGGACCATTTAATACGGTAGGCCTGCTCCATATAAAAATGTAGTCATGTCCCATGACTGTTTCCAATCCGAAATCTAATATGTGACCGTGTAGTGAGTTCAACTGGCGCTACCTTGGGATGTAATGAGGCATGCTTTATAAGAAACAAATTGTTTCGATGAAACAAGGTAAATCAGCTTATATCCTGACTTATTCCTTGCGTCTGCGGCGGCACTTGAGCGGACTGCTGATGTTGCTGGTGGGGGTGAATCCGGTCTATGCGCTGGATCTCAATGCCCTGCCTAATGGCGGCTCAGTTGCGGTGGGTACCGCCGCCATGGTGCAGAACGACAACCGCCTGGACATCAACCAGAGCAGCCAGAACGCCAGCCTCAACTGGGATTCTTTCAACATCGGCGCCAACGCCCAAGTCAACTTCCACCAGCCCTCGGCCAGCTCGGTAGCGCTCAACCGTGTGGCTGCCGGGGCGGGCGCCTCCGAGATCTTCGGCCAGCTCAATGCCAACGGCCAGGTATTCCTGCTCAATCCCAGCGGCGTATTGTTCAGCCACAACGCCCAAGTGAATGTGGGCGGGCTGGTCGCCTCCACCATGAGCCTGTCGGACGCCGACTTCCTTGCCGGCAAATACACCTTCCTCAGGAACGGCTCCACTGCGGCCGTGATCAATCAAGGCATGCTGACTGCTGCTGAAGGCGGCTATATCGCATTGCTTGCTCCCGAAGTACGCAACGAAGGCACCATCACCGCCCGCCTCGGCACGGTGGCGCTGGGTGCGGGCGAACGGATCACACTGGACTTCTTCGGTGACCGGCTGGTGAATCTGGCGGTCGATCAGTCAGCGCTACGTGCGCTGGTCGAGAACCGGCACCTGATCCAGGCTGATGGCGGCACGGTGATCCTGGCGGCCAGGGCCGAGGGGGATCTGGCGGCGACCGTGGTCAACAACGCAGGCGTGATCCGGGCGCAATCGATCGCCAGCGTCAACGGCGCGATCCGGCTGGGTGGCGGCAACGAAGGCATCGTCAGCGTCTCCGGTACGCTGGATGCCTCCGGCAGGAACGCGGGTGAGACGGGTGGCAGCATCCAGGTACTGGGTGACAAGGTGGGCCTGTTCACCGGGGCGAATCTCGACGCATCGGGCGACGCGGGCGGCGGCACTGTCCTGGTGGGGGGCGATTTCCAAGGTAGGCCTGTCCTGAGCTCTGCCGAAGGAAATGCGGCCATTCAGAACGCAACCTTCACCTATGTTGATCAGAACGCAATCATCAACGCTGACGCTCTTACCTACGGCAACGGCGGCAGGGTCATCGTCTGGGCCGATAACACCACGCGTTTCTACGGGCAGACTAGTGCGCGCGGCGGTCAGAACGGCGGTGATGGCGGATTCGTGGAAGTCTCCGGCAAGAAGTGGCTGGATTTCAGTGGTGCAGTGGATACGTCGGCGCTGTTGGGCGCTGCGGGCATGCTGCTGCTTGATCCCACTGATATTACGATCAGCACTGGCGCGACAGCGAATGGGACTTGCCCGGCGGCCGGACCCTGCTTTGCGCTAACCGGTAATCCGGCAACGGCAGTCTTGAACATTACCACTTTACTCAATGCGCTCGCGAACACAAATGTTACCGTCAATACGACATCCACAGCAGGCAATACGGGCAATATTACGGTTGCCGATCCCATCGCTTATACCGGTGCCAGTGCGCGCACACTGACACTGACCGCAGAGGGGGGTATCTCGTTTGACGGTAACCCTTCGCCCGGCAACATTACCTCAGCTGCGGCCGCGCTCACTCTCACCCTTAATGCGGCGACCACGATCACTAATCTGCGAAACGTGGATTTATTCGGGGGGGTACTCACGCTGAACGCCACCGGGAACGCGATGCAAGCGGGAGTAATATCTGGCACCACATCGGTGGTGAAGAACGGTGCCGGCACATTCACGCTTTCGAGTAATAACACCTACACCGGAACGACGACGATCAACGCGGGCACGGTGACGCTTGAGAATAGCAACAAGCTGGCCGACGGTTCGAGCATCGTGGTGAACGGCGGCACGTTCGACATCAACACCAAAAATGAAACGGTGACCGGAGTGCAGTTGCTCTCTGGCTCAATCACGGGAACGACCGGGACACTGACCTCAACGACGGCCTATGACATGCAGGTTGGATCGGTGAGCGCGAAGCTGGATGGCGCGGTAGGTTTGACCAAGACCAACGCTGGGACGGTCACGCTCTCGGGAGCTAACACCTATACTGGCGCGACCACGATCAGTGCGGGCATCTTGGCGCTGGGCGCAACCAATGCGGTGGGCCCAAGCAGCGCCGTGACGGTAGCCAGCGGCGCCACATTCAACCTCAACGGCTTCAGTGACATGATTGGCTCGCTGGCCGGCGCCGGCACGGTGACTAGCGGCGCAGCAGGTGCTGTGACGCTGACGGCTGGGGGCAACACCACCACGACGACGTTCTCGGGAATCTTACAGGACGGCAGCGGTACGTTGGCGCTGACCAAAGCTGGGGCAGGCACGCTCACGTTCTCCGGCGCCAACACCTACAGCGGCGCCACCACCGCATCCGCTGGCACGCTGGCCACCGGCAACAATGCGGCGTTCGGCACCGGTACGCTCGTCCTCAACGGCGGCACCGTGGCAGCCTCGGGTGGGTCGCGGACGCTGAGCAACGCGGTGTCGCTGGCGGCATCCAGTACGGTGGGCGGCGCGAATGATCTCACATTCACCAACACGCTTACCAACACGTTGGCCGGAAATCCCACGCTCACGGTCAACAATAGCGGCACCACTACCTTCGGCGCGATCAATCTCTCCAACTCCGCCACGAACCGCACGCTCACCTTCGCCGGCACCGGAAATGCAGTGGTGAGCGGGGTGATTGCCAACGGCGGCACGGCGACCGCCAGCGCCCTAACCAAGGCTGGCACGGGCACGCTGACCTTGTCGGGCGCTAATACTTACACCGGAGCGACGACGGTGAGTGCGGGTGTGGTGAGAGTTCAGAACAATACGGCTCTGGGCACCACGGGCGGCGGGGTGACAGTGGACGATGGGGCGGCGCTGGAGCTGCAAGGCAGCATCACCGTCGGCGCGGAGGCGCTGAGCATCAGGGGCACGGGTGCCGTGGGCACTGGGGCGCTGCTTAATGTGAGCGGCGATAACACCTGGGGCGGGGCGATCACGTTGGGCGTGGGAGGTGCGCGCATCAATTCTGACAGTGGCACCTTCACCCTGTCCGGTGCAATCGGCGGAAACGCACGCCCGCTCACTGCGGGGGGCGCCGGCAACACCACGATTAGTGGCGTGATCGGCACCGCCAGCGGAACCTTGACCAAGGATGGTACGGGCACACTGACCTTGTCGGGGGCTAATACTTACACCGGAGCGACGACGGTGAGTGCGGGCGTGGTGAGAGTTCAGAACAATACGGCTCTGGGCACCACGGGCGGCGGGGTGACAGTGGACGATGGGGCGGCGCTGGAGCTGCAAAGCGGTGTCATCATTGGCGCGGAGGCGCTCACCCTCAATAGCGACGGCATCGGTGGGGCCGGGGCGCTGCGCAACCTGGCCAACAACACATGGAGCGGCGCGATCACGTTGGGCGTGGGAGGTGCGCGCATCAATTCTGACAGTGGCACCCTCACCCTGTCCGGTGCAATCAGCGGAAACGCACGCCCGCTCACTGCGGGGGGCGCCGGCAACACTACGATTAGTGGCGTGATCGGCACCGCCAGCGGAACTCTGACCAAGGACGGCGCGGGCACGCTGACCTTGAGCGGGACAAACCTGTATACGGGGCTGACCAACATTACGGCGGGGACGCTGGCCTATGGGGCGAGCAATGTAATCAACACTGGTGCGGTGATGGTGGACGGCGACACGGCGGTGCTGGCACTGGGCCTCAACCAGAGCGACAGCGTGGGCACGGTGACGGTGGCCACCGGGGGCCGCATCACCGGCACGGGGACCTCGACGCTGACGAGCACCGGTACGTTTGAGATGCAGGCCGGGGCAGTGAGCGCGATCCTGGCGGGCAACGGCATTGCCCTGAACAAGACCACGAGCGGCACGATGACCTTGAGCGGCACGAACACCTACACGGGCGCAACGACGATTAATGCCGGGGTGCTGAGCGTGGCGACGATCGGCGACGGCGGCGTGACGGGAAATCTCGGTGCGGCTACTACCGCTGCCGCGAACCTGGTGCTGGGCGGCGGCACCTTGCAATACACCGGTGCGACCGCTTCGACCAACCGCAACTTTATCTTGACTGCTGGCACCACCTCGTCGATTGATGTGACGACAGCAGCGACTAACCTGACGATGGCGGGGGCGAGCACCAACACCACTGGCGCGCTGACCAAGCTCGGTGCCGGGATGCTGACCTTCGCCGGTGCCAATCTTTACACCGGTCTGACGACGGTGGGTGCGGGCACGCTGGTTGCTGCCAACACTGCTGCACTTGGTTCAACGGCCAGTGGTACCATGGTAGCGAGCGGCGCAACCCTTCAGATCGCGAATGTTGCGATCGGCAATGAAGCGGTGACACTGAACGGCACGGGCGTTGGTGCAGGCGGGGCGTTGACCGGCACTGGCCTGGCCTCGCTCGCAGGATTTGTCACCCTTGCATCCGCCAGTAGTATTGGTGCAGCAGCCGGAAATACGCTTGCGTTAGGTAGCGTAATTAGTGGAGCTTATGCGATCAATGTTGTTGGCGGCGGCAGCGTCATAGTGTTCAACGGATCGGCTCCGACGGTGAGTGTAGCGGCAGCCATCACTACAGTTGCGACACAAGCGAGCAGCGGTCTTTCTCAATTTCTCCCCTCTGTTATAAACGAGACTACCGGTTCAGATGTCTTTGATAAACGTAGGCTACCGCCTTTGGTGGCCGGACTGGCGAGTCCAGGAACGACGACCCGGTAATCTCTCTTCTGGGCTACCTGCCAGCGGCTGCGTTCAACCCAGATAATCCGTTAGGACGCGAGATGATGGTGAGGCAGGTTGCGAGACAGTTTTGTCGGTTGAGAGAAGGCCATAGCTTGGTCTATGGACGCCGAGCAAGCGACGAAAATGGCCACAAGCTGACCACCAGCGCTCGCGTAGGCTCGGAGAGCCACCTAATGGATTATCTGGGTTCAACCCATTTGCATAGAATTACTGCGTGAAGGGCGCTTCTAAAAATTCGATTATCGTCATTCCCGCGAATAACCAGCGACTTTGCTGGCGGTTTTTGCCGCCAGTTTAGTCGGGTGGTTAGTAGTTTCATCAGGCGGGAATCCAGTCAAACCAAGCATCTGGATTCCGGGTCAAGCCCGGAATGACGAATTTTTAGAAGTGCCCTGAAGGCTGCAACAGATTGATAGCCTGGCACATCTGTTTCTATTGCCATTTGCAGAAGATCTCGATGTATTCGGTGATCTTTCGTATTACCTGTATCCCAGCACGGTAGCAGCGGTGATGCAGGTTCGATTTGAGCATTCCTCAGAGTTCCATCGGCGCGATACCCCCAATGTGCCCTAGCTGTTAGGCAAACCTCTCGATTACCGGTACACCCCAAAGCGATTCCCTTCGGGGTGCAGCCAACCCCCGTTCTCATGTTTTACCAAAATGCTGCAACCTTCTGACAGGAAAGGAGCATGAGAAATCGGTGCTAACCAGATCAACGCGCAATAGTTGGGCGATTTCTTCTCAGTCTATCAAAGGTACTGCCCAACGTGCCGCCCAGTAGTCAGCCTGATTCTATGGTTCAGCATAAGACATTCCTGTTACCAAGATAGCAGGAATGTTCTATACAGGGCTATTTAATACAGTAGACCTGTTCCATACAAAAATGTAGTCATGTCCCATGACTGTTTCCAATCCGAAATCTAATATGTGACCGTGTAGTGAGTTCAACTGGCGCTACCTTGAGACGTAACGAAGCATGTTTTGTAAGCAACGAATTATTCCGACGAAACAGGGTAAGCAGGCATTACGCGAAGGTGCGACGGATGCTCGCAAATTTATGATTTTTAGAGATGACTTGAAGATCGCAAAGAAGCTGGGCTTATGCGTAACCCCCTCACACATAAAACACCGCCACTGTTCGCCGTCCGGCTTTCCGGCGGCTGCAAGCTGACGTATAGCTATCGTCCGCGGCGCTGCCTGAGCCGGCTGGCGGCCCTGCTGATGTTTTTTGCAGGGGCCTATCCTGCCTATGCGCTGGATCTCAATGCCCTGCCTA
>CAKKRD010000012.1 GCA_919902515.1 Nitrosomonadaceae bacterium | reverse complement strand
CTTTTAATCCGTTGGTCGCGAGTTCAAATCTCGCACGGCCTACCAAACATGTCAGGGTCCGGTAAATTACCCGGGCCTTAGTCGCTTCTCACATACCCGAACTTGAAAAGTTTGCCACCCCCGTTGCCTTACGTTGCTCCAACTTGGCTGCCGGGGGGCAATGCGCAAACCATCTACCCCTATCTGCTGCCCGTGCCTCCGGTTGCTTACCGGCGCGAACGCTGGGAACTGGATGACGGGGATTTCATTGATATCGACTGGCTGGACGGCACTGCTGATACACCACTGGTCGTGTTGTTTCATGGACTTGAAGGCAGCTCGTGCAGTCATTATGTCCTGAGCATCATGGGGGCGCTGCGGGATCGTGGCTGGCGTGGCGCGGTCGTGCATTTTCGCGGCTGCTCCGGATCGCCCAATCGATTGCCGCGGGCTTATCATGCCGGAGATTCGGCAGAAATCGACTGGATATTACGCCGGATTAGCGACCAAAACGGGAAAGATAGCTCCTCCGTTCCGCTCTACGTAGTCGGCGTATCGCTGGGTGGCAATGCTTTGCTGAAATGGCTTGGTGAGCAAGGCGATCAAGCTTGCCGGATACTCGCCGGCGCGGTGGCAGTTTCCGTTCCCCTGGACCTGGCAGCTGCCGGGCAAGCACTGGATGCTGGCTTCAACCGGCTCTACACCCGCCACTTTCTTGATACTCTGAAACTCAAGGCACTGGAAAAAATTGTTCGTTTCCCCGGCTTGTTTGACGCCACCGCATTAGCCGCATGTACCTCGATATATCAATTCGACAACATTGTGACCGCGCCGCTGCACGGTTTTCGCAATACCGACGAATACTGGAGCCAATCCAGCAGCAAGCCATGGCTCAGGCATGTCCAGGTACCCACGCTGGTCATCAATGCCCGCAACGATCCCTTCATGCCCGCCTCCGTGCTGCCTGCATACGCTGACGTTTCATCTGCAGTTACGCTGGAATTCCCTGAACAGGGAGGACACGCCGGATTTCTGAATTCGCCGTTCCCCGGCAGGCTGACGTGGCTACCGGAAAGAATAATCAGCTTCTTCCGCAATCAGGTTGGCTGAAACATCAGGTTTCGAAAACATTCTTTTCAAACATGGATCACGTCCATGAGCGCAATTACAGCAGCCTTGCCACGAAAGCATTCTCGATGTTGCCCGTCAAAGGAATCTTGACCCGGTAGCCGCTACCCGGTGCAACCTCGACCGTTTCGCCATCAAGATTCTGCATGCGCGCAAGTTCGATCACCCTGTTGCCGGAAGGATGGATGATTTCCAGCCGGTCGCCCACCTGAAAACGGTTTTTCACCAGCACTTCGGCCATGCCGTTGACTAC
Organism: Nitrosomonadaceae bacterium; assembly: GCA_919902515.1. Classification (GTDB taxonomy): domain Bacteria; phylum Pseudomonadota; class Gammaproteobacteria; order Burkholderiales; family Nitrosomonadaceae; genus VFJL01. The sequence goes on along the minus strand of CAKKRD010000012.1, from coordinate 24,128 downwards.
ATCGAGGCCGGTGATGTCGCCCACATACTGACTGCGATTTGATTCCGAGTGCCCGCGCAGGTAGTTTTGCGTGTCGCTGGCGTGATGCCGCTGGTAGAAGCCATCGGTATAGCCGCGATTAGCCAGCCCCTCCAGTTCGCCCAGCAGGGAAGGATCCAGAGGATTCCCTGCCACCGCATCATCTATTGCCTTGCGGTAAACCTGCGCGGTGCGGGCAACGTAATACACCGACTTGGTGCGGCCTTCAATTTTCAGCGAATCCACGCCGATTCTGACCAGCCGCTCGACGTGCTCCACCGCCCGCAGGTCTTTGGAATTCATGATGTAAGTGCCGTGCTCGTCTTCCATGATGGGCAGCAACTGGCCGGGGCGCTCTTTCTCCTCGATCAGATAAACCTGATCGGCGGCAGGATGGCGTTTGATTTTGTCACCGCCATTTCCACTGGCGGCCAGGCCCGTTTGCCCGTTTGCTTGCATCAGCGCCTGACTGAAATCGAAATCAATTTTTTGTACATGCCGTATGTCGCCGCTGGCGTCCTCTTCGGCCGGTTTAACCTTGTAATCCCAGCGGCAGGAATTGGTGCAGGTGCCCTGGTTTGGATCGCGATGATTGAAATAGCCTGACAGCAGGCAACGCCCTGAATAAGCGATGCATAATGCGCCGTGGACAAATACTTCCAGCTCCATGTCGGGGCACAACTGGCGGATTTGTTCGACTTCATCAAGCGACAATTCACGTGACAGAATTACCCGCGTCAGCCCCATTTTCTGCCAGAACTTTACCCCCGCATAATTCACCGTATTGGCCTGAACGGAAAGATGTATGGGCACTTCCGGCCATTTCTCCCGCACCAGCATGATGAGTCCGGGGTCGGCCATGATCAGCGCATCCGGTTGCATCGCAATCACCGGCTCCATGTCAGCCAGGTAAGTCTTCACTTTCGCATTGTGCGGAATGATATTGCTGGCAACGAGAAATTTCTTGCCCATGGCGTGTGCTTCGGCGATACCCATGCGCAACTGCTCCAACCCGAATTCATTGTTACGGGCACGCATGGAATAACGCGGCTGACCGGCATAAACCGCGTCCGCACCAAAGGCGTAGGCGGCACGCATTTTGTCGAGCGAACCAGCAGGGAGTAAAAGTTCGGGAGCTTTCAACATGGTGTAGAATTAAAAACGGTTTTTAACGTTTGGTGTTGAGTTGAAAATTAGTCACGAAATCGAATTTAACCGCAACTAAATACAGAACACTCGGCACCGAATTGTAACACCATGCCTGCCACTCCCACTTTCATCCACCTGCGCCTGCACAGCGAGTATTCTATCGTTGACGGCATCGTACGCATCGACGCTGCGGTGGCAAAAACGGTGGTCGACAGCATGCCGGCACTGGCGCTGACCGATCTTTCCAATTTGTTCGGCATGGTGAAGTTTTACCAGGCGGCACGTGACAAGGGGATAAAACCGATCATTGGCTGCGATGTCTGGATCACTAACGAAACCGACCGCGACAAGCCCGCACGTCTGTTGCTGTTGTGTCAGTCCTACCCTGGCTACCTGCTGTTGTGCCGCCTGCTGTCGCGCGCTTATCGTGAGAATCAGCACCGTGGGCGACCTGAAATCCGCAAATCCTGGCTTAACAAAAACGAAAGTGGAACAGATGGATTAATCGCCTTGTCCGGTGCGCATCTTGGCGATATCGGCTTGGCCTTGACGCAGAACAATCTGATTCAAGCCGAAGTGCTGGCACGAGAGTGGGCGCAGCTATTCCCTGAACACTTTTATATTGAAGTACAACGCGTAGGGTCCGCCAATGAAGAGGCTCTTGTGCAGCGTTCACTGGTGCTGGCATCAGCCCTACATCTGCCGGTGGTGGCGACACAACCGGTGCAGTTTCTGAGTCCTGACGATTACAAGGCACACGAGGCGCGGGTATGCATCGCCGAGGGCTACGTGCTGGGTGACCGCCGCCGCCCAAAGAATTTCACTGAACGGCAGTATTTCAAGACCCAGGCAGAAATGGCAGAGCTATTCACCGACATTCCGGCGGCACTCGCCAACAGCGTGGAGATCGCCAAGCGCTGCAATCTCATACTGGAATTGGGCGTCAACCGCCTGCCACTATTCCCTACTCCCCATAACGAAAGCCTGGAACAATATCTGCACGATCAAGCTCTGGCGGGCCTGGAAGAACGCATGCAGGCGCTCTTCCCTGATGCTGTCTGGCGCAATGCGCAAATACCGAAATATCGTGCACGACTGGATTTCGAGGTGTCCACCATCATCCAGATGGGATTTGCCGGATATTTTTTGATCGTCGCCGACTTCATCAACTGGGCCAAGCAAAACGGAGTGCCGGTAGGTCCGGGGCGAGGCTCCGGCGCGGGCTCTCTGGTCGCATACTCTCTTGGCATTACTGACCTGGATCCCCTGCGTTACGATTTGCTGTTTGAGCGCTTTCTCAATCCGGAGCGGGTGTCCATGCCGGACTTTGATATCGATTTCTGTCAGGACGGGCGCGAACATGTGATCGAATACGTGAAACAGAAATATGGCGCCGAGAGCGTTTCACAAATCGTCACTTTCGGTACCATGGCGGCAAAAGCAGTAGTGCGTGATGTCGGGCGAGTGCTGGATCTGCCTTACAACTTTGTCGATCAGTTGGCGAAGTTGGTGCCGTTTGAACTCGGCATGACCCTGAAAAAGGCACGTGAAATAGAACCACAATTGAACCAGCGCGTGCAACAAGAGGAGGGGGTGCGTGACCTGCTGGAGCTGGCTGAACGCCTGGAGGGGATTGCCCGCAATGTCGGAACGCACGCTGGCGGAGTACTGATCGCGTCGGGGAAGATCACGGATTTCTGCCCGATCTACTGCGCGGAGTCAGGCAATTCGGCAGTAAGCCAGTTGGACAAAGACGATGTAGAGAAAATCGGCTTGGTGAAGTTCGATTTCCTGGGGCTGCGCACCCTGACCATACTTGACTGGACTGTCAGATACATCAGACAACGGGATGCGGGGGGGAGGGAACAAAAGATCGACCCTACCAAAACCGGTGCTGGTCAGGATACTACTCAACCCGGAATTGCAGATTCCGAACTCTTCCGCTTGGAAAATCTTCCTCTGGACGATCCTGCTACTTATGCGTTGTTGCGACAAGGCAACGCCGTGGGAGTGTTCCAGTTTGAATCGCGCGGCATGAAAGATCTGCTGCAGAAGGCCAAACCAGACTGTTTCGAAGATATCATCGCGCTGGTCGCGCTGTATCGCCCGGGACCGATGGATTTGATCCCTGAATTTACAGAACGAAAACATGGCAAGCGGGTGGACTATCTTGATCCGCGCTTGCAACCCATACTCGGTCCCACTTACGGCGTGATGATTTACCAGGAACAGGTGATGCAAATCGCCCAGGTGATAGGCGGTTATAGTCTGGGCAGCGCCGACCTGCTGCGACGGGCGATGGGCAAGAAAAAAGTCGAGGAAATGGCGCAGCAACGGGATATCTTTGTCGCCGGCGCAATCAAGAATGATTTGTCTGAACGCAAAGCGGCAGAGCTTTTTGGTTTGATGGAAAAGTTCGCAGGCTACGGTTTTAACAAATCGCACGCGGCAGCTTATGCCCTGATTGCATTTCAGACCGCCTACCTCAAAACACATTGCCCGGCGGAATTCATGGCCGCCACCCTGTCGGCCGATATGGACGACACCGACAAAGTACACTCATTCTTTGAGGACGGTATTGCCAATGGCCTCACCATCCTGCCGCCCGACGTTAACTTGTCTGGTTATCGCTTCGTACCTATGGACGAAAAAACCATACGCTATGGTTTGGGAGCAATAAAGGGGACCGGAGAATCGGCGATAATCTCCATCATCAAGGCGCGTGATCGGGATGGTCCCTACACGGATTTATTCGATTTCTGCCGTCGGGTGGACAAACGCATCGTTAACCGCCGCGTGGTGGAATCACTCATCCGTGCCGGGGCGTTTGATTCCGTTAATACTCACCGCGCAAGCCTGCTGGCGTCGGTTGGCATCGCACTGGAATCTGCCGAACAGATCAGCCGTACGGCCAACCAGGTAAGTTTATTCGGCGAAGGCGACGGGGCAGCAGAACAACCCCACTTGGTTGATGTGCCACAGTGGCTGGAGAAGGAGAAGCTGCAGAACGAGAAACTGGCGCTGGGATTTTATTTAAGTGGCCACCCGTTTAATGCTTATGCGGATGAGTTGAAACATTTCGTGCGCACCCGGCTGGACCGGTTGTATCCCCAGAGAGAACCACAACTTCTGGCAGGTGTCATCTACGCCATCCGCACACAGATGACCCGGCGAGGCAAGATGGGGGTGATCGTGCTGGATGATGGTCACGCACGGGTCGAGATGGTGGTGTACAGCGAACTGTTTGAATCCCTCCGCAATTGGCTGAAGGAAGACCAATTACTGCTGGCGGAGGTCAAGGTAAACAGCAGAGGAGGCGACGAGGAAAGTGGCAGTGGACTACGCATTATCGCTGACAAATTGTATGATCTTGCTGACGCCCGCTCACGTTATGCCAAAAGTATGAAACTACACTGCCATGGGCTGGCAAACGCCGGCAAGCTTAAAGAATTACTTGCGCCTTATCGTAGTACTGGCAATCCGGATAATGCTGCTAAAAATGGGAGCGATAACCATTATTATTGTCCGGTATCGGTGGTTTACCGCAACCAGGGTGCAATGTGTGAACTTGAGCTGGGTGATGCCTGGCGCGTGAGCCTGCATGACAATCTACTGCAATCGCTGTCAGCACATTTCCAGACGGAAAACGTCAGAGTAATTTACTGATAGAGCATTGACCACGAGCGCAGCACTGAGCATCTAGGCCAAAAAGCAGGGTAGTGTTTGACATTCACTCGGGTCTGGCATAGAATTTGCGGCTTTCTTTGAACATGCAGGCAGGCTTTGTGAAAACCTTTTCAGCTAAACCACATGAAGTAACACACGACTGGTTCGTGATCGACGCAACCGACAAGGTGCTGGGACGCCTCGCGGCCGAGATCGCACACCGTCTGCGCGGTAAACATAAGCCTATATTCACTCCCCATGTGGATACCGGCGATTTTATCGTCGTGGTCAATGTCGACAAACTGCGAGTAACCGGCAACAAAGCGGAAGACAAAATATACTACCGGCATAGCGGCTACCCCGGCGGCATTTACCAGACCAATTTCACCAAAATGCATGCGCGCTTTCCCGGGCGGCCACTGGAGAAAGCGGTCAAGGGTATGCTGCCTAAGGGTCCGCTAGGCTACGCCATGCTGAAGAAGCTGAAAGTTTATGCCGGCGCCACCCACCCCCACGCGGCACAGCAGCCGCGACAACTCGAGGTCCGAACTTAACATATGAGTGCAAATTATAATTATGGTACTGGCCGGCGCAAAAGCGCCGTAGCACGGGTATTCCTCAAACCCGGCAAAGGTACGATTACGGTCAACGACAAGCCAGTGGACGAATATTTTTCCCGCGAAACTGGCCGCATGGTGGTTCGTCAACCGTTGGAATTAACCGGAAATCTTGCGACCTTCGACATCATGATTAATATCCACGGGGGCGGTGAATCAGGTCAGGCTGGAGCAGTACGCCACGGCATTACTCGGGCGCTGATTGATTTCGACGCCACGCTCAAACCCGTATTAAGCAAGGCTGGCCTGGTTACACGCGATGCGCGTGAGGTGGAGCGGAAAAAAGTCGGTTTGCGCAAAGCGCGTCGGCGCAAGCAGTTTTCCAAGCGATAAGTCTTTCGCATATACCGGAAAAGCCGCCCGCTTCTGGCGGCTTTTTTGTTTGTTGCTTATAATCGGTGGACTGATTTTTTTCCTGCAAAGCGGCAAGACGGGCAGAATACAGCATGAACGCTGCTCACCCCGCAAAACCATGGGGATTCCATGATTAAAGTTGGTATCGTTGGCGGAACCGGATACACCGGCGTCGAGTTGTTACGCATTCTGTCGCAGCACCCTGCGGTGCAGATACAGGCAATCACCTCACGCCAGGAAGCAGGTATGTCCGTGGCAGATCTGTTTCCCAGTTTGCGTGGACGAGTGGCGCTCAAATTTTGTGACCCGGCCGAAGCTGCGCTGGAGGAATGCGCCGTGGTGTTCTTCGCCACGCCCAATGGCATTGCCATGCAACAGGCCAAATCGTTGCTCGATGCAGGAGTGCGGGTGATAGATCTGGCTGCCGATTTCCGCATCAAGGATGTGGCGGTATGGGAGAAGTGGTACGGTATGCCCCATGCCTGTCCGGAACTGGTGGCAGAGGCTGTCTATGGCCTGCCTGAGATCCATCGAGATAGGATCAAGAAAGCCCGGTTGGTGGCGAATCCCGGCTGCTATCCCACTGCAGTGCAACTGGGTTTTCTTCCCTTGATCGAGGCCGGCATAGTAGATGTGGATCATCTTGTCGCCGATGCGAAATCCGGCGTTTCCGGTGCGGGACGTAAGGCAGAAGTACACACGTTGTTTGCCGAAGCTTCTGACAATTTCAAGGCCTATGGGGTACCGGGTCACCGCCATCTGCCAGAAATCAGACAAGGGCTGTCCAATATGGCAGAAAAGCCGGTCGGACTTACGTTCGTACCGCATCTCACCCCAATGATCCGGGGCATACACGCTACACTCTATGCCAGACTTACCACAGATACTGATTTACAGGCTCTGTTTGAACAGCGTTATGCCAACGAACCGTTTGTTGATGTGCTCCCCGCGGGCAGCCATCCCGAAACCCGCTCAGTACGCGGCTCCAATCTCTGCCGCATTGCGGTGCATCGCCCCCAGGGAGGCGACATGGTAGTGGTACTATCGGTAACGGATAATCTGGTCAAGGGTGCGGCGGGGCAGGCGGTGCAGAACATGAATCTCATGTTTGGCCTACCGGAAACTCTTGGCATCGATCATGCTCCATTGCTACCTTGAATGCGTCGTAACCATGTAGCATGACCTGATGGTAATAATTAAATCGCTTAAAAGAAAATTTGGCATATCCGCGCCGCGAGTGGCGGTGCGTCCACATTTCCCATGGTATCTGCGGTGGTTGGCAATTGCTGTCGTTGCCGGGCTGGCGCTGGCACTGGGGTTATCTTGGGGTATATACGACGCCGGGCGCAAGTTTGCAAATTTTGACATGAATGGAGTAACCCAGGAACTGGATCGATTGTCTAAATCGAACATGCAGTTACAGCAGGATAATGAAGCGCTGCGCATAGGAGCAATCGGGCTTGAACGCCGCGCACAGATGGAGCTTGCAGCGCGCGACGATCTTGTCAAGCAGGTCAAGACTCTGGGGGACGAGAACATCCGATTGAAGGAAGACTTGGCATTCTTCCAGAGCTTCATGTCAGGTAGCGGAATGGCGGGTAATGGAATTTCCGTATACCATTTCAAACTGGGGCGGGGACAATCCCCTGGAGAATATCGCTACAGCCTGTTGCTGGTGCAGGGTGGACAGCGTACCAAGGATTTTCAGGGCAGTCTGGAATTCACAGTCAATTTGCGGCAGAATGGGGGTAAGGTGGCCATGCCTCTTCCTGGCGAGGGCTCTTCAAAGACATTTAATGTCAGCTTCAAGTTTTACCAGCGTGTGGAGAAAAGCTTCCGGTTGCAGCCAGACGCCGTAGTGGAGAGCCTGCAGGTACGGGTATTCGAAAACGGCGTAGCGCAGTCGAAGTTAACACAAGTCGTGAATCTACCCTCGTAAAGGAGGAAGAAAATGTTTGGAAAAAAAACCAACAAACCCCAAAACCAGATTGATTCGCTCATCGGCACGGGTACTCACGTCGTGGGTGACATCAACTTTAGTGGCGGCCTGCGCATAGATGGACACGTTCGTGGAAACATCACCGCAACGGGGGACAAACCCAGCACCCTGATGCTGAGTGACCAGGCAAGTATCGAGGGGAAAATTCAGGTTTCTCATGCGGTCATTAATGGCACCGTAGTCGGCCCAGTATACGCGGACGAATATCTTGAACTACAAGCCAAAGCCAGGGTGTCGGGAGATGTATATTACCGGGCCCTGGAAATTCAGCTTGGAGCAACGATCGAAGGCATGCTGCTGCACCAGGATCATGTAGGGCAAGGCAACAAAGTAATGACATTGGTACCCGCCACTGGCGATTGACCTTTGCTCAATAGCAGAGGATAATTTTCTCGGTTAATTTAATCTAGAGTTAGACATGAACGCAGTCACCGAAACAAACTCGATTACTGAAATGCAGGTTCCGTTGATCTTTACCGATAGCGCGGCAGGCAAAGTCAAACAATTGATCGAAGAAGAAGGCAACAACGATCTTAAACTAAGGGTTTTCGTAAGCGGGGGCGGGTGTTCCGGCTTCAAATACGGCTTCACCTTTGACGAGCTGGTCAACGAAGACGATACCGTAATGGAAAAGAATGGGGTGAAACTGCTGATCGACCCGATGAGTTTCCAATACTTGGCGGGTGCGGAAATAGACTATCAGGAAAGCCCTGAAGGCGCCCAATTCGTGATCAAGAATCCCGGCGCCGCCAGTACCTGTGGTTGCGGATCTTCATTCTCAGCATAAGAGAGCCTCTGAACAAGTTCGTGTTAGAAGAAATGGGAGCCACCAAGGCTCCCATTTTTATTTAGGTGGTGAAATTATTGAATGATATTGCGGTCACACACCCGAGACTCAAGTCCGGTAAATCGCACCGAGAACTCTGGCACCCTTCGCGCCAGTAACGTCGGGAAGATTACCGGGAGCTCCCATAATGGCCTGCTGCGCCAGCCAGGCAAAAGCAAACGCCTCCAGCCAGTCGGCATCCACACCCAGCGCGTCGGTCAATTCCACCTTCTTTTCCGGCAATGCGGCCCGTAATCTGGCAACCAGTTCTTCATTCCGTGCCCCACCGCCACACAAATAGATTTCCACAGCACTCGGGAAGTAAGCAAGCACCGACCTGGAGATCGCTGTAACAGTGAGCTGTAACAGGGTTGCCTGCACATCTTCTGGTTTCTCCTTGCCGGATAAGCAACCCTCCAACCAAGAGAGATTGAACACTTCCCTGCCGGTACTCTTCGGTGGTGGCAGTGAGAAAAACTGCAGTGCTAGGAGTTTTTCAAGCAGTGCTGGAATTACTTTGCCTGACCCAGCCCACATCCCATTCTGATCATATGTCTCACCCAAGTGACGCAAGCACCATGCATCCATCAGCAGATTGCCGGGGCCGCAGTCGAATCCAGTGACTCCTCCGGTGGGTGTAAGACTGGTAAGGTTGGAGATTCCACCGATATTGACAATGACTCGATGCTTTTGCGGATCTGCGAACAAAGCTTGGTGAAACTTTGGAACAAGCGGGGCGCCTTGGCCGCCTGCCGCGATGTCGCGGCTTCTAAAATCCGCCACTACGGTGATGCCGGTGAGTTCGGCCAGCAATGCGGCATTACCTAGCTGGATGGTGTAGCCTTTTCCCGGTTGAGGACAGTGGCGCACAGTCTGGCCATGGCAACCGATGGCAGTAACGCTCTGCGGTTTTACCCCGCTTTTATTGAGTAGACTGGCCACAGCCTCGGCATAGCAACAGGCCAGTTCATTGCTGAGCATGGCCGCGCGATGCAGTTCATCATTGCCCGAATGATGTAAGTCCAGTAACCGCTGGCGCAGGTCCCCAGCATAGGGCAGGTAAAAGGTGCCGGGCAGAGAGGGGGGTGACAAACTAAAGTCCGCCAGCACCACATCTATCCCATCCAGGCTGGTGCCCGACATGATGCCGATATAGTAAGCGGGTTTCAAATGGTGTTCAGCTATGTGACCGTATTACTTTCCAGCTTCAGCACTAGTCCAGAAATGCAAGATTGGTGTCGCGCAGCATATCCAGCCGGACTGTCAATGGCCTGGTATTCTCGTGGAATGCAGCCATGTTTCTGGCCGCAATGGGTATGGCGGCAGGCATTGCCACGCGTAGCGGGTCGCGCTGGACACCACTGACACGGAATTCGTAATGCAGATGCGGACCAGTAGCCATTCCGGTTGCGCCGACATAACCGATTACATCGTTCTGAGTGACGCGCTGCCCCTTACGCAGGCCCTTGGCAAAAGCCGACAAATGACCGTAAGCAGTGGTGTATTGGCCTTGATGCTGCAGGATGACCACATTGCCATAACCGTTCTGCCAGCCGGAGAATGCCACAGTACCGTTGGCAGTGGCCTTTACCCGTGTGCCCGTTGGTGCGGCATAATCAACGCCCTTGTGGGCGCGCCAGGTTTGCAGCACCGGATGAAAACGCGCGCTTGAAAAACCTGAGCTGATACGGGAAAACTCCAAGGGTGACCGCAAAAATGCCTTACGCAGATTTTTGCCGTCGGGTGCATAATAGCCGCTGTTGCCATCATCTGCCTGAAAATATACCGCTTGGTGGGATGTTCCCTGATTGATAAATTCCACCGCCAGTACGCGCCCGGCTCTAGCGAGCTCGCCATCACTATGCAGTGATTCATACACCACGGTGAAGTGATCGCCCTTGCGCAAGTCTCGATGAAAATCAATGTCGGAAGCGAAGATATCGACAATCTGGGTAGTGACATTATCGGGCACACCCGCACTGTCGGTGGCAGCAAACAACGAGCTGTTTATCACACCAGATTTCATCTGGATATGTGCCTCCAGTTCGATCGGTTGTTCACTTAACTTGAAAGCGCCATCCGTTTTTTCCATCAGGAACTGCTCATTGCCACCGGGGAAGTAGCGCAGCAACAGCAATTCGCCCGCCGCCGTGGTCTGTGCGTGAACAACCCTGCCAGGTACCAGTTGATGCATGGCCTTGGCGTTTCTGGCATCGCGCAGAAAATTGGCCGCATCCCGATTGTTCACTTCGAACCGGGAAAGCAGTGCCGCGACGGTATCCCCGCGCTGGATATGCTCCTGACGCCAGAAAGTGATATCGGTGGCGGCAGTGTGGGAAAACTCTGGAAGATCAAGATTGAGGACAACCTGCTGCACAGGCACGTCTTTCAGGGAAGTGTCAGGCGCAATGCCAAAAGCAGCGACCATGCCGAATAGCGGGAGACTGGCCAGCACGACCGGCCAGCGCAGGCTTTTTTGTGCCAGTGCCAATGGCTTTTGCTCCCTGATTTTGTTATCGTCGCGCAGCATGTTTTTCTGGTTGCTTTGAAAGGCGGAAAGTCTAACATAAAAATCTGCAGACCGGGGATACCGGCGGATCAACAACAAGATCGAGCAAGGAATCTGGCAGGCTGCTAGTGTATCCGATTCGGAAACAGATCAAAGCGGCGCGGTTTAATGAAGACCTGATCACCTCGCACCAACTGCAATTCGCGAAAGCGTTCCTTGCTTATCTCCACCTGGATCGGATTCTTGTCCTCGCTGTCTTCGCGAATCAGTTCCAGTCGCACTATGGGACCGACCGAGAGAACATGAGTCACGCGCGCCGCCAGCGCTGCCTCACCCTGGGCGATACGGTCGACTTCAATATCATGAGGGCGCACGTAAGCAACGGCCGCAAGTTCTTCTGCTTCGGCGTGCTCAGGTGCGTCGACTTCGATGCCGTCAATCCAGGCGCGCCCGCGGTGCAGCCGACTATGAAACAGGTTCACATTGCCGAGAAATTCATAGACGAATGGACTGGCCGGGTTCTCATAAACTTCGTCCGGCGTGCCGATCTGTTCGATGCGGCCTTCATTCATGACCACCACCCGGTCCGCCACCTCCAGCGCTTCTTCCTGGTCATGGGTGACGAACACGCTGGTGATGTGCATGTCGTCATGCAGCCGCCGCAGCCAGGAACGCAGCTCCTTGCGCACCTTGGCGTCAAGCGCGCCAAAAGGCTCGTCCAGCAACAATACCTTCGGTTCCACCGCCAGCGCCCGCGCCAGAGCGATACGTTGGCGCTGTCCACCGGAAAGCTGGTGCGGATAGCGTTCCGCCAGCCAGTCAAGCTGCACCAGTTTCAGCAATTCATGAACGCGATCGCGTATCTCTGCATCAGGTGGGCGCACATCCTTCGGGCGGACACGCAAACCGAAAGCGACGTTCTCGAAAATTGTCATGTTGCGAAACAATGCATAGTGCTGGAATACGAAACCCACTTGCCGTTCGCGCACATGCTGGTCGGTGGCATCTTCGCCTTGAAACAGAACCTGGCCGGCATCCGCCACATCAAGTCCCGCAATCACGCGCAGCAGCGTGGTTTTGCCGGAGCCCGAAGGGCCCAGCAGCGCGAGCAGTTCACCCGAGCGCACTTCCAGACTGACGTCACGCAGCGCAGCGAAAGTCCCGAACTGCTTGGACAGATTACGCACTTCGATGCTCATTGGCATTCTCCTTGGGTTGCGTGATTCTGGATTCGACCATGGTCTTCAGTGCCAGCGTCACGAGTGCAAGCAATGCCAGCAAAGACGCTACTGCGAATGCGGCCGCGAAATTATACTCGTTGTAGAGGATCTCGACGTGCAGCGGCAAGGTATTGGTACTGCCGCGGATATGGCCGGATACTACCGATACCGCACCAAACTCGCCCATCGCGCGCGCGTTGCACAGGATGGTACCGTACAGCAGGCCCCATTTGATGTTCGGCAGCGTCACCCGGGAGAAGGTTTGCCAGCCGTTCGCACCTAGCGCCACGGCCGCTTCCTCCTCCTCGGTACCTTGTGCCTGCATCAGCGGAATCAACTCGCGCGCGATAAACGGGACGGTCACGAAAACAGTGGCCAGCACAATACCGGTTACCGCGAATATGACCTTGATGTCGTGCTCCGCCAGCCATGGCCCCAGCCAGCCCTGCAAACCGAAGATGAGCACGTAGATCAGTCCTGAGACCACCGGCGATACCGAGAACGGCAGATCAATCAGCGTGATCAACAGGTTCTTGCCACGGAATTCGAATTTGGCGATAGCCCAGGCAGCCGCTACGCCGAATACCAGATTGAGCGGCACCGCAATCGCTGCAACGGTCAAGGTAAGTCGAATTGCCGATAGCGCATCCGGCTCGATAATAGCCGCGAAGTAGACATCAGTCCCCTTCTTCAACGCCTCATAGAACACCAGGATCAATGGCACAAAAAGAAACAGCGTCAGAAATGCGAGTGCCAGCCCGATCAAAGTCCAGCGTACCCAGGCAGGTTCCTGGGTAGCTCGCGTACGCCGCACGCGGGCAGTTGTGGGCAGGGTGGTAGCGTTCATTTGAATTTCCTCATGCCAAAGCACCGCGGCGGCGACCCCACCATTGCAACAGATTGATGACCAGCAGCAAGATAAAGGAAATGACCAGCATCACGACTGCCAGCGCCGTGGCGCCTGCATAGTCGTACTGCTCAAGCTTGGTGATGATCAGCAGCGGGGTAATCTCGGAAACCATCGGCATGTTGCCAGCGATGAAAATGACCGAGCCGTACTCACCGATCGCGCGGGCAAAGGCAAGCGCAAAACCGGTCATCAATGCCGGAAAGATCGTCGGAAAAATTATCCGCGTGAAAGTTTGAAAGCGGTTCGCGCCTAGCATGGCTGCCGCCTCCTCCAGTTCCGCCTCGATGTCTTCAAGTACCGGCTGCACCGTGCGCACCACGAATGGTAGACCGATAAAAGTCAGCGCCACAAAAACCCCGATCGGCGTGAAAGCCACCTTGATGCCCAGCGGCTCGAGATATTGGCCGATCCAGCCGTTGCCCGCATAGAGCGCCGTCAAGGCAATGCCGGCCACTGCAGTTGGCAGCGCGAACGGCAGGTCTACCAGCGCATCTATCAGCTTCTTGCCGGGGAAGCGATAACGTACCAGCACCCACGCCACCAGCAGCCCGAATACCGCATTGACCAGTGCAGCCGCAAACGCAGCGCCGAACGTCAGCCGGTACGAGGCCAGCACGCGCGGCGTCGTCACCGCAAACCAGAATTCTTGCCAGGTAAGCTCGGTAGTGCGGATAAACGCTGCCGATAACGGGATCAACACGATCAGGCTCAGATAAAGCAGCGTAAACCCGAGCGCCAGATTGAACCCCGGCAGGATGCTGTGTTGCTTGAACGTACTCAATTATGCGCTCCTGTTAAATCCGGTTATGGTTGGTCGGTGGCAGGTCAACATGGTCACTTCTGATAGATCTGGTCGAACGTGCCGCCATCGGCAAAGTGGGTCTTGTGCGCGTTCTTCCAGCCGCCGAACGCCTCATCGATCCTGAATAGCGTGATTGCCGGAAACCGGCTGGCATACTTCGCGGCAATCTTCGCGTTGGTGGGGCGGTAGAAATTCTTCGCGGCAATCTCCTGGCCCTCCTCCGAATAGAGATACTGCAGATAAGCTTCGGCGAGATCGCGCGTACCTTTCTTGTCCACCACCTTGTCCACCACCGCAACCGGTGGCTCCGCAAGTATGCTGAGCGACGGCACCACGATCTCGAACTTGCCAGGGCCGTACTCCTTGATCGCCAGGAAGGCTTCGTTCTCCCAGGAAATGAATACGTCACCAACACCGCGCTCAACAAAAGTCGTAGTTGAACCGCGCGCACCGGAATCGAGCACCGGCACATTCTTGTAGATATCAGCGACAAATTCTTTTGCTCTGGCCTCACCAAAGTTCCGCTTGCCGAATTCCCATGCCGCCAGATAATTCCACTGCGCACCGCCGGAGGTTTTCGGATTGGGGGTGATCACCGCTACGCCGGGCCGGGCCAGATCGTTCCAGTCCTTGATGCCCTTTGGGTTGCCTTTGCGCACCAGGAAAATGATGGTCGAGGTATAAGGCGTGCTGTTGCGTGCAAATCTCTTCTGCCAGTCTTCTGGCAGCAGCTTGGCCTTTTCCGCAATGGCGTTGATGTCGTTGCCCAGCGCCAGGGTTACCACATCGGCCTCGAGACCGTCGATCACGGAACGCGCCTGCTTACCGGAACCGCCGTGGGATTGTCTGACAACCACTTTCTCATTGGTCTTTGCCTGCCACTGTTTTATGAATGAGGCATTGAACTCCTGGTAGAGCTCCCGGGTCGGATCGTAAGAAACATTAAGTAACACCCTGTCCGCGAACGCATTGCCGCTGACTAACAAACTCGCCAGCAAGGCTGTTGGCAGCCATGTTTTGATTTTCATGATTTTTTCCTCTGATAAAGATAATTAAGCGAAGACATGCAAGATCATTTAAAAAGCACTGATTAATACTTCAACATAGAGAAAGTCGGTGTTGCCTGAGCGCTGTGCGATATGATCAGGCTGTGCTGCTATTCGGTTTTTTACAAAATCGCCAGCGGTAAAATGGGTATAACCCACCACGGTGTTAACTCGTGGCGTGAGTTGATAGCGTATGCGCCCTTCAAACGCCCCCCCGACCCAATCACCGCTTCTCCCGGTCTTATCCCGATTGAATCCGGGATCTCTAACGACGCTGATGTTGCCGTCGAAAGTGTCGAAAAGACGATCCGTACTGCTGGCCAGCCAGAACCAGGTATAGCCGGCTTCTATCCCGAATTTCTGGGTCGGTTGAAGGTCAAATCTGACTTTGGGAGACTTGATGTTTTCATAAATAACATAATGATCCGCTGACCAAGGCCGTGCAAAACCGAAAAAACGGTCAAAACGGTTATTCACGTTATCGTTGGGATCACGGTCGCCGCTGGCGTAACCATAAAAAGCACTCAGCCGCGGTTTCCAGGCGTAATTAAAGTTCCGCCCTACTTCGGTGGTATAACCATAAGCGTCATGCCGCTGGGTACCATTAGTACCGAACTGATAGCTGAAATTGAGATCGTAGTCCAGGCCGGTATTGGCTATCCTGCCGTAGCCACGCAGCCCCGTCATGTGAATTCCCCGATCGAGCTGACCTGTCGCCGTAAGAGCCGTGGGGTTAGCCGTTTGCTTCTGCCCCATGTAATACGGTTGCAGCGTGACGATGTCAGACCACTTGCGCCAATGACCGATCGCACCAAAAAACCACAGATGATCGTTGCGCCTATCAAATTCAGTTTGTAGACGTTTGACCGGCTGCATACCGAACAGATCGACTTCCCAAGGGTTATTTTGCTGACCCAGATTCAGACGAAAACCTTCGAAGGAATTGGTGGTATTGCGCCATTCGTTGCGCGCGATAAAACGCCGGTCCAGCGTTTCGTAGGCCATACGACCCACCCGAAATCTCAGTGGCCGGTTCTGTTTGCGGTCATCCTCACCCAGTGCGCGTTTGAAATATAATTCGCCGTATCCCTGGATCAAGTCGTAGGGGTTATTTTCCTGATCAGTAGACGCAAATTTGTGGTTGTAGACCCGTGAATCCTGGAACTCGACCGCGAAGCGGAACGGATCGAGGATTTCTTTTATCCCCAAATATGCGCGGTTACGCAGAAAGAAGGGGTTATCGAATCCGCCTTCAACATGCCGTATGTCATTGTGGCGCATTTCGTAACGAGTGCGGTGCTCCAAACCAATTTCCAGCCAGGTGACATCCTTGAATGCCTCAACGCCGATCTCGCTCAACTTGCGCACATATCTCGGTGGATCGGTATCGGGATTGGTAGCGTAGCTGTCGGCGCGCCGGTGGTAGCTCGCGGGTTTTGGGGCTGCTGCCGCTTTGGTAGCAGACTGCTCCCACCAGTCGTACTCGCGATCCGAATACAGCTCCAGTCTGGAAGCAGGTGGGACAGCAGGCTGACCCCCTGGCTTGATCGCCCATTTGAAATTGTCATTCACTGGCTTGACCACCCCTTTATTCACACCCGATGCTCCAGCTTGGGCTAGCTGCTGCACCCCTTGCCGGACAGCCTGGGTTTCCCCGGATTGTCCACTGACAACATTCGCCTGGATTGAACCGATAGGCAGTATGCTGATTGCAGATGAAAGCACGATGCGCCAATAATATTTCACCGCTTTCTCCTGAATGGTTCCTCCGGCATTCCGGGCTTATAGTGGCAACCATTTACTTCACCTGACAGAGTGATAAAAATCGATGGGCGCGAGATTACCAGACAGGTTATATAATTTTAAATACTATCATTTCATTTACTTATATCTTTTATGTATATATGAGTTGATTCTAGGATATATTTACGCTCAATGCGTTCGACCAGGTAAGCGGCTTGGTGGGAGTCCTTGCTGTGCAAGCCACTTGCAATCTGGGAAAATGTGCATAAATCCCAGTCAAGTATTGGCGATCAGCGAAGACATCTCGGCTTCTCTGCAACTCGTCCGGCAGCCGGTGTTTTTAGATTTAGATAACGAGGATTAAATGGAAGTCGTGTCCAGGAAGGAACAATACAACACCAACAAACTGCATAAGCGGTTGAGGCGTCTGGTCGGCTCGGCGATTGCTGATTTCAACATGATCGAGGCGGGTGACCGGGTGATGGTGTGCCTGTCCGGGGGCAAAGACAGCTACGCACTGCTCGACATCCTGCGCAATCTGCAGGCTCATGCACCGCTGCAGTTCGAGTTGATCGCAGTGAATCTGGACCAGAAACAGCCCGGCTTCCCCGCGCATGTGCTGCCGGAGTATCTCGCCGGCATCGGTATGCCGTTTCGCATCGTCGAACAGGATACCTACAGCGTGGTGAAGCGCGTCATCGCCGCAGGCAAGACAACTTGTAGTCTCTGTTCCCGCTTGCGCCGAGGGGTGTTGTATCGCGTCGCCAGCGAGTTGGGTGCAACCAAAATTGCGCTGGGACACCACCGCGATGATATTCTCGAAACTCTGTTTCTCAACCTGTTCTATGGCGGCAAGCTTAAAACCATGCCACCCAAACTGGTGAGCGATGATGGCCGGCATATCGTGATACGCCCGCTCGCCTACTGCAAGGAAAAAGATCTGGCCGCTTACGCCGAGGCGGAGGGCTTTCCTATCATCCCCTGCAACCTGTGCGGTTCGCAGAAAAATCTGCAGCGCCAGGCAGTGAAGGAAATGCTGCAGCAATGGGAGCGGAAATTCCCCGGCAGGCTGGAGACCATGTTTACCGCGCTGCAGAATGTGCAGCCCTCACACCTAGCCGATTCTGCGCTGTACGATTTTCGCGGGCTCAAAGCAGGGGGCGAGCCTGTTGCCGACGGCGACACGGCGTTCGACCAGGAGACATTCGCGCCCGAAGCAGCGGAAATCGTGAGCCTGCGCAACAGCCTGAACTTGTAGCCGTCAAGTTCGCTCGCGATGAAATTTACCCAGACATTTCCATGACGAAATTACTCAGCGCCGCTCTTGTCGTTTGGCTGACACTGGCACTGCCTGCTGGCGCAGGAATTCTACCGCTTAGCGATGGCAAGGGTGGCATCCCTTCATTGGCCCCGCTGTTGCAGGACGTTACGCCGGCGGTAGTGAACATCTCGGTACTGACGCGTTCTGCCATCGAAGATAATCCGCTGTTTCGCGACCCGTTCTTCCGCCGCTTTTTCAACATACCCGACCAAGCCGCGCGGCAGGAGCGTAGCGCCGGATCGGGTGTGATCGTGGATGCAGCCAATGGTTATGTTCTCACCAACCATCATGTCATCAAGAACGCCCAGCAAGTTATTGTCACGCTCAAAGACCGGCGCCAGTTTCAGGCAAAACTGGTGGGCATGGATCCCGGCACCGACATTGCGCTGTTGAAAATAGAAGCCAGGAATTTGCAGGCGCTGCGCCTCGGCGATTCGGATTTGCTCAACGTCGGTGATTTTGTCGTCGCCATCGGCAATCCGTTCGGCCTGGGTCAGACCGTCACTTCCGGCATCGTCAGCGCGCTTGGTAGGAGCGGGTTGGATATCGAAGGTTACGAGGATTTCATCCAGACCGATGCATCCATCAATCCGGGCAATTCCGGCGGCGCGCTGGTCAATCTCAAGGGGGAATTGATCGGCATCAATACTGCCATTATTGGGCCTTCCGGCGCCAGTGTCGGCATCGGCTTCGCAGTGCCGAGCGTGATGGCCAAAGCGGTGCTGGATCAGCTCGTGCGCTTTGGTGAAGTGCGCCGGGGCAGACTGGGCGCAAGCAGCGAAGATATTACGTATGACCTGGCCATGGCTCTAGGGCTAGCCTCCACCGAGGGCGCCATCATCAGTTCGGTTGATCCCAGTTCGCCGGCGGAAAAAGCCGGGATCAAGCCGCGTGATGTCGTGGTGGCGTTCAATGGCCGCGCCGTGCGCAATTCCGCCGATTTGCGCAACAAAATCGGCATGGTGCCAATCGGGGAAAGCATAGAACTCGGATTGCTACGGGACGGCAGGCCACTGACCGCGAAAGCGCAGATTGCCAAACCACTCGAGGTGCCCAGCATCAGCGAGGAAACAGTGCCGCAACTGGCGGGGGCATCGGTGGCCAACATCAAGCCTGGCTCGCCGCTGCACGGTAAGATCGAGGGCGTGCTGGTGACCAAGGTGGAAGCC
The DNA here is from genome assembly GCA_919902515.1 of Nitrosomonadaceae bacterium. Lineage (GTDB taxonomy): Bacteria > Pseudomonadota > Gammaproteobacteria > Burkholderiales > Nitrosomonadaceae > VFJL01. The sequence goes on along the minus strand of CAKKRD010000012.1, from coordinate 4,779 downwards.
AACAGCCCCGCATGGCTGCATGGCATCAGACCCGGTGACATCATCATCGGCATCAATCGCCGCAAAGTACGTTCGGTACAGGAATTCCTTGCTGCCCTGAAAACCGGCGAGAGTGTCATCATGCTCAGTCTGCTGCGCGGCGACTTCCGCCTGACCATCGTCATTCGCTGAAACGGCACAACGGCAATAACGCTACAGAAAGATCCGCCTTAACGCACCGTGATCCTGGGTGTGCCCGCTTTGACTTCCCCGATCCGTGCGGCATAGTGGAATCCCTGCTGCCTGAATATCTGCAGCACCTGCTCTGCCGCTTCCGGCGCACAGGCAACCAGCAGGCCGCCGCTGGTTTGCGGATCGGTCAAAATACTTTTCTGCCATGCAGGCATGTCCGCAGGCAGAACCACGTCGTCACCGTAGCTCGCCCAATTGCGCTTTGATGCCCCGGTGCTGTAGCCCTGCCGCGCAAAATTCAGCGCGGCATTAAGCACCGGTAAATTTTCGAAGCGGATTTCCGCCGCCAGTTTTGAGCCGCGGCAGATCTCAAGTAAATGGCCAGCCAGACCGAAGCCGGTCACATCGGTCAATGCATGGACTTGCGTCATGCCGCCCAGCGCCAGCCCCGGGGTGTTGAGCTGGGTCGTGCTGGCCAGCATCTGTTGATAAGCTGCACTGTCGAGCTCGCCTTTTTTCAGCGCCGCACTCAGGATGCCGATACCCAGCGCCTTGCCCAATATCAGCACATCACCTGGTTGGGCACGGTCATTGCGCTTCACCTGATCGGGATGCACCAGCCCCACCGCCACCAATCCGTAAATCGGCTCGGACGAATCGATCGAATGCCCTCCCGCAATAGGGATACCGGCTTCCTTGCAGACTGCCGCACCGCCCGCGAGTATCTGCTGGATCACTGTAAGCGGCAGCTTGTCGATCGGCATGCCGACGATGGCCAACGCAAAAAGCGGCTGCGCACCCATGGCGTAGATATCGGACAACGCATTGGTCGCGGCGATGCGCCCGAAATCATGGGGATCATCCACGATGGGCATGAAGAAATCGGTAGTGGCAACTATCGCCTGGCTGTCGTTGATGCGATACACTGCCGCATCATCGCTGGATTCCGTCCCCACCAGCAAATCCTGATACGGCAGAGTGGCGGGCATTTCCGCCAGCACCTGGCTCAACAGCGCCGGCGCGATCTTGCAGCCGCAACCGCCGCCGTGGGAGTACTGCGTTAGACGGATTATTTCGTTCGGTTTGTTCATTGATGGAGTATTTCTTGAAAACTGCAGGCGCCATTACCGTAGCACAGCTGGCGGAATTTGACGAGATTATCGACGTGCGCTCGCCGTCGGAATTCGCTGCAGATCACATTCCCGGTGCCATCAACTATCCCGTACTGAACGACGAGGAACGCGCCCGGATTGGCACGATCTACAAACAGGTCTCGCCGTTCGATGCCAGAAAATTGGGCGCTGCTCTCATCGCGCGCAATATCGCCCGCCATCTCGAGCAGCACTTCGTCCATCGCCCACGGGAATGGCATCCGCTGGTGTATTGCTGGCGCGGCGGAAAACGCAGCGGCGCGATGACGCATGTGCTCAGCCAGATCGGCTGGCGTGTGCAACAGCTTGAAGGCGGCTACAAAACCTACCGGCACGCGGTGCTGGAAGCGCTTGCGATTCTGCCGCAGCAATTTCACTGGCGCGTAGTGTGCGGCCTCACCGGTTCCGGCAAGAGTCGTCTGCTGCAGGCGCTGCGCGAGGCCGGCGCGCAGGTGCTGGATCTGGAACAGCTCACCTGCCACCGTGGCTCGGTGCTGGGCAACATGCCGGGCGCGCCGCAGCCATCGCAGAAATATTTCGATAGTCTGATGTGCGCTGAACTCAAACAGTTCGATCCGGCAAAACCCGTTTATGTCGAAGCAGAAAGCAAGAAGATTGGCGACCTGCGCGTTCCTCAGGCCATGATAGACGCCATGTGGCAAAGCGATTGTGTTCGTCTGGAAGTGGAACTGGCCAGCCGCGTGCAGCTACTCATGGAAGAGTACGCCCATTTCCTGGCCGATACCCACACCCTGGAGCAGAAACTCGATTGTCTCATCGGTCTCCACAGCAAAGAAGTCATCGGCCACTGGAAAGAGCTTGCAAGCCAGAAACAATGGGAGCAGTTGGTGGAAGAGTTGTTGGTGAAACACTATGACCCGGCCTATACCCGCTCCACGCTCAAGCATTATGCGCGGCATGAACAGGGGATGGTGTTGCGGGCAGACGATTTGAGCGAACAGGCCATGTTGCGTCTGGCACGCAAGGCTATCGCCGGCGCGGCGGCACCAGTTTGAAAGTGGCCGCAATCAGCAGCGCAAACAGCACATAAACCGTGGTCAGCACCCCTTCCGGAAAATCGTAGAACAGGATGTAATGCAGCCAGCGCTGAATGAAGCTGCCGCGCCCTTCCGTCTGGCGCAACTCGTCTTCCCACGCGGTCAGCGGACAGACCATGCCCAGCAGCGATTCGCCGACGACGAACAGGATCGCGCCAAGATGCGCAAACCGGAAGCGATGGCTGCGCACGAAATCCCACCCACGCCATGCGCCGACCCAGATCAGCGGCAGGCTGCCGACCACGAACAGCACGAACAGAAAATGCACTGCCAGGATGACATCGGCGAGTGGCATGGTCATCCGGCGGCGTCCTTATTCAGGGATTTTCAGCACTCGGTAATGCTGACCGCCAATCCGCCCAGAGAGGTTTCTTTATACTTTACCGACATCTCCAGACCGGTCTGCTTCATTGCGGCAATGCATCCATCCAGCGGCATGAAATGTATCCCGCTCCCGCGTTTCGCGAGTGAAGATGCGGTGAATGCCTTGATCGCGCCGAAACCGTTACGCTCAATGCACGGAACCTGCACCAATCCGCCGACCGGATCGCAGGTCATGCCGAGGTGATGCTCCAGCGCGATTTCCGCAGCATTCTCGATTTGTTGCGGGCTGCCGCCACGCACTGCGCATAAACCGGCCGCTGCCATGGCAGCGGCCGAACCGACTTCACCCTGGCATCCCACCTCTGCACCGGAAATCGAACTTCTATGTTTTATGATGCCACCGACCGCAGCAGCCGTCAGCAGGAACTCCCGCACTTGTTCCAGGGTGCCGCCTTCATGGTGCACGAGGTAATACAGAACCGCAGGAATCACCCCCGCCGCACCATTGGTGGGCGCGGTCACCACCATATGACCGGCGGCATTTTCCTCATTCACTGCCATCGCATAGGCGCACAGCCAGTCATTCAGGTTGGCTTCTGCAGGTGCATCCTGCAACTGCTTGAACAAAGCTTTTGCCCGCCGCGGCAGCTTAAGGCTTCCGGGCAGAATGCCTTCGACCGCCAATCCCTTCTCGAGACAAACCTGCATCGCCCGCCAGATGGCATCCAGCCCCTTGTCGAGTGCGGCATCGGTCATCTTGGTATGTTCATTCAAGCGCTTTATCGCCGCGATTGATAAGCCGCTGTCAGCCGCCATCTGCACCATGACATCCGCCGAATCGAACGGATAAGGGCACGAACTCGCAGGCTCCATTTTGAGCGGCGCATCCAGCGTACTGATTTCGGCGAGCGTATTGACGAAACCGCCGCCGATTGAAAAATAAGTTTCCGCCAGGATCGCTTTGCCACTAGGGTCGAGTAGTTCGAAAATCATGCCGTTCGGATGCTGCGGCAGCGGCTTGCTGCGATCGAACACCACATCTTCAGCCGCACAGAACCTGGCCGATAGCGTTGCATTCAGCGCGATGGAGCGGCTGTGCCACAGGCGCTCCGTCAACTCGTTCACAGGTTGATCAGCCAGACCTTCCGGCGAATAGCCATGCAGCCCCAATGCCACGGCACGATCAGCCGCATGACCTTTGCCGGTAAAAGCCAGCGAACCTTTCAGGGTGCAGCGAATATGAAGATCCGAATCGACCACATGGGTTGCAACGAACGTCAAGATGCGGTTGCGGAAATCACTGGCCGCCACCATCGGTCCCATGGTATGCGAACTCGAAGGACCGATGCCGATTTTGAAAAGCTCAAGAACACTGATGAACATTAGATATTCCCGTAGTGTGATAACCGCATTAAGGATGGCTGACGTGGTCGCGGATTAAGCGGCACCCAGGCAACTTGAAACTACACGCAGTGTAACGAAATTTTCGCGCGAATGCAGCCAGTGTCCGTTAGAGTGAAGCAATAAGCGGCACTGTGCGCTGCTCCTCGAATTCGCCAATTCGCGACCCCGATAGGTCAGCGCGCAGCACCGACCTATCGTTTGACGTAACCGGCCCGTGCAGGCGGTGCGAAGCGCCGCTTGCGTGGGTCCGTGTTGATGGAATTGTTAGATCTGTGCACTGACCAGCCTTTCACAATGCTGCAAAAGCTTCACCCAGAACTCCAAGCCGCCGACATGCTCCGGCTTGACGCCATCCCCGTTAAGGGCGCTGGCGTCAAAATTGAATTTTGATCCATCGTCGAGCACGATTGGATAGCTATTCCTGTACTTCTCGTATATTACCCATTTCGGGCGCCATGGGTTGTGGGCAAATGCGTTACGTAGCTGGTTGACCATGACTCTTATGCCGACGCGGTTTTTGTCGATGTCGGCGGATACTTTCCCGAATACCTCGTCAAGCGTTTCGTCGACGGTAAATGCGGAAGCACTAAGGGCAATAAGTACGATATTAAAAATTCGCTTCGTCGGTAGAATCAGTGGGTAATTGTAGCTGGTTTTTCAACTTGGATTTC
>CAKKRD010000011.1 GCA_919902515.1 Nitrosomonadaceae bacterium | reverse complement strand
TGGTAGCGAATCCCAGACTCGAACTGGGGACCAACGGATTATGATTCCGCTGCTCTAACCGCTGAGCTAATTCGCCACGTGCGGACCCGAAAGAGGTGGCATTGTGCCTTCGGAGGGGTGCTCTGTCAATATTGACAAGGGGTTGCGCCAGGTTGCATACGGTCTTGCCACGACAAATAAGTCGCTCAGTTTGGGTTCGAGTGGATTTATTTGTGTGCGGGATGCGTGCTCACAGCCTCTTTGTATTCGTGCTGATTCGGGTGAGGCGGCGATATACCCCATCCCGCCCGATGCGAAGCGCCTGTATAATCCTTAAACCTAAATCCGGCAGTTGATTGCTCATTTTTCAGTTTGACACCATGACCTACAGTAACTTTTTGCAGCGCCTGATCTTTACCTTTTGGGTGAGTTCGCTACCGGGCAGATTGCACGATTTTTGCAGCACATGGCTGCGTTGCAACTCCTCGGGATGGAATAACCATTCCGAGGAGTTGCGCCTTGCCCTGCACACCAAAAACCGCACACTTTACCCCGTCCAACTGCCGGATTCAGGCCAATGAAATTCGATATCGTCATTATCGGCGGCGGACTGGTGGGGGCGAGCCTGGCGCTTGCGCTCAAAGACAGCGGCTTGAAAATAGCCCTGGTGGAATCGCGCCTCCCTGCCCCTCTGCCTGCTGACACCAGTTGGGATAGCCGAATTTACGCCATCAGCCCCGGCAGCGCTACATTTCTGCAGTCCCTTAACGTGTGGCAGACGCTCGCCGCGGCGCGCATAACGCCGGTTTATGAGATGCAGGTGTTTGGGGATGACAGCGCCGCACAGCTTGATTTCAGCGCTTACGATACCGGTTTGACGGAGCTGGCTTTCATCGCGGAAAACCGCCAGCTTCAAACTGCCGTGTGGAAGGCGCTCAAGCGCCGGAAGAAGGACCTGACAATTTTCTGTCCCGGGCAATGTACCTCGATAGCATGGAACGAATCTCAGGCTGATTTGCAGTTGGCAGATGGCAGTGTGTTGCAAGCTGCATTAATCATCGGCGCGGATGGCCTGAATTCCTGGGTGCGGAAACAGGCGGAAATCGAGGTTACGCAACATTCCTACCAACAAATCGGTGTGGTGGCAAATTTCAGTACAGAGCTATCTCACCGCAATATTGCTCGCCAGTGGTTTCGCCGGGACGGAGTGCTGGCGCTGCTACCACTGCCGGACAAACTGGTATCGATGGTGTGGTCGGCAAATGAAGAGCAGGCCCGGGTACTGCTTGATTTGCCGGAAGCAGAATTGTGCCGCCAGGTTGCCGAGGCCTCCTGTCGTGCATTGGGTAAATTGCAACTCGTCACGCCACCGGCAGCATTTCCACTGAATTTTGTACACGTGAAGAAACTGGTGCAGCCGCGGCTTGCGCTCATAGGTGATGCCGCTCATGGCATTCACCCTCTGGCTGGACAGGGTGTGAATCTGGGTTTGCGCGATGCACGCACACTGGCTGCAATCCTTATGGCGCGAGAATTACAACCGGATTGCGGCGACTATCGGTTGCTGCGCCGTTACGAACGGGCGCGCAAGGAAGATATCCTGGCGATGGAACTTGTTACTGACAATCTACAAAAATTGTTTAACAACGCCAATCCGACGCTTGCCCGCTTGCGTAATTTGGGGTTTGGCATCACCAACCACCTGCCATTGATAAAAAACCATCTGATGCAACATTCGCTGAGTTGAATTTTCGAACCGGCGGGTTTCGCAGTCTGGCAGCACGAGTATGCCGTTAAATATTTTTTCTTGAACTGGAGCAACTATGGTTATGCGCTTAGGCTTTTTGCTTCCCTTTTTGCTGCTCTACCTTTTCCCCAGCGCGGCGGTTGCCAATGAGGCGTCATTGAGAAAGGCTCTCCAGGTACATTTCCCCGGTGACAAGATTGAAAGTCTGAAAAAAACTCCTTATCTGGGGTTATACGAAGTAGTGGTCGGAGGCGGATTATTTTATACTGACGAGAAAGCAAGCTACTTTTTCTCCGGCCATGTGGTTGATCCAAAAACCGGGCAAAGTCTGACCGACGGGCGCCTGCAACAGGTCAAGGAATCGCGGCGGATAAACATTGATTCCCTGCCACTGGAGTTGGCGATCAAAGCAGTCAGGGGCAACGGCAAGCGCCGGGTGGCTGTTTTCTCTGATCCGAATTGCCCTTATTGCAAGCGTCTGGAAACCGAGCTGAGCAAGATCACCGATGTCACCGTCTATACGCTGCTTTATCCGGTGTTGGGTAGCGGCTCGGTCGCGACGGCGACGGCGATATGGTGTTCTGCAGACCGGCTCAAGGCATGGGACGATTTCATGCTGAAAGGCATTGCACCGACCGCAAAGAGCTGTGAAACGCCGATCGCTACACTTATTCAGGTGGGCCAGAAACACAGTGTGAGCGGCACCCCGACATTAATTTTTGCCGATGGATCGGTTGCGCCAGGAATGATACCCGTTGAAATGATTGAGAAGAGACTAAGCGCCATGCCGGCACAATGAAGTAATCAGTGCTGATTGCGTCACGGCGTATAGCCGTTCGGCATTAATACCCACATCTTGCCGCTCTGTTTCATTTTCCCCGCCTGATTTCCCGCTTCCGGGCCAAAGCCCCAGAAGAAATCGGCACGCACACCGCCTTTGATGGCCCCACCAGTATCCTGCGCCACCATCAGTCGCTGCAGCTGCCGGTCGCTGTTGGGCCAGGTAGTGGCAAGAAATACCGGTGCACCCTGGGGTATGGCGCGAGGATCAATAGCAAGGCTTCTGCCCGCAGTCAGAGGCACGCCGAGTGCGCCCAGCGGCCCCGGCAGGTTGGCAGGCAACTCACGGAAAAAAACATAGCTCGGATTTTGCTGCAGCAATTCGTTCAGCTTGTCCGGATTTTTCTGCCCCCATGCCTTGATTCCTTGCATGGAGGCTTTCTCCAGCGCCAATTCACCACGCTCCACCAGCAGCCTGCCGATGGATTTATACGGGTGACCGTTTTGTTCCGCGTAACCGACGCGCATGATTTCGCCGTTTTCCAGCTCTACCCGACCCGATCCCTGGATTTGCAGAAAGAATAATTCGACTGCATCCTCCACCCATACCAGCTCGCGTCCCTGCAACGCTGCTGTATCCTTGCCCAGACCGTTTTCGATTTCAGCGCGGCTGTAATAAGGCACCACCTTGCGCCCCTGCAAACGTCCGCGCAAGCGCATGTTCCTGAGTTCGGGATAGACTTCGCCCAGATCGACCACGAGAAGCTCATCGGGCGTAACATAGAGCGGATAGCGATAACGCCCGGAAGGTTTGCGACTACCTTTCAGCAACGGTTCATAATAGCCGGTGATCAGGCCATCGCTGCCGCCATCGGAATTCAATACCTGGTGCGGGACGAAACGGCTCTCGAAGAATTGCCGCAACGTGGCGCCATCCGGCTGTTGCATCGAGACGGCCTGAGTGCAGGTTTCCTGCCACAATGGCCGATTTATTAACGCCGTGCAGCTGCGCAGGAATGCATCCCATGCTGGCAGAATATCGTCATCCACCCAGCCCGTCAGTGTGCTCCAGTCAGTTGCCTTGAGCGTGGCGATGGCGGGTGGCGGAATCGCCGTCAGCGGTGTGGGGGGGGCAACCGGCACAGTAGTGCAAGCATTGAGCAGCAACAACAACGCGACACTCAGCAAACTTAATTGGTTTTTCATTGGTTATTGGTTAAAGTCGCATTTGGTAAATATACAACAACGGTAAAAATATGTGGGTATTACTACTGGAAATAGGCGTGGTTCTTGTGCTGATGTTTATCATTGTATGGTGGACCAGGCCGCGCAAAAAAGACGATGAGAAGAAAGATTGAAGTGGCTTTGCTTTAATCTGCAAGTCCAATTTATTCGTCGCATCATCAGGGGCTAAAGCTTGCTCAGGTGGTTTGTGATCGCCACAAACTGCGCCACCGACAAATTTTCTGCACGCAGTCCGGGGTCAATTCCCAGCGCCACGTAATCTTCCGGTTTTAGATGACCGTGCAGTGTATTGCGCAGGGTTTTGCGCCGCTGCGAGAATGCGGCAGAGACGATCCCGGCAAATAATTTTTCCTTGCCCGGCTCGACGGGTGCTTGCCTCAGCGGAGACATGCGCACAATGGCGGATTCGACTTTCGGCACCGGGAGAAAGGACTCCGGTGGCACGCCGAAAAGTTGCTCCATTTCGAAGTGGCATTGCAGCATCACGGAAAGCCGCCCGTAATCCGGAGTGGAAGGCGCAGCGACCATGCGCGCCACTACTTCTTTCTGCAGCATGAAATGCATATCATGGATATTTGCCGCGAAGCTGCTCAAGTGAAACAGAATCGGCGTAGAAATGTTGTAGGGCAGGTTGCCGACCACCCGCAGATTGTTTCCGAACACAGAGAAGTCAAATTCCAGCGCATCGGCCGAGTATATCGTCAGTTTCTCTGCAGGAAATTCCCGTCGCAGGCGTTCGACAATGTCGCGGTCGATTTCCACTACATGCAGATGGTTGAGCGATTGCAATAATGGCCGCGTCAATGCGCCCAGTCCCGGGCCGATTTCCACCAGCAGGTCGTCTTTGGCCGGGTGTATGGCGAAAATAATATCCGCCACGACTCGGGTATCAACCAGAAAATTCTGGCCAAAGCGCTTGCGGGGAATGTGACGCATGGCTTAGGGTTTTCTGTTTCCGCTCAGGATCACGGCCAGCTCAATTGCCGCCAGCAGACTGCCTGGATCAGCGCGCCCGGTTGCGGCCAGATCCAGCGCGGTACCGTGATCCACTGAAGTGCGGATGAAGGGCAATCCCAGCGTAACGTTGATGCCGCTGCCAAAGCTGGCATGCTTCAACACGGGCAATCCCTGGTCGTGGTACATGGTAAATATGCAATCATAATTTTGCAGCTGCGCTGGATTAAACAGGGTGTCGGCCGGTAGCGGGCCGGTCAGTTGCATGCCTTCGGCGCGCAGCCTGTCCAGTACCGGGATGATGATGTCTATTTCTTCGCGGCCAAGATGGCCGGATTCGCCCGCATGGGGATTTAACCCCGCTACTGCAATGCGCGGTCTGGCAATGTCGAAGCGTGTGCTCAGGTCACGCTGGATGATGCGCAGTTGCTGCTCCAGGCTGGTGCGCGTAATGGCTGCTGCAACATCCTTGAGTGGCAGATGGGTGGTGGCGAGCGTCACCCGCATGCCGCCGCCGACCAGCATCATTACCACCTGGCTGTGGGTGAGTTGGGACAGATATTCGGTATGCCCGGTGAAAGCAATGCCAGCGTCATTGATGACCCCCTTATGCACCGGTGCGGTTACCATCGCAGCAAATTCACCATTGCTGCAGCCCGCGACAGCCCGCTCCAGGGTTTTCAGTACATAGCGGGCATTGCCCGGATCAAGCTTGCCGGGAACGGCTGGCTCATTCAACGGCACATGCAGCACTTGCAGCCTGCCAACTTTGGGTCCAAGCGCGACATTCGGGGGGTAGTCCGTCAGTTCCAGCGGAAGCCGCAACAACTGGGCGCGCTCTCGCAGCAATTCACGGTCGGCGATGACCACCAGTTGGCATGGCAGATTCTGTTGCGCGATTTGCACACACAAGTCAGGGCCGATTCCGGCAGGCTCACCAGCGGTGAGAGCAAGAGTTGGGGTGAGGGTGGAATTGGGCAGGGTCACGGCTTGCGCGAAGCGAATCCTAACGTTCTTCCAGTCGGTACTCGACGTAGGCCCGATCGCGTAATCGTTGCAGCCATTCCTGAAAAGCGGTGTCAGCTTTACGTGCATGGATGGTCTGGCGCGCCGTTTTCCGCTGTCGATCGCTGCTTACATCCTGGGTGCGTCGTTCGATTACCTGAATCAGGTGCCAGCCGAATGGCGATTGCACCGGTTCGCTGACTTGTCCGGGTTGAAGCGCGTTCATGGCGTGTTCGAATTCCGGTACGGTGTCACCGGGTGAAATCCAGCCCAGGCTGCCGCCCGATGAAGCGCTGGCATCTTCGGAATGAAGCTTTGCCAGTTCCTGAAAACTGGCGCCGTGGTCCGGGCGTTCCTTTAGATCAAGAATGCGGCGCCGGGCATCAGCCATAGAGGTGAGTTCGTTGGTTTTGACAAGAATGTGGCGGGCTTGGGTCTGGGTTATTATCACGGTGGCTGCTTGCTGCCCGCGCCGCTCGAGTAGCTTGAAAATATAAAAGCCATTTGGACTCTGGATTACCGGTGTCAACCCACCTGGTTGCATCGACGCCAATACTTCGGCAAATTTTGTTGGTAGTTGAGTGCTTGGACGCCAATCGAGCACACCGCCTTTCATGGCATCGGCTGAGTCGGAGAACTCGGCAGCTACCTGGGCAAACTCTGCTCCACTTTTCAATTTGGCCAGAGCAGCTTCTGCGCGCCGGTACCTGACTTCAATTTGCGCTGGCTCTGCCCGTTCCTGCACTTGCACCAGGATGTGGGCAAGCCGATATTCATTGACGCCACCGCCTGAGGTTTCCTGGCTATGCAGGAAATTATCCACTTCACCTTCGGTCACAGTGATCCGGTTGTCCACTTCACGTTCCTTCAGCCGCATCAAGATAAGTTCATTGCGGATTTCGTCGCGGAATTTATTAAAATTGACCCCATCGCGCTCGAGTGCCGCGTAAAGCTCCGGCAGCGACATCTTGTTCTCCTTGGCGATGCGGCGCAAAGTGTCGTCGAGGTCGTTATCACTTACTACCAGGCCGGTTTCCTTCGCCATCTGCAATTGCAGCCGGTTGATGATGAAGCGCTCCAGCAACTGTTTTTCCAGAACATCATGCGCAGGCGGCTGCACTCCGCGGGTCTGCAATTGCCTGATGGTATGACCGAGCATCTCGTCGAGTTCTTTCTGCGTGATGACCTCTTCGTTTACCACTGCAATGATGCGGTCTATCGGTGCAATTCTGCCGATGTGGGCGACCTGCTGCGCAACAGCAGTTTCAGCCATCAATATGAACAGCAAAGCAAGGAGGCGAGGAGAGTAACTTGTACTCATGCGTATGAAGGTTTTCAGGGGTTACAGAGCAATGAGAATCGGGTGTAGTTTCGCCACGTACGCGAGCTTATGCTCATGGTCTTGCGGCGCCTCCCGGGTTTCTGGCCGTCGGGCTGGTATCGGTGTAGCCGGGAATTCTCTGCTGCAGCGCTTTCAGCGGGCTTATGCCTATCCCCATCAGGCCGTTCAACTCAAGTTGCAGGAAAGCTGCGGTGGTCGTATGCGTGGGGAGAATGGCAGTCTGCATGAACATGAAGCGTAGCGACCAGCAGCAGGCATTATACTCAATCCCTGCAAGCGATTCCAGAATTCTGGAATCCTTCAGCGAGTAGTTTATTTTCCCTACAGCCTGCCATTTTTCCGTAAACCGCCATTGCGCCGAGATGTCGGCCTGGTGCAGTCCAAACGGATTCAGAATCTGAATCGGCGCGAGCGGATTTAAGTTCGTACCGGGTCCAAAACGGGAGAAGCGGTAGCCGAGATTGATTACCCTGCCGAGTGCCGGGCTGTAGCTCAAGGCCGAACGCACTACAGCAACTTCCATTTTGCTCTGATCGAATTGAAAGGTTGTATCGGTCTTTATTTGTGGCGTGAGATGCCCGGTGACTCCAGCGATAAGATCTATCTTGCTGGCGGCCGGGGCCAGATTCGCTGCAGTTACCCGCGGCGGCGTGAAGTGAATCTGCTGGCCCAAGCTGAGGCTCAGGCGTTCTTTACCGGTGCTTTCCTCAAACAAACGTGAGGTGAGTCCCAAGGTGAGGCGGTTCGCGTCATTGATGCGGTCACTGCCGCTGAAGCGGTTCTCGCTGAAGATCTGCGCAAAACTGAAATCCGTGAAAGCGGAATCAAAGTTAGGCAGCAGGCTCTGGTTGCGGTAAGGCGCATAGACATACATGGCGCGTGGCTCGAGAGTCTGGGTGAAGCGTTCTCCGCGCACCGCGACATCGCGGTCAAATATGAGGCCGCTGTCCAGGCTGAATATCGGTACAGTACGATCCGGCTGCTGCGGCATGCCCAGGGACGTACCTTGGGCGTTCAGATTCAGGTCATAACTGGTATGGTGGATGCCGATCTTGGGAATGATATGGCCAAATTCCTTGCGCAGCGGAAGACTGATGCTGGGGTGGAGCACCAGGCGGCTGCCGGTTACCCGGGTGGGGTCGAGATGGGAGAAAGTTGTCCAACTGCTCTTGAGATCGAGCTCTGTCCCGAACACATTGGGTTTGGTTATGCCCAGCGTGAATTCCGGCAAGCGCTGGTAAACCCCGGTGCCGCGGATGGTCTGGAAGCTTTGTGCCATCGCCTTGAAATTCACCGCTCCGTCCCCCCACAGATTGCGCTGATACGACAAAGATCCCTGTTGTAGCAGATTGGCCTTAGTGGTTTGCGTGATATCGTAGGCGAGGTCAATGAAATAGTTTTTATCGGAGACCTTGTTGTAATCAATGTTGCCGGTCCAGCCATAACCAAGCCTCTGCTCGTGCTTGAACGCCACGTTGTAGCGATTCAGGTCGGAAGCGGTGGCGCCCGGGATTGCGCCAGACGTTGCGCTTGGCAAGAACTCAAACTGCAAATCGCCTTTTGCATTCTTTTCCAGATAACGCAATTCATTCTGCATCATGATGCCGCGGTTGGACATCATCCGTGCCGAGAAGGTCGCATCAATGTTGGGCGCGATATTCCAATAAAACGGCACCGTGAGTTCGGCACCGGTTCTGATGCTGTAGCCGGCAATGGGGGCGAGCAACCCGCTCTTGCGCGTCTTGTTATCCAGAGAGAAATTCACCCAGGGCGTATAGGCTATCGGCACTCCCTTGAACGCAATCTTGACGTGGCGGCCGGTACCCACTTTTTGCTTGTTGTCTACTGCCAGGTCATCTGCCAGCAGCATCCAGTCATCATCTCCCGCCGGGCAGGTAGTGTAGCTTCCCTGCCGCACCCGGTAGTTGTTCTCACCCTCGAATAGCAGCAAGTTGGCATTACCGCGGCCGCTGCCGCCGTCCTTCTGCAGGCCCTTCTGCAGACGATAGTTGACCTGGCTCAGTTGTCCAGTGGTGTTTTCCAGATTCAGCCTGAGTTGTGAGCCCTCTATTATGTCTCCGCGACCCTGGTGCTCGATCCGCACGCCGCCCTCAGCCACGATTTCTTCGGTATCCTGGAAATATTTTATTCGTTTGGCCACGATGAGTTTGTCGTCGCTGCGCACTTCAACATCGCCGATGGCCTCGATCATCTTGTCAACGGTGCCCTCCATGCGGTCGGCATCGATGTATACCAGCCTGCTTTCCGAGTCGCCACCACGCAGCTGATCCTCGTATAAGGCGCCGACCCCGCGTTCCTGGTGGCCCTGTGCACGCCCGACTTCCGTGAATACAAATTTGTTAGGGTTGACGATCTTCTTGGCCGCAGATACCGCCGGCTTGCTCCGGGTGGCCGGTACCGGTGATGCGCCATCGGCCACCGCAAGCGGAGGGACGCCGCGTAGTTGAACCTCGCCAACGGCTTCGATGCTGCGTTCATAGTGGCCCTGTATGCGCCCGGCCTCGATGAATGCCGGCATACTGTTGTTTTTCAGTGTTTTTCGTACCAATGGTGGCGCGTCGACAAGCGCATTCAGAGTCGGTAACGGTGCCTCGGCAAGCGCATTGAGCGAAATGCAAAGTAAACAAATGAACCAATGAATGGAGCGGGGAAGATGCAAACTCATTTTTTGAATGTTCGCCCTGAAAAGGCTATCCGGCCACGGATGAATTACCGTTCTCAGGTTTATAAATATCGCATTACCGGTATCGAAGTACGACGGCATGTATCCTTTCGCGGTCGGCTTCCAGAAAAGTGGGGCATGCATCGAGCCTGCCACTCAGCCTGCTAGACGATGCTGCATAGGCGAACAAGGTCGTAAGTGTAACAAAAAACAGGGCACAAACCATATGCAAGCCTTGATGACGCCGGTATCGACTGGGTATATTGTCTTCAGCCGAGAAGGGGGGCGACGGGATTGAGCATCGCTGCCTGATTTGTGAAAAAGGAGCGCACGGCCATTCCGGCACTGAATATCGATGACAGGAAAGGTGTGCCGGACGCAGTATAATCCTGTCATTTGTTCTGAAATAATCCTGATGACTGTCAGCCGCATCATCTTGCTTCGCCACGGCGAAACCGTATGGAACCGGGAGAACCGTATCCAGGGGCATCTCGACAGTCCCCTCAGCGACGTCGGTATCGCCCAGGCCGAAGCCTTGGCGCAACGGCTTGCGGGCGAAACCTTCGCCGCGCTTTACAGCAGCGATCTGGGTCGTGCGCATGAAACCGCGCAACGCATCGCCGCCCGCAGCGATCATCGAGTCATTCTTGATCCGGGCCTCAGAGAGCGCAATCTCGGCATACTGCAGGGACTCATCCGTGCCGAAGCGCGGGTCCTGCACCCGGAAATCTATACCCGCTACCGGACATTCGATCCCGATTGCGTGATCCCTGACGGCGAGAATGCGCAACAATTCATAGCCAGGGTAATGACGACTTTTTCCGCTATTGCTGATCGATTTCCTGGGGAAACTGTGGTGGTGGTGACTCATGGCGGGGTGCTGGATGTAATGCACCGTCATGCCAGCGGGCTTCCGTTGCATGGTGCGCGCACGGCTCCACTGCCGAACGCTGGTTTCAATTGTCTCGTCTACGTGGTTGGTGGGCGTTGGTCGCTTCCGCTCTGGGGTGATGTGACTCACTTGCAGGATCCTTTGCCGGGTGACCCATAGTGTCGTCGCTCAAGGCTGATTATTTTTATACCGGGCCATGCCTGCCGGGCGCAGTGTATTTCATATTCTGGAGCTGAATCTTGCATATCCACATTCTCGGTGTTTGCGGCACTTTCATGGGCGGCATCGCGGCGATTGCACGCGAGGCCGGGCACAAAGTCACGGGCTGCGATGCCGGCGTTTATCCGCCGATGAGCACTCAACTGGAATCCCAGGGGATTGATCTGATCGAAGGATATTCTTCGGAACAGATCGGGTTGAATCCTGATGTATTCGTGGTTGGCAACGTGGTATCGCGCGGCAACCCGCTGATGGAGGAAATCCTCGATCGCAACCTGCCTTATATTTCCGGCCCACAGTGGCTCGCAGAAAATGTATTGCGCGACAAATGGGTGCTGGCAGTTGCCGGCACCCACGGCAAGACCACTACCAGTTCGATGTTGGCGTGGATACTTGCGTATGCGGGGATGGAGCCGGGTTTTCTGATTGGCGGGATACCCCAGAACTTCGGCATATCGGCCAGACTTGGCAGCGACTCATCTTTCTTTGTCATCGAAGCGGATGAGTACGACACTGCTTTCTTCGACAAACGCTCCAAGTTTGTGCATTACCACCCCAGGACCGTGATCCTCAACAATCTGGAGTTCGATCATGCCGACATCTTCTCCGATCTTGCTGCTATTGAGCAGCAATTGCATCAATTTGTAAGGATAATACCAAGTAATGGGCTGATCGTTGTCAATGGCCGGGAGCAGAGTTTACAGCGGGTTCTGGCCAAAGGTTGCTGGACGCCGGTGGAAAAAGTGGGAATAGCCGATGGTTGGCAGGCAGAGACCTTGACTGATGGTGGAGTCGCCATTTCCTGCAGGGGTGAATCCCAAGGCATCCTGCATTGGGAATTGCTGGGGGAGCACAATCGCATGAATGCACTGGCGGCGCTGGCTGCCGCCCGCCATGCTGGTGTTCCAACCAAAACAGGCATTGCGGCGCTGACACAGTTCAAGAACGTCATGCGGCGCATGGAAGTTCGTGGCGTGGTCAACGGCATCACCGTGTACGACGATTTTGCTCATCATCCCACGGCGATCCACACGACACTGCAAGGTTTGCGCGATAAAGTGAATGGAGCGCGCATTATTGCCGTGCTGGAACCTCGCTCCAACACCATGAAAATGGGCATCTGGAAGGACAGTCTGGCAGGCAGCCTCACTGCCGCCGATCAGATATTCTGCTACACTGCCAATCTGGGATGGAATGCAGCAGAAGCATTGCAATCCCTTGGCGCCAAAGCCGCAGGCTATGACAGTCTGGAACAATTGATTGCCGCCATTGCTGCCACCACCCACCCTGGCGACCACGTGCTCATCATGAGCAACGGCGGTTTCGGCGGCATCCACGAGAAATTGCTCAAGGCATTGAGCGCGACTGCTGCGGCCTGATTTTTAGTTGCCGTCACCACAAGCAGAGACATGCCAATCGAACCACTACAGTCTGTCTACACACCATCACAAGTGTGCCTGCATTTGTGACTGTACCGAAGTCCCCTTGACGATGTGTACGCAATAGCGTACGCTACCATTTTTCTTTAATGGATGGTGCATTATGCATACGCTGACAGCAAGCGAAGCTCGGTCAAATCTTTATCGTCTTATCGATGATGCAGCCACAAACCACGAGCCGGTTGTTATTACAGGGAAACGGCATAACGCCGTTTTGGTTTCGGCTGATGACTGGGCCTCAATACAAGAAACCATCTATTTACTTTCCATTCCTGGTATGCGTGAATCAATTCGGGAAGGCATGTCGAGTCCTGAGGAGGAGTGCGCCAAGGGGTTGAGTTGGTGATTTGGCAGCTAATTTATACAAAGGCTGCTCAAAAAGATGCGCAGAAGCTTGCCTCAGCAGGGCTAAAAGAAAAAACGCTAATTTTATTAGGTGTTCTCGGAGAAAACCCATTTCAGAACCCGCCACCCTATGAAAAACTCGTTGGCGATTTGGCAGGGGCATATTCACGGCGAATCAATATTCAACACCGCCTCGTATATCAAGTTTTGGAAGAGCAGCATGTGGTTAAAGTTTTGAGAATGTGGTCTCACTATGAGTAAACTGCCAACCACTATACTCAAGCGGAATAAGTCACAAGCGGTTTAGCTGCTCGCCAGAATTTCCATAAATCATCACGTGTTATGGTGAAATTTTTGCTGCCACGCTCGTCAATGGCAGTGAGGGTCAGTTGGTCAAGTCTGCCTTGTTTTAACGCTATCAGCAAAGGGGCGAACCAGTCCTGCTCTAGTTTCTTCAGGCTTTCGCGCCAGCCATAGGCGTCATCGTATTGGGTTTTCTCTTGCAGCACATCGAGGACGACCAGATGATTTCCGGCCACGGCGGATTGACGCCATGCGGTTGCGGTGGATGGAAGTGCTGCATGATCCGTAGCGCATGCCAGCGCCAGGGATCGGGGAAGAGTAGCATTGCTCCATACTTGGGTATAGGGACAGTTGAGTGACTGCGGCATGATTCCACCGCCCCACAACCAGATGCCGTTAATGGCAAGTTCACCTCGCGCTTCCCGTGCCTGGTTGAGCGGATGCTCGTGCAGCAGCATCTGAACTTCGTTGAAGAGGCCTTGCCAGCGCATGCTGTCCGCGCCGGATGGCAGGAGAACATGGATATTTCTGCCGGCTGCTACACTGAGCGCATGAGTTTGCAGAGTGGGTGTTTCAGCTACGCGCAAATACCAGCGGTCTGGAGTCAGCGGCAGAAAGACCGGTTTCTGCCGGGCAGGCTCAGGATTGCACGACGGGGGATCGCAACCATCTGCAGCGAAATGCCGGTTAAGCAAATCGGCAAGCTGATTTGCTTCTTCTGCCGTAATCCGGAAGATCTGACTATCAGCCAGCACGATCTGATTGTGCTCGAGCCGCAGATGCACCGGGTCGGCGCGCAACCAGTAATGGTTTTCTGCTGTCATCTGCCCGGCGCTGTCGGCCTGCAGCGTGAGCGGCGCCACCGGCCAGTCCTGTTGTTTCGTTACGTCGAAAGCGCGGCACAGCCACGCTTCAACCCCTTGCGAGTCATTCTCGGTGCGCAAGCTTTTTGCCAGCAGGGTTTCCAGTGCGGGCAACGGCAGGTCGCGGTAAATTTCCGGCAAGGAATCTCCCGGCCAGAACAGGGAGGGAATGAGAAGATGCAGATTCATTGCGCAGGAGGGAAGATGAACAGGGGTCTGATACCGGGGGATTAAACGGCTTCGAAACCGGCGTCCTTGATGGCTTGTTTGAACTGATCGATGCCGGTTATTGCGGCGTCATGCTGGATCGTGACTTGCGCATCCTCCAGCGAAACATCCGCGTCGCTTACCCCGGGAATTCTTTCCAGTACATTTTTTACACTTCTGGCGCAACCCATGCAGGTCATGCCTTTGATGTTGATCACGGTCATTTGCATTTGTTCTACTCCTTTTAATGATAGTTGGATTTCTTAAGGAAACGCCGATTTATCCAGCCCGTTCGGGCTGAGCCTGCCGAAGCCCTCGCGAACATATTGATTTATATGGCAGCATTTCGATAAACTCAATGCGAACGGATTTAATCTGCATTTCCTCAGGAACCCGCCTGCCAGCGTTTCAGCAGCAACGAGTTGCTTACCACCGACACCGAACTCATCGCCATTGCCGCGCCCGCAATCACGGGATTGAGCAATCCTGCTGCTGCCAGCGGGATACCCAGTACGTTGTAGATGAAAGCGAAGAAAAGATTCTGGCGGATTTTGCCCAGCGTTGCACGCGAGAGCGAGATCGCATCAGCCGCGCTCATCAGATCATCGCGCATCAGGGTGATATCGGCGGCTTCAATCGCTATATCTGAACCTGCGCCGATGGCGAAACTCACGTCGGCCGCAGCCAGCGCTGGCGCGTCGTTGATACCATCGCCGACCATGCCGGTGAATTTGCCGCTCGCTTTGGTTTTTTCCACTGCGGCAGCTTTATCCTGCGGCAGCACTTCGGCACGATAGCTGGTGATGCCTGCCTGCCTGGCAATGGCAGCAGCAGTGGCGGGATTGTCGCCGGTCAGCATCACCACTTCGATACCCATGGCTTGCAGCCGCTTTACCGCTTGTGCAGATGTGCTGCGTAAGCGGTCGGCGATGGCGAGGTAGCCGAGAACCTCAGGAACGCCGTTAATCACGGCGGCTACAGCGATGACGGTTTTGCCTGCAGCTTGAAGAACAGCTATACGCGCAGCATCAATTGCAGCACCGCGACTACCTAGAAATTTTGGTGAGCCCAGAAGGTATTCGGTGCCGTCGATGCGGGCAGTAATCCCGCTGCCGGCGATGGCGGAAAAATCACTCACTGCATCCGGGTGAATGTTCATACCCGCGGCACGTTCCAGCACCGCTTTTGCGAGAGGGTGTTCCGAGCCTTGTTCCAGGGTGGCGGCAACTTGCATTAAGTCATGCTCGTTAGCTGATCCGACCGCAACGATATCAGTCACCGCTGGTTTGCCTTCGGTGAGGGTGCCGGTCTTGTCTACAATCAACACCTGGATTTTTTCTGCATGTTCCAGAGCGGCGGCATTCTTCACCAGTACGCCGGTTTGCGCCCCGCGCCCCGTGCCCACCATGATCGCCGTCGGTGTGGCCAACCCCAATGCGCAGGGGCAGGCGATCACCAGCACTGCGACAGCATTGATCAACGCCGGAACAAAATCACCCGCAAACCACCAGGTGAGCGCCAGAGTCAGCACGCTGATGGCCACCACCACCGGCACGAATACTGCCGAAATAGTGTCAGCCATGCGCTGGATCGGAGCCTTGGAACCCTGCGCCTGTTCCACCAGCCGGATGATGGCCGCGAGCTGGGTATGGGCGCCGACGCCGGTAGCGCGGCATTTGAGCAGACCCTGCTGGTTCATGGTGGCGGCATAGACTTTCGCTCCCGCCTGCTTGGTGACCGGCAGGCTTTCGCCGGTCAGCATGGCTTCGTTCACGCTGGATGCTCCTCCAATGACGACGCCATCCACTGGCAGATTCTCGCCCGGGCGCACGATGAAAATATCGCCCAGCATGAGGGTGCTCGCATCCACTTCGATGATCTCGCCGTTGCGTTCCACCCGCGCGGTTTGGGGTTGCAGCCTGATCAGTTCTTCGATAGCGACCGAAGTTTTGCCTTTGGCGCGCGCCTCCATCAGTTTGCCCAGCAATACCAGCGTGATGATGGCGGCACTGGCTTCGAAATAAACATGCTGCTGCAGCGCCAACATCGTCACCACTGCGCTGAAAAGATATGCCATGCTGGTGCCGAGCGCGATCAGCACATCCATGTTGGCGCTGCCGCCGCGCAGTGCGTGCCATGCAGCGACATAGAAGCGCTTGCCGACCCAGAACTGCACCGGTGTCGCCAGCAGCCATTGCAGCCAGCGCGGCAGCAAGTCGTCATGCGCACCCGAAAACATTGCGCCCATCTGCAGCAGCAACGGCAGGGTGAGGGCAGCGGAAATCCAGAACACACGCAGTTCCGCCCGGTAAGCAGCAAGCCGTCGCGCTTTTTCCTCGGCGCGGCTGGTATCGCTGATTTCACTGGCGCCATAGCCCGCCTTCACGACAGCGGCAATCAGGTCATCCACCGTTACCATCCCTGGATTGAAACTGGCGCGAGCTGTCTCCGTAGCCAGATTGACCGTGGCGGTGACACCGGGGAGCTTGTTCAGCGCTTTTTCGATCCGGCCGCTGCACGCGGCGCAGGTCATATCGCTGATTTGCAGTTGCACCGATTGGGGAACGACGTGGAAACCTGCCTGCTCGATCGAGTGAACCAGATCTTCGGGCTGGGTCGTGGTGCCGGCATCGAGTTCCACCCGCACTTTTTCATTGGCGAAATTGACCGCCGCATGCACGCCCGGCAGTTTATTCAGATTTTTTTCGATCCGTGCGGCGCAGGCTGCGCATGTCATGCCTTCGATGGGCAGTTCGATTTGCTTGAGTGTAAGAGAATTCATAATGACCGCGCATGCATGATAAGGTCAATATATGCAGTATAGATCCGGGCGGATAGTAATAAAAAATATCTGAACGAATCAGTAGTGAGACAACCAACGCCCAGCAGAATTCACACTCACTCTGGTGCACGCACCAGAGTGAGCGTTAGTCTTCTCGCCGCAACTGTGGGAACAGAATCACGTCACGGATGCTGGGGCTGTCAGTGAACAGCATGACCAGCCGGTCTATGCCGATACCTTCGCCCGCAGTGGGGGGCAGACCGTATTCCAGCGCGCGGATGTAATCGGCATCGTAGTGCATGGCTTCGGCATCGCCCGCCTCCTTGGCTTTGGCTTGCTCGAGGAAGCGCGCCGCTTGATCTTCGGGGTCGTTCAGCTCGGAAAAGCCGTTGGCGATTTCGCGCCCGGCGATGTAAAGCTCGAAGCGGTCGGTTACTTCGGGATTGATATCGTTGCGCCGTGCCAGGGGCGAGACTTCCGCCGGGTAATCAATGATAAAAGTCGGCTCGAACAGCAGATGCTCGACGGTTTCATCAAACAGCGTAAGCTGCAACCCGCCGATACCGTCCCCGGGTTTGTAAGAAATGTTGAGTGTCTGCAATTGGCCGATCAGGAATGCACGGTCGCTGAGCTGCGCATCGGTATATTGCGGATGGAATTTTCGGATGGCCTGGGTGATGGTGAGTCGTGCAAACGGTTGCGCGAAATTGATTTCCTGTCCCTGATAGGTGATTCTGGTTGTGCCCAAAACTTTCTCTGCTACCTGCCGTAGCATGGTTTCGGTGAAATCCATCAGGTAAGCGTAATCTTGATAGGCCTCGTAAAATTCCAGCATGGTGAATTCAGGATTATGCCGGGTGGAGATCCCCTCGTTGCGGAAATTACGGTTGATCTCGAACACCTTCTCCATCCCGCCTACCACCAGCTGCTTCAGATAAAGCTCCGGCGCGATACGCAGGTACAGCGACATATCCAGTGCATTGTGATGGGTAGCGAAAGGCCGCGCTGCTGCGCCGCCGGGAATCGGATGCATCATCGGCGTTTCCACTTCCAGATAGCCGCGCGCGACGAAGAATTCACGAATAGACTGGATGATTCCGGAGCGGGTGGCGAATACCTTGCGGGTGTCCTCATTGGTGATCAGATCGAGATACCGCTGGCGGTATTTCTGTTCCTGGTCGGTCAGGCCGTGAAATTTTTCCGGCAGGGGGCGCAGTGCTTTGGTCAGCAGGCGCAGGTTAGTGACCCGCACCGAAAGCTCGCCGGTCTTGGTTCTGAACAACGTTCCTTGTGCGCCGAGTATATCGCCCAGATCATGATGCTTGAACGCCTGGTGAACGGCTTCACCGGTAAGATCGTTGCTGATATAGAGCTGGATACGCCCGCTCATGTCCTGGATGGTGGCAAAGCTCGCCTTGCCCATCACGCGCTTCAACACCATACGCCCCGCCACCCTCACGGTCTTCACCGCCGCTTCCAGCGTTTCATTGGAGTCCGCACCGTACTGCTGGTGCAGGTCTGATGCCAGATCGTCGCGACGGAAATCGTTAGGGAAAGCGTTGCCCGTCTTGCGTAGTTCAGTCAGTTTGGCGCGGCGTTCTGCGGAAAGGAGACTCAGGTCAATTAATGAACGCTCTAACTCTTCGCGGCGGGTTCGCTCACGCTTACTCTTTGCATCAAGTTCAGCAAGCCTTTTCTGGAGATCGGCTTCATTCTGATTTGTGTTCATATTCTTAGACTCCTTGTTTCAAACTCGCCTCGATAAAATCATCCAGTCCACCGTCAAGCACTCCCTGGGTATTGCCGATCTCAACGCCGGTGCGCAAATCCTTGATGCGCGACTGATCCAACACGTAGGAACGGATCTGGTGTCCCCAACCGATGTCGGTCTTGGAATCTTCCATCGCTTGCTTTTCGTCGTTGCGTTTGCGCAATTCCGCTTCGTACAGCCGCGATTTCAGCATGGCCATCGCTTCCGCGCGGTTGCGGTGCTGGGAACGGTCATTCTGACATTGCACCGCAATGCCGGTGGGATTGTGGGTGATACGAATTGCTGAATCGGTTTTGTTGATGTGCTGTCCGCCCGCACCGGAGGCGCGGAACGTGTCGATGCGCAAGTCTGCAGGGTTGATGTCTACTTCGATGGTCTCGTCCACTTCAGGGTAAACAAACACACTGGCAAACGAGGTATGACGGCGATTTCCTGAGTCAAATGGGGATTTGCGCACCAGCCGGTGTACGCCGCTTTCAGTCCGCAGGTAGCCGTAGGCGTAATCGCCGGAGATCTTGAGACTGGCGCTCTTGATGCCCGCGACCTCACCGGACGACTCTTCCAGCACTTCCACTTTGTAGCCACGGCGTTCGCAATAGCGCAGGTACATGCGTTCCAGCATGGCCGCCCAGTCCTGTGCTTCCGTACCGCCAGAGCCAGACTGGATATCGACGAAACAGTTATTGGGGTCCATCGGGTTGGAGAACATGCGGCGGAATTCCATGTCCGCCACAGTTCTTTCCAGTTGCGCGACATCGGCGCCGATACTCTCCAGCGTGGCATCGTCATTCTCTTCTTTTGCCATCAGAAACAGATCGCGGGCATCGTGCAATTGCCGCCCGGCTGTTTCCAGAGTGTTGACGATACCCTCCAGCATTTTCTTCTCCCGCCCCAATTCCTGGGCGCGTTTGCTGTCACCCCAGATGGCAGGATCTTCCGCCTGCCGGTTGAGTTCGCTTAGACGCGTTTGCTTGGCGTCGAAGTCAAAGATACCTCCGCAATTCTGTTGCCCTGTTGTCGAGAGAGGCGAGTTGGTTGGCGATGGCGTTAAGTTGTTCCGCTTCCATGGGAGTCTGGCCTGAAAATACGAGAAAGACAAAATTATACAGCAAGGCAGGCTGCGCCTACCGCAGAGATGGTGGAGGGCCGAGGAAAGTATCTCGATACCTGTGGCTTATCGGCAAGAGAGGCAGTTTTTTCGTTACAATCACGCCATGGCAAAATTCTTTGCATTGATTCCTGCAGCAGGTTCCGGTTCGCGCATGGGGAACGAGTTGCCCAAGCAGTATTTGCCGCTGGCTGGCAGGCCAATGATTTATCATGCCTTGCGTACGCTATGTGGTTCACCCCGCATTGCCGGCGTGTTTGTGGTGCTTGCGCCTGGTGATAGTGAGTGGTCACGCTATGACTGGTCTGAATTTTCCGGCAAGCTGGTGGTATTCGATTGCGGCGGTGCCGCTCGTGCCGAGAGCATACTCAATGGCCTTAAAGCAGCACCGGGGGCATCATCCATTGGCGGCGACGATTGGGTGCTGGTACATGATGCGGCGCGGCCCTGTTTAAGTGCAGTGCAGCTCGACAAATTGATCGATGAACTGGCTGACGATGCGGTGGGCGGATTGCTCGCGGTGCCGGTGGCTGATACCTTGAAGCGTAGCGATGCCAGCAGCCGAGTTGAGCGTACCGAATCCAGAGAGGGTTTGTGGCAGGCGCAGACGCCGCAGATGTTTCGCTACAAGCTGCTGGTGGACGCCTTGAGCAGAGTTGGTGGGGCGGCCATGACCGATGATGCTGGCGCAGTTGAGGCATTGGGTCTACATCCCAGGCTGGTGCTGAGTGATACGCGTAATCTGAAAGTTACCTATCCCCAGGACCTGGCTCTGGCGGAACTGATTTTACGAGTGAGGAAACCACAGTGAGCGGGATTAGAATCGGGCAGGGTTTTGATGTGCATCAACTGGCTGAAGGCCGCAAGTTAATCATCGGCGGTGTCACCATCCCTTATGAGAAAGGCTTGCTGGGGCACTCCGATGCCGACGTGTTATTGCATGCGGTGTGCGATGCGTTGCTGGGTGCAGCAGCGCTGGGAGACATCGGCCGGCATTTCTCGGATGCCGATCCGCGTTACAAGAATATCGACAGCCGCGTATTGCTGCGCGAAGTTTATCGCTTGCTGGAGAAAAACGGCTACAAGGTGAGCAATATCGATGCGACCATCATTGCCCAGGCGCCAAAAATGGCGCTGCATATTCCCGCCATGATTGCCAACATCGCGCAGGACTTGCAGATGCGGGCTGGAGATGTCAACGTCAAAGCCAAGACTGCCGAGCATCTTGGGCCGGTTGGCCGGGGTGAGGGCATAGAGGCGGAGGTGGTGTGCCTGATTACCACAACAGACGATGCAGGTAGCTGAAACAAACACTGCTGTCAGGGAAGAAACCGCCCGGGTTTTCTTTGCAATCTGGCCGGACGCTGCGGCGCAAAGGCGGCTGGCCGAACTGGCAGAACGACTGGAAACAGTCTGTGATGGACGCAAAGTCAGGGCAGAAAACATCCATCTGACGCTGGTGTTTCTGGGGGAAGTAAGCGTCGACCGGCTGGACGCATTATGCCAGGCAGCCAACGAGGTTCAGGGCGCCGGGGTGCGGGCTTTCGATTTCGCCGTCGAGGAAATTCGCTACTGGAAACATAACCGTATTGCCTATGCGGGAACAGTCAAGGTTTCCCAGGAACTTCTGGATCTGGTGAGTGCTTTACAGAGTGCCTTGTCTGCTGCCGGATTCTCGTTCGATCGCCAAGCTTATGTACCGCATATAACGCTGGCGAGAAAGGCAAAGTGTCCCGCCCCTTCGATTGAGTTCAGGACGGGCTTGCCTGAGTTGGCGCAGCCAGTGGTCTGGCCGGTGCGTGAATGGGTACTGGTAAAATCGGGACAGGCCAACGGCAGATCGGGTTATACCCCTATCGGCCGCTGGCCTCTGGTATGACAAGTCAGAGATAGATACAGCTTTCCAGATGCCGCGCCAGTTCTTTTTCGTTGACCTTGGTGTAGTCCTTTTCGAAACTGTCGCTTACCAGAGCGCGCACATGGTTTCCCAGGCGGCTATTGATGAGTCCCATGAAAGGGGCTGACACAACCAGAATCAGGCGTTGGTAGCTATTGGCAGTACGTCCTTGCTCGAGTTCCCGTGCGAGTTGGAAGGCAAAATTCTGAGCTTCATTTTGTTTCGGGTCGGCGGCGGGTACGTAGGAGCCGTGGCCGTTGCCGTGGCTTTTGTTGTGTCCGGGGCGGTCTGAGACCAGATCGTATCCTTTTTCCCTGCTGGCAGTGTGTTCGAATTCCTTGAGTTTCTGTAACCCCTTCTTGGGTCCGTAATTTGCATACAGAGATGCTGCACTTGCATTGGCGACTAGTATCCACGTGATGCTCATATAATGCCTCCATGAGATGAAGAAGTGATGAGAGTGAAAACCGGACAGTTCCATTGCCAGCATAACATTGCGCGCGAGTTTTACAAACAGCTGGCTGCCAGCGAAAGTATAATTCCGGTTCGCCGCGTAGGCTCGGAGAGCCGCCTAATGGATTATCTGGGTTAAACCTGCCGCTTTGAAAATCCTCGCTCTCGATACTTCTACCGAGTACTGCTCCCTCGCACTCTGGCTCGACGGCGAGATGCTGAGCCGGGAAGTGCTTGCCGGGCAACGGCATTCTGAACTGGTTCTGCCGCTGCTGCAGGAAATGATGGAAGAAGCCGGGTTGACACTGGCGCAACTGGACGGCATCGCTTTTGGCGCCGGCCCGGGATCATTCACCGGTCTGCGCATTGCTTGTGGAGTGGCACAGGGACTGGCTTTCGGCGCGAATTTGCCAGTCATGGGCATAGGTACGCTGGAAGCATTGGCGCAGCAAACCGGGAGCGACAGCGTGATTGCCGTGCTCGACGCTCGCATGGGTGAGATTTATCATGCCGCTTACACCAAATCGGCAGATGGCTGGCAAGTAGTGAGTGAGCCCTCGCTCTGCCTGCCACAGCAGGCGCCGTTGCTGTCAGGGGATGACTGGACTGGTTGCGGCAGCGGTTTTGCCAAGTATGACGAAGCCTTGCGCAGCCGCTACCATGGGTGCATCGGACGCATCATCGACAACCTCAGTCCGCGTGCGCGGGAGATGGCGCAACTGGCGGCACCCGGATTTGCAGGGGGGTTGGGCATTGATCCCGCCGCTGCTGCACCGCTTTATATCCGCAACAAGGTGGCGCTGAAGGAAAATGAACGATGAGTGCCCAGTGGCAGGAAACCCCGCAAATCAGGCGCATGCTTCCGGCAGACCTGGATGCGGTAGTAGCCGTCGAACGCGAAGTTTTTCTCTTTCCCTGGACACGTGGCAACTTCAGTGATTCGCTCGACTCCGGCTATCATTGCCGGGTACTGGAGCAGGCGGGTCATATTTTCGGCTACGGCGTGATGACGATCGGAGCAGATGAAGCTCATCTGCTTACTCTCAGTATTGCCGCCGGATGGCAACGGCATGGCTGGGGCGAAAAACTGCTGCAACAGTTTATTCGTGTTGCCAGAGAACACCATGCGCAATCAATGTTTCTGGATGTGCGCGAATCCAATCAGGCCGCTGCCCGGTTGTATGAACGGATAGGGTTCAGGCATATCGCCAGACGCAAGGATTATTATCCCGCGATGGGCGGACGCGAGGATTCATTAATTATGGAGCTGACGCTGTGAATTCTGCCGTGAACCTGCCATGAACATCAGGCGCGAAGAAATACTCGAGGAACTGGGTCTGACGCCGCTGTGGCATACCCGGACCACGGATACCGCGGTGACTTCCAGTCACCAGGCCAGTGCCACAGATGCAAGGCGTGCGCAGGTTCTGCGCATGGACTGGACTCAGCTCAAGACCAGCGTGGCGGACTGCACCGCCTGCCCGCTGCATCGGGCTCGCACCCGCACGGTGTTTGGCGTGGGCGACGAGAATGCCGACTGGCTGTGGGTGGGCGAGGGTCCGGGCGCTGAGGAAGACGCCAGCGGTGAGCCCTTCGTCGGTCAGGCCGGCAAGCTGCTGGACAACATGCTGGCAGCAATCAGTCTGCAGCGCGGCCGCAATGTTTATATCACCAATATCGTCAAGTGCCGTCCGCCCGGCAACCGTAACCCCGAGCCCGCTGAGGCGCAACAGTGTGAGCCTTACCTGGCGCGGCAGATTGAATTGATTCAACCAAAACTCATCATCGCGCTCGGAAAAGTCGCTGCGCAGAATCTCCTGCACACCGATGCCACGGTCGCCAGTCTGCGCGGCAAATTGCATGAGTACTCCGGCATTCCTTTTATCGTCACCTATCATCCGGCCTATCTACTGCGCACATTGCCCGACAAAGCCAAGGCCTGGGAGGATTTGTGTTTTGCCAGAAGCACGATGCAGGCGTTGTTGTAATCGGTGATTTAATCCCCATTTAATCTGCGTTAGATTTTTTCAGGAGAGATCCATGCGTAATTTGCTGTTGTCCCTGATGTTGCTGCTTACCCTTGCCTTGAGTGGCTGTGGCTACAATACCCTGCAATCTACTGACGAGCAGATCAAGGCGAGTTGGGCGGAGGTTCTGAACCAGTACCAGCGCCGCGCCGATCTGGTTCCCAACCTGGTAAATGTGGTGAAAGGTTTTGCCGCACAGGAAAAAGATGTGCTGCTGGGGGTGACCAACGCCCGTTCCAGGGTGGGCGGCATTCAGGCGACGCCCGAGCTGATCAACGATCCAGAGGCATTCGCCAAGTTTCAGAGTGCCCAGGGAGAATTGTCGGGTGCGCTGTCGCGTCTGCTGGTGGTAGTGGAGAATTATCCGCAGCTCAAGTCAGATGCCAATTTTCGTGAACTGCAGGCGCAGCTCGAAGGCACCGAGAACCGTATCACCGTGGCCCGCAATCGTTACATCAAAGCGGTACAGGAATACAACGTGGTGGTGCGCTCCTTTCCCAGCAATCTTACTGCAATGGTATTTGGCTTCCAGGTGAAACCCAGCCTCGCGGTGGAGAACGAGAAAGAAATTTCCACTGCACCGAAGGTGGATTTCAGCGCACCGGCAGCGGGAAAATAAGGGTGTCTCCTCAAACGCTACTCCGGTCGGTTTTTCCGGGAGCCGTGGCTGTATGACTTCCACTAAGCTGATTCAAGTCTGGGTAAAAACCCTGACATTGGTTGCACTGCTGCTTTCTGCCCCATTAGCTGGGGCGGAAGTGGCGGTTCCGCCACTCAAGTCCCGCATCACCGACCTGACCGGCACGCTTCCCGCTGGTGTAGCCGCACAATTGGAACAGAAACTGGCGGCATTTGAGGCGGGAAAAGGCAGCCAGGTGGCAGTGCTGATCGTCCCCACTACCCAGCCCGAAACCATCGAGCAATATTCAATTCGTGTCGCCGAAGCATGGAAACTGGGGCGCAAGGGGGTGGATGACGGTGCGCTGCTCCTGGTCGCAAAGAACGACAGGACGCTGCGCATAGAAGTGGGTTATGGTCTCGAAGGCGCGCTGCCGGATGCCGTAGCAAAGCGGATTGTCGAAGAAATAATTGTGCCTAAATTTCGGCAGGGAGATTTTGCTGGCGGCATTGTCGCGGGGATCAAGCATATTCTGGGTGTGATCGAGGGGGAGCCGCTACCGCTGCCCCAGTCCATGCCTGGCGCCAGCATCTCTACCGGAATGGACGTCGTCCTGGAAAATATGATTCCTATACTCATCGGCCTCATCGTGTTCGGCAAAATATTGCAGGCCATGTTCGGACGCCTCATCGGCGCCACCGTAATGAGTACGGTGGCGGGATTCATCGGTTGGCTGGTTTTTTCCTCGCTGATCGTTGCGCTGTTCATTACGCTGCTCATATTTTTCTTGAGCTTGTTCGGCAACGCCGGCAGCGGAATCTATCGGGGTGGGCGCGGTGACTGGTCTGGCGGCAGCTTTGGCAGGGGTGGTGGTTTCGGTGGCGGCGGTGGCGGTTTTGGCGGCGGCGGCGCATCGGGGAGATGGTAAGTGAATTTCGCGCGCATATTGCGGCATCTTTTTACGGGTCGACTGGTGCTACGGCGCGCGTTTCCCGCTGCCTCCCTAAGGGCTATCGAACAAGCCATCAAACAGTCAGAAACAAGCCACGATGGTGAAATCCGTTTTGCGGTAGAAGCAGCATTGCATATATTGCCGCTGCTTGGAAATCAGTCAGCGCGGCAGCGGTCGATAGAAGTATTTTCCCAACTGCGGGTGTGGGATACCGAGTGCAACAACGGCGTGTTGATTTATTTACTGCTGGCCGACCGTGATGTGGAAATTGTCGCTGACCGCGGAATTCACAGCAAAGTCGGCAGCGAGGAATGGGGGAAAGTCTGCCGCGCGATGGAAACCGCTTTTCGACAGGGACGATTCGAGGCGGGGGTAATTGCCGGCATCGGTGCGATCAGCGGGCATTTGCAAGCACATTTCCCGACAGAGCGGCAAGGTGGAGAGAATGAACTTGCCGACAGGCCGGTGATTTTATAGCGCGGCTCTTAATGCACCTTGTGCGCCCCGATCAGGTGCAATGAGTCTTCCTTGCTCTGGTTGAGCAAGTGCCATTTGCGTATCAGCGTCATGATTACCGCCACAAACAAGCCAAACAAAATGATAACGGTATTAACGTGCACATCGAGACTCACCAGCACGGCATACAGCGCCAGCATGGTAAGAATGCTCAGATTCTCGTTGAAATTCTGTACTGCAATAGAGTGACCCGCGCCCATCAGGATATGCCCGCGATGCTGCAACAGGGCATTCATCGGTACCACGAAGAATCCTGCCAGCCCGCCGATCAACATGAGCAATCCGATTGCGACCCATAGGTCGCGCACTACGATCATGGCCATCACCACAATGCCCATGGCGATGCCCAGCGGAATCACATTCACCGATTGCCGCAGTGAAACCAGCCGTGCCGCCATGACCGCGCCTACCGCAATACCGAGAGCAACCACACCCTGTAACTGCGCGGCTTTGCTGAGTGGAAAATCGAGCGCTGCTTCGGCCCATTTCAGCACGATAAATTGCAGAGTCGCGCCTGCTCCCCAGAACAATGTTGTTACGGCGAGCGAGATCTGTCCGAGCTTATCGGTCCATAGCAGCTTCAAGCAATGTCCGAACTCGTGTATCAGGAATAGTGGATTTTTACTGAGTATGCGGTGATCAACCCCGGTGTTGGGAATGTACAGGTTAAAAGTGGCGGCGATGCAGTAAAACGTGGCGATAAGCAGGATCCCTGCTTCCGTCACGGTATCCACGCCGGTATCGATGAAAGGAAAATCGAACGCCAGAAATATGGCAGAGACCGCAGGTGTAATCAGCACCCCGCCCAGTACCGTGCCAAGCACGATGGAGGCCACGGTCAACCCTTCGATCCAGCCGTTGGCGATGACCAGTTTTTCCGGCGGCAGCAGTTCGGTAAGTATGCCGTACTTGGCCGGGGAGTAAGCGGCGGCACCCAGTCCCACGATCGCATAGGCGGCGAGGGCAAAATACTGGTGCGCGGCGAGAAACAGCAGGCTGCAGCCCACGATCTTGATGGTGTTACTGATGAACATCACCCGCCACTTGGGCATGGAGTCAGCGAAAGCGCCGACGAAAGGGGCGAGAATCACATAGAACAGCACGAACACAAACTTGAGCATGGGGGTGAGATAAGCGGGGGCGTGCAGGTCTATCAGCAGTGCGATGGCAATAACCAGCAACGCATTGTCTGCCAGCGACGAAAAAAACTGCGCCGCCATGATGGTATAGAACCCGCGTTTCAAACTATTCCTCCGGAAATTTTCTCGTTATCAGGCGCTGGATTATACAATGGCCATCCAGGCCTGTTTTTGGGCAGCGGGTTTTATACCATGAAACCGCTGTGGCGACTAACTGTAACGGCCTTGATCCGTCAGCCAATGATGAAACTCCCGGCAGACACTATCCTGATGACAGGATTTGTGATTGAATGGCCTGCCAGTCTCTCTACTAACACCATGCAGAAAGCTGTGGCGTAGCAATTCCGCAATGATACCCTGCTAAAAATCAAACAGATGCCACGTCCCATTCAAGCCCTGATCGATCTTTCCGCACTTGAACAAAATCTGTCCGTAGTTCGCCGCCATGCGCCGCGCGCGCGCGTAATGGCAGTAGTCAAGGCCGATGCCTATGGTCACGGATTGCTGCGTGCTGCCAGTGCTCTCAAGAGTGCGGATGGGTTTGCGCTGCTGGAACTGGATGCTGCGATACGTCTGCGGGATGCGGGCTACCGCCAGCCCATACTGCTGGTCGAAGGTTTTTTTTCCACAGAAGAATTGGCACTGATCGAGCAATATCACTTGAGTGCCGTGATTCACCACAGCGAGCAGTTGGCCATGTTATCTGCCTTCAAGCGGCACGGTGGTCTGGATGTGTTTCTGAAGCTTAACACCGGCATGAACCGCTTGGGATTTGTGCCTGAGCAGTTCCCCGCCGCGCTGGAACTCCTGAAAACCAGTCCTGCTGTTGGCCAGATCACATTGATGACCCATTTCGCCCGCGCCGATGAGCTCGCTGGCGAGGATAGTGTCAGTGCGCAATTGCAGCGTTTCAACGCTGTCGCCGCCGGGCGGAATTTACCGTGCTCGCTGGCAAATTCCGCAGCGATTTTGCACTACCCTGAGACCCATGCCGATTGGGTGCGCCCCGGCATCATGCTCTATGGCGCTTCGCCATTTTCTGGCAAGACTGTCGCCGAACTGGGCCTGCGCCCAGTAATGACAATATCCAGCAGAATCATTGCGGTGCAGAATCTCAAGGCAGGAGATGCGGTAGGGTATGGCCACACTTTTCGCGCTGACCGGCCGATGCAGGTCGGCATCGTCGCGGGTGGTTATGCCGACGGCTATCCGCGTCATGCGCCTACCGGCACACCGGTGCTGGTGAACGGCAGGCGCAGCCGCATCCTCGGACGTGTGTCCATGGATATGCTGCATGTGGATTTGAGTGGAATCGAGAGTGCCGGTGTGGGCAGTCCGGTAATACTCTGGGGAGAGGGGATGCCGGTGGATGAGGTGGCGCAGTCGGCGGGCACGATCAGCTATGAGCTGCTGTGCGCTCTGGCGCCGCGCATGCAGGTAGTAACATAAAATGAAAAAGGGCGGTCAAGTGACCGCCCTTTTTAATCAAGCAATTCCCGCGACAGCTGCGGGGGGTTATTCGACCTTGGCTTTGGCGCGCAGCTCGTTGACAGCGCCTTCAAACTGCCGTTGCAGCACGCGCTGTGTCAAATTGTTCTTGATTTCTTCAAACGGCGGAATTTTCAGCGGACGCACGTCGTCCAGTCGAATCACGTGCCAGCCAAAAGGTGTTTGTACTGGCTGTTCGGTGAGCTGACCTTTGTTTAGTTTGGTCAGGGCTTCAGCGAAGGGTGCGACATAATTCCCGGCGGGACTCCAGTCGAGCTCACCCCCCTTGCTCTTGCTGCCGGTATCCGTGGATTTTTCCTGGGCAATCTTGTCGAGTCTGGCGCCTTTCTTGATGCTGGCGATAATATTTTTGGCTTCTGCCTCGGTCGCGACCAGAACGTGGCGTGCCTTATATTCCTTGTCACCCATCTGTATTTTCAGCGCATCATATTCCTTGCGCATGGCCTCGTCACTGACCGGATGGGTCTTTATGTAGTCGATCTGATATGCCCGGACCAGGGCTGTCTGACGGGCAATCTCCAGTTGAGCTATGATTTCAGGGTCCTTGTCCAGACCCTTTCTTAATGCTTCCTGGGCGATCACTTCCTCGGCGATAAGATCATCACGCAAAGCTCTCCTGACCTCAGGGGTGTCCGGCTGACCCTGGGTGGCGCGAGCTTTCATAATAAAATCAAGACGCGATTGCGGAATTGCCACCCCGTTCACTTTGGCCATGGGCACTGCGGGTTGAGCTTGGGCAGCGGTTACGGTGATCAGACCAGAAATACCGATCGCCATTAATTGCGAAAATTTTATGAGTTGCATGAAGCTCCCTCGTCAGTGGATTGAATCGGATAAAACCTCTTCAGGAGTATACGCCTTTACGCTGAGTGCGTGAATATCCTTGCGCATCATCTCCCCCAATGCGGCATAGACCAGACGATGCCTGGCCATGGTCGATAGTCCGGAAAACTTGGATGAGACGATAGTAAGGAAGTAATGCCCGCCACCACTTTTGGCACCCTCGTGCCCCGCGTGCCGGGCGCTCTCGTCCAGAATTTCAATCTTTTCCGGATCAAGGGCGGCAAGCTTCTGCCTGATTAGTTCGATCGTATTCAATTGCGCGGCACTTTGTGCTTATGCGGGCAGGACTTTCTTGAATGGCTTGACGGTGACTTTTGCGTAGACCCCCGCAGTGACATAGGGATCGGCTTCCGCCCAGGTACGTGCCGCTGGCAGCGACTCAAATTCCGCCACGATCAGGCTGCCGGAAAATCCTGCCGGACCAGGGTCGGGGCTGTCGATTGCCGGGTAGGGTCCAGCCAGGACAAGGCGCCCGTCCCGCTGCAATGCCTTGAGGCGTTCCAGGTGTTCGGAACGGGCCGCCAGACGTTTTTCCAGACTATCGGGAGCATCTTCAGTATTTATCACGTAGAGCATCATGTTCCTTTGTCCTCTTTGTCTTCCATATACTTTGCCAGCATCAGTCCTTGCAATAGCACAAACGCCAGCATTAGACCCATGAAACCGAACAGCTTGAAATTGACCCAGGTTTCGGTGGAATAGTTGAAGGCCACGTAGAGATTGACTCCGCCCATCAATGCGAAAAATCCAGCCCAACTGGCGTTGAGCCGGCCCCATACCGTTTCCGGTAACTTGATTTGTCCTTTCATCATGACACGGATCAGGTTCTTGTTGAAAACCATGTGGGCCACCAGCAACGCAACGGCAAACAGCCAGTAGAGCACGGAGGGTTTCCACTTGATGAAGGTTTCATCCTGCAGTATCAGTGTAGCGCCGCCGAAAACGACGATGATGGCAAGACTCACCCACAGCATGGTGTCGACCTTGCGATGACGGAACCATACCCAGCCGATTTGCATAAAAGTAGCGGCAATGGCCACAGCAGTGGCAGTATAAATGCCATAAATCTTGAATGCGATGAAAAACAGGATGACCGGAAAAAGGTCGAATAGAAACTTCATGAGTGCGCAGCGATGATGTCTGTAGTTGGTAACAAGAAATAATTATGACAGTCGAAACGGGGAAAAGCTCCCCGTTTTTGTTTGGTCACCCAAAGTTTGTTTCAGTGCAAATGCATCGGCGCCACTTTGCCTTCTTCGGGGAATTCGGCATGTACTACCTCACCTTCCGGGTTCGGGAACAAGGGCGCGCCGCACTCTTCACAGTATTCCAGCGGAAAGCGATTATCCAGTAGCGTGACGTGGGTTACGCCACATTCCCGCAGAGTCGTTTCGATCTGTGTCACGGTGTCGCTGCTTTCGTCTTCCTCGCCCACCAGCGCCCAAACGATGCCGTAGAGCACATCGTCGCGATCCTTGAAGGTGAAACTGATACGGTACTCTTCCAGCCACTGGTCAAAAAATGGCGCGATCACCGCACGCAGGCCATTTGCGGGGATATTCAGAGTGGACTGCAGAAAATCGATGGTGGCGTGCATGGAATAGGGGCGAGCGAGGCGGTCCGCCATGCGCCAGGCAGAGAAGAAGCCATCGGGCAGCAGCAATTCCAGCGCGCAACCCTGGAATAATGGGCGCAGTGCCTCGCCCCCGTGGGCTTGCCAGGCAAGCAGTATTTCCTGTTTTTGAGTTTTGGCCCCGGGCACAGTACCGACTTCGCTGGCTCCAGCGGCTTCCTGCCAGCGGAACATGGGTTTTCCCCGCGGCACGGCAATGGCGCCAAGGAGGTATCGGGTATCGGACAGAAAACGTCCGGTCTCAGCCAGTTGGCGCGGATTCATGTGCAAATCACGCCCTTCTGTCGCCGCCGTCCATAGTTTGCTGGCCAGTTCATGCGTGAGGTGATAACCGCGCGGCAACTGGTCGGGACTGAACAGGTAATCTGCCAGCGAAAACTGGATATCCGCTGCCAGCACGTGCGCCTGCAAATGTACTCGCAGACTGGCGAGCATTGCGTCGGGTATCGGGCCAGAAGGGATCGAAAAGCGTGACCAGGTCAGTACCGGTGCGGCGAACATCAGCACATCGTAACTGCAGTCTTCACGGGTCAAGACACTGCACTCGATGGCCGCTTCGATGGCATGAATGAATTCGCCGTAGCCCGCAGGATCGGTTTCATAAAGCTGATCCAGTGCCGTTTCCAGATTCTGATCATCGCCCGTGCGCAACTGGGCGTGGATCTTTGCCGCCAGCAGGTTCTCCCAGAAGGCGTCTTCGATACGGCTGCCGGAAGCGGCAAGTCCCGCCGCCAGACGTGAAAGCTCCTGCACGGCGCGGGGAGATTTGCTGCGGTGCGGAACACGGGTTTTTTTCATGGCAGGGGCCGGTGCGTAGTGATCAACGGCGCATTTTAACCTAAATCCGGTAGCCGGACGGGGGGCTTGCGCCGGGTGGGGTCGGGCTGCGCGAGTTTCAGGTGTGTGGAACAGAGTACGGCTCGTGTCTATGCTCACTGGAAAATTTCACCGTATCTACTAGACTGAGTGAAGTGTACTTCAGTTCGCTCGTTGTGCCGCTTAACCTGCAACCTCGTCAGAAGCTCTTTCCCAGTCACCACAACCACTATAGAGGAACAATAAATGGCAGCTCATATCGAAAGCAAAGACATCAAGGCCCTCCCTGTTCTCCCATATTCAGATTTACGCGCAAAACTGAAGTCTGGAGACATTCTCTTCACCTCGGGGGATTACCTGGTTTCCAAGGCAATCCAAAAAGTAACCGACAGTCCATGGAGTCATATCGGTATCGTGCTTCGCCTCGATTCGATTAACCGGATGCTGTTATTGGAGAGCGTCGAAGACATGGGGGTGCGTTTTGCTCCTTTGTCGAAATACCTCAATGACTATGAAGACGGCAAATCCTACAAAGGGCGAGCAGTCATTGCGCGGTGCAAAGATGTCACATCTACAACTGTTGCAAGCCTTTCCACCTTTGGCATCGACGAACTGACCCAGCCTTACGACAAGGATGAAGTTGCCAAGATACTGGCGCGCATTACTCTTGGCATAGGCAAGAAAGAACGAGACCGCGAATACATCTGTTCCGAGCTTGTCTATGAGTGCTTTTCGCATGCAGGAAAGGAGTTTGCTTACAATCCAAAAGGCTTTATCAGTCCTGAGGATATTTGGGCCGATGAAAAGCTTTCTCTGGTTGGGCGTATTTTATAGCATAACCTCTCATTTGAATGAGCGCCACTACGTACGCGGCTGTGACTGTATCTGCCCAAGGGCAGCGATTTGTGAGCGGCTTCACCCAGGAAGATCTGGATGCGATTGCCGGTTAGATGCCCCTTTAACGAGCGTAGATGAGTGTAGTTTATGACTCTCCCCACACTAGCCCTGTTGCACGGGTACCTTGGATTTTCACATCGCGGCCCGATCGAATATTTCCGTGGTGTAGGGCAAATGTTGCGCCGGATGGATACTGCTTATCTTATTCCGGAAGTACCGTCTGCTGGCACTGTAGCCGAACGTGCGGAGGAACTGGCACGTCAGCTCTTTCGTAGCGACGCGCCTGTATTTGCTTTGATCGCGCATAGCATGGGTGGGCTTGATGCCAGACATCTGATTACCCATCTCGATCCGGACCGGCGGGTAAAGAGTCTGCTCACTATTGCGACACCGCACCGTGGCACGCCCCTGGCCACATGGTTCCTCGAATCGCGCAATCCGATTCCAGTCTGGGTCCGGTACATCGGCAGTCCGGGACTGCGCGAGCTGACTCCCGAGGCGCGTGCTGCCACGCCGATTCCAGACCGCGAGGATGTAGCCTATTCCTCCTATGCAGGTTGCCGGCCTCCTGATGAACTTCCTTTCTTGCTCCGGTTATATGGGCGCGTCATCCCGGAAGACAACGACGGGATGGTTCCGATCAGATCCGCCCAATGGGGGAAATTCCGTGGCATCGTGCGCGCGGACCACTTGGAGTTTATCGGATGGAGCCTAGGACTTCCTGATGCCCGGTCCACGCGGCCATTCGACCACATTGATTTCTGGGTCCGGGCTGCCGCTGAGGCCATGGCTGGGGCAAAGGGCAAAACAAATGAAGAGGAGGAAAATGGATCAGAACGAAAATAGTAGATGGCACATGGCCTGGTATGACTGGCTGGTATTTATAGTACCGGTGTCTCTAATTGCCGGGCTCGGTCTCGAATCTGCCTACGGCCCTGAGGGCGTCGAGTACCACGACTTCCGGGCTGTTGCACACTGGTTTGACCCGGTATTTTTTCAATACAATCTGATTATGATGTTGATAGCGGTGCTGGTTGTGCCATCGCTCGTTCTGGCCTATATCCAGACCATGGCGGGCCGGAAGGAGCGGCGGCTGCGGCGTGAAATTCCAGTAGAGCGCCGCGGTGAAATTCACAAAAGCATGGAACGTCGCGCCTCCTTCAGCGCCTACAGAGGCAGTGTTTTCTTGACTACGGTGATCGTGCTGCTCGGTACTTCAATTCTTCTGCTGTTTAAGCCTGTTTTTTCAGCGCATGAGGTGGGCGTGGACTTCAGTCTTGGTGCCAATATGTTGATGATGGGACCTTTCGTCGAATTGTTCGGGAAAAATCCGGAAGCGTATTACTCTCATCTCACTCGCAGCCTGACCGCTTTCCAGTTCGGTTTCCTGGGCGCCTACATTTATTTCATTGGCTCGGTTGCACGCGCGTACTTCACGCTGGATCTAACTTCCCATACCTTTGTTGATGGTGCCATCCGCATGATCGTCGCGAGCGTCCTGGCATTGGTACTCTCTTTCGCGTTCCATGACGAGTTTGAGTCCGTTGCTGCGCCAGCTGCTGCATCAGCATCATCTGCTCCCGCTTCTACTGAACCTTCACCCACTGTTGAACCCCCACCTGTCGAGACCGAGTCTGAAAGCGTTTCCAAAGACAGTGCTACGAAAACAGTTTCAACAATACCAGCGAGCTTAACTCTGCTTCCTATCTTGAGCTTTTTCTTTGGTTTTTATCCCAAACGGGCGTTCATGGCAATCGAACGCATCGTGCTCAGGGTAGTAAAGAATATTCCTGGCAACGACTACCGGGCGCTGCCGCTTTCCATGCTTGCGGGGATGAGCTATGCGCATGAGTTGAGGCTGGAGCGGGAAGGTTTCGACAACATTGAAAACCTGAGCAGCGCTGATGCGGTGGATCTGGCGGTACGTACCTGCTTCAGCTACAGCCAGTTAAAGCAATGGATAAATCAGGCGTGGCTTGCGGCTCATTTGCGCGAGGATTATCCGGGCTTTGTCCGTTGCACGGGTATTACGAATAGCGAGGAGTTGCAGCGATTTTTTTCCAGCTATGATGCCGCGCAGGGTGATGCAGTGGAACAACTGGTGACCGGTTTGCCCACAGACTCCATAACAAATCAGTCTTGGAAGGTGAAACTCACAGCACTTAAAGTGCTGCTCGATGCAAACACCATTCCGTCAGCAGCCTAGCGGACTTGAATTTCTTCAGTTACGTAAGCTGCCATCAAATCGTGTGGATAATAGATTCGGGGCAATCTCGTTCAAACAACATGTATCAATCAGCGTCCTGAATTTTCCGGTTTTGGCAGCGAATCTGCGCAGGCGGAAATTGTTATTTACCCATTTCCCATCCTGGATTTATGTCAATAAGCAGATGAAAATTCGCGGCGCTGTTTGTGGGAAATGGTCATGCTGTTTTAAGCTCAGACCAGAGCGACGATACCGTTCAGGGGAAGTACGGTGGTAACCAGGCAACCAAAAATTGCAAAACGCGGTTTGAGACGGGCTGTCATATTCTTGCTGGCCTTCCTGGCATTGGTGACAGTCTGGACAACCATCGGCGTACTCTCCCGGATGTATGAATTCCGGGACGATGATGCCGATCGTGGCGCCGCCACGGTTAAAATAAATAAGTTCGGCGACAGTTTTTCCGAGACGGCATACCTGGCTCAAGGCTGGTCGGAGTCAGACAGCCTGTGGTTCTACAATACCACCCAGGGTTCTAATTTGCTGCCCTACGGCTTTTTCCTGGTGCTGGAGCAGGCGGATTCCCAAGTCTTGTTCCGTAGCAATGAGAACATCAATCGCTATGGTTATCTGCCACAAAACCCCACCATCAGTAACCCGGATGGCCTGCCCGTGGGGATGGTGCGTGACGAGTACCGGGGCAAGCAATTCATGGGCTTTACCTGCGCCGCATGCCATACCACCCAGATCAACTACGGGGGTGTCGGTATCCGTGTCGACGGTGGCCCGGCTAATTCGGATATGGAAACCTTCATGGTCGATTTAGCAAAAGCCATGCATGCCACCTTAGAGAATCCGGAAAAACGCAGCCGCTTTGTCGCCAAGGTACTGAAACAGGATAGCTACGACAACGCTAAAGCGGTGCTGGCTGACCTGGAGAAATACGCGCAACGCATCAAGACCTATACCATCGTTAACAACCCCCGGGATACAAAACGGCCGTTAACTCACTATGGTTATGCGCGGCTGGATGCGTTTGGACGCATCTATAACCGAGTGCTCGAGCACATTATGAGCGCGCAACAACTGCGTGAATTGCTGGCCGAAACCCTTTCTCCGGAAGCGCTGGCCGAGGTCATGACAGGGGTGGAGCCGGTGCTGAGCAGCAATGATCGCGACCACATTATCGAGCGCATCCAGGAGTACCTGACAGGCAAACAGATCATCGAACTACGCAATAAGATCTACAACCCGGCCGATGCGCCGGTAAGTTATCCCTTCCTGTGGGATATCCCGCAGCACGACTATGTGCAATGGAATGGAAGAGTCGACAATAGCGGTATCGGCCCAATGGCTCGCAATGCCGGCCAAGTCATAGGCGTATTTGGTACGCTGGACTGGCAGGAAAAGGACGGTATAACCCTGTCCTCGGTCTTGGGTGGCCAAGGCTTTGGTGACAAGCATATCGACTTCCAATCCTCGATCAATATTCGCAATTTGCGCCGGGTGGAAAAGCAATTACGCAAATTGACATCACCGCTTTGGCCGGAACATATCCTGCCCAGGATCGATAACACCCGGCTGGCCAATGGCGCAGAACTGTTCACCCGTTACTGCGCATCGTGCCACGAGAGGATTGATCACACGCATCCCAGCCGTCGCGTGGTAGCCAAGATGATCGCGGTCTCGTCGATAAAAACCGACTCCAAGATGGCTGTAAACAGCGCACAATTTTCCGGTTACAGCGGCATTCTGCGAAACCAGTATGTCAGTGCCGGTGTGGGCAATATCTTGTTGCAACGTCAGGCACCAGTGGTCGCGTTGCTTACATCCGCCACCCGCAACGTGGTCACCACACCCGATAAAGATAAGTGGTTTATACAACGTTGGGCCGAGCGGCTGCTTGATTTTGCGTATACGTTTTTTGACAATGATGTTCAGCCCTCGCTCAAACGCGGCGACTATACCCCGGACACCACAGCTAACCCTTTTGCCTCGATAATGGCTTATAAAGCTCGCTCCCTCAATGGCATCTGGGCAACCGCACCATATCTGCATAATGG
The DNA here is from genome assembly GCA_919902515.1 of Nitrosomonadaceae bacterium. Classification (GTDB taxonomy): domain Bacteria; phylum Pseudomonadota; class Gammaproteobacteria; order Burkholderiales; family Nitrosomonadaceae; genus VFJL01. The sequence goes on along the minus strand of CAKKRD010000011.1, from coordinate 6,649 downwards.
TTCCGTGCCGACGTTGTATGACTTGCTACTGCCAAAGAGGCAAGCTGACGACCCGGCGGATGGTGAGTACCGGCCGGATGAATTCATGGTCGGTTCACGTGGGTTCGACCCGGTGAAGGTCGGCCTAAAATCGGCGGGTTATGACGGCTTCCTGTTCCGCACCAGCATTTGGGGTAACCACAACAGTGGTCACGAGTATGCTTCTGGCCGCACTCCACAACCGGACGGAACAATACTGCCAACCTTGACCAGGGAGCAACGTATGGATCTGCTCGAATACCTTAAGTCCTTATAAGCGCACAAGGAACAGATCATGATCAGCCATTGGGGGTTTTGCTGATTAAACACGACGTGCTAAATGTTGCCGCATTTACAACCGAATAACCGCATGAATACTTTGTTTCATGATCTATTATGCGGTGTTATTTATGTCACTATGTTTAATAACTGACTATGAACTAATATGACTTAATCGATAGAGTATAAAGAAAGTATCAGAGTGCCATTATTTGCTCAATTTTTTCCGGTACAGGGGACCAAAATTTGATAGCGTCAATATGTCATCCGGTAGAATTCACATCCGTATTGCCAACTTCATATTGATTAAACTTTCAAATAATGTTGCTGTTTCATTCAGCTTCGTATAAACATAAATTATCTGCCTAACCCGGTATTTGACCGGGATCGTCGATAGCGATATTTCAGGAAACTTTATTTCGCCTTAAGGGAGGCATCGTGAAACAATCTTCTGTAACGTCAATAAGACGGCATCCATTGTTTATTCCTGCATTGCTTCTTATCAGCATGGTCCTGCCTGCCTGCGCGACGCTCTCGGACGACGACCCCGAGCGCGGTGCAACTACCGTCAAACAGGATATTTTCGGCGACAGTTTCACCACGATAAAGTACCTCGATCAAGGCTGGAGCCCTGCCGACAGTTTGTGGTTTTACAACACCACGCAGGGATCAAATATGATGCCGTATGATTTCTTCCTGGAGTTGGAGCAAGTCGGCATGTCCGAGCTGTTTCGCTCTCACGAGAATATGAATCGCTACCGTTATTTGCAACAGAAAACCAGTCCCAATAACCCGGATGCACTACCGGTCGGCTGGGTTAAGGATGACTATAAGGGAAAAAATTATGTTGGCCTGACCTGCGCCGCCTGTCACACCAGCCAGATAAATTACCAGGGCATAGGCATACGTATCGATGGCGGGCCGGCGGGCGCGGATATGGAAACCTTGATGAAAGATATCGTCCATGCCATGCAAACAACTCTGAACGACGAAGCTGTTCGAACCCGGTTTGTCAAGAATGTATTGGCACGCGGTAATTACACTGCAGAAACCGAGGTGCTCAATGACCTCAAAAAATATCATCAGCGCCTCGAGACTTACACCATAGTCAACCGCAGCCCGACTCGTTACGGCTACGCACGGCTGGATGCGTTTGGACGCATCTATAACCGGGTTCTTGAGCACATCATAAACGAGAGGGAGTTAAGAGAATTATTGCGTGACCGCAGGATAATGCGCGATGACGGAATGACAGAAGAAGAATTAAATTCAATTCTGCAAGATGCGGATAAAGTCCTCAGCAGCGAGCAGCGTGACCACATCGTCGAACGCCTTTCCAAGGTTCTGACTAAATGGCAGCTCGGGCGGTTGCGAAAAGAGCTGTTTAATCCGCCCAACGCGCCAGTTAGCTATCCCTTCCTGTGGGACATCCCGCAGCACGATTATGTGCAATGGAATGGCCTGGCCGCCAATGCTGGATTGGGACCGGTCGGGCGTAATACGGGGGAAGTGATTGGAGTGTTCGGCACACTTGACTGGGCAGAAGCAGAAAGATCCACGCTGTCCACACTTATCGGCGGACAGACCGCTGGAAACACTCGCGTCAGCTTCGATTCCTCCGTTAATGTGCACAACCTGCGCCGTATCGAATCGCATCTTTGGGGCCTGCGATCTCCGCAATGGCCGGAAGAAATTCTTGGAACTATCGATAAGAGCAGTGCTTTGCGCGGAGAGCGTTTATTCAACCATTATTGCGAAAGTTGCCATGTAAGAATTGATCGTGCCGCCGCTGATCGCCGTGTCGTAGCACACATGTCGAGGGTCAGCGATGTCGGTACCGATTCCCAGATGGCTGTTAACAGCTTCAAATATCAGGGTTTGTCCGGTATTCTACGGAATCAGTATGTGGGCGTTGGCGTGGGCGATATTCTGCTTGATCGGCAGGCCCCAGTCGCAGCGTTGCTGACCAAAGCGACCTTGAACGTGGTTGCCACTCCCGATCCGGACAAATGGTTTCTGCGCCGTTGGGCCGACTGGATTAGTGATCTGGCATCCGCGTTTTTTCATAATGAGATCAAACCTTCGATCAAGCATGGAAATTATGATCCAGACACTACGGCCAATCCGCTTTCTTCGCTGAATTCCTACAAGGCGCGATCATTGAACGGTGTCTGGGCGACTGCACCCTATTTGCACAATGGCTCCGTGCCAACGCTCTACGATTTGCTGTTGCCACAGAAACGTCCGGGCGATCCGCAAGATGGTGAATACCGTCCAGACAAATTTGAAGTTGGATCGCGCGAATTCGACCCAATCAGAGTGGGCCTAAGAAGCAGCGGATATGAAGGTTTTACTTTCGATACCAGCTTTCCGGGTAATAGCAATGCCGGGCACGAGTATGCATCCGGACACACTGCGCAGACTACTGGCGAAATTCTGCCGGCGCTGACCAAAGAACAACGCCTGGATTTGCTGGAATATTTGAAGACTCTATAATCCGAATCAATCGCAACTAACGATACCTGTCATATACAAGGGAGCTACCGATGAATGCAAGCACAAGCCATTACCTGGAGCAGTATGACGCAGCTGCCGATGTAGATAAGTTTCCAATGGTGCGTCGTTGGATTGATACAGAGCCGCTGCCATTGTTCAAGGAGCTAAGGGAGAAACGACCCATACTGGTGACCCCGCAATGCACCCTGCTCACCCGCTTTGACGATGTCAGGGAAGTGCTGAGCATGCCCAAAGTGTTCACGGTCGCTCCTTACGTCCCGAAAATGGGTGATTACATGATGGCGCATGACGATGACGCCCTACACACCCGCGAGAAATCGCTGATGCAGTGCATGTTGAACCGTGATGATCTTCCGGCAGTGCGCACCATGGTGGCGAATATTGCCAAGGAGATACTCGATGCCGCCAATGGCCACATTGATGTGGTCAATGAATACTGCCGCATGGTGCCGGCGACACTGGTGCGAAAATACTTCGGGCTTACCGGCGCGAAACGGCGTGACTTGATCGAGTGGTCTTACTGGAACCAGTACGATACTTTTCACAACCAGCCCTTCGATTTATTGCCGCCAGAAAAATCCCAATACGTGATTGATCGCCATAACGAAACTTCCAAACAGCTCGGAAAATTCATACTCGAACTCATCGCCCGCCGTTTTCTGGAAGTGAAAGCAGAAGAAATAACGCTATCGACCCTGGTGCGGTTGGACGACGATATTGTCACGAGAATGTTACGCACAGATTACCCAAAACAGCTTGATTTCGACATCAAGCGCCTGGGAATTAATGCAGGCGGTCTGCTGATTGGCGCAATTGAAACCACCTCACAGGCGGTTGCGCAGGTGCTCCAGTATCTGCTTGAACGTCCGGAATGGCTTGCCAAGGCAAAAACTGCTGCACAGCAGGATACGCCCGCTGAATTCGATGGCATCGTGTGGGAGGCATTGCGCTTTGTGCCGATTACTCCTTATCTGTTTCGTACAACTGCCAGTGATTACACTGCTGCCAAGGGTACAGATCATGAAACTGTCCTCCGTGCAGGTACCTATGTCTTGCCAGTGACCTTGTCAGCGACGTTCGATGAACGGGCATTTGAATCTCCGGATGAATTTATTCCACAACGCAACTGGTACAACTATTTCCATTTTGGTTTCGGCAGTCATGAATGCCTGGGACGCTACGTGGGCATGGTGATGATTCCGGAGATGGTGCGCCAAGTATTGATCCGGCCGGAGATACAGGCCAGAAGTAACATTGACTACAAAGCGGGACCTTTCCCAGAACAATACGACCTATTCTGGAGCACGCTGTAGGGTGTGAAGCTGCAACTGACCTTGCCCGTGAAAAACGTATTTCTTGACTCCGCCGTCACTGTATCGAGATTAGCGGCCGCTATCGAGAAATGCAAACTTCTGTTGCCGACACTGAGCCATCGATCAGACGTTCAACGTTCGATATAACTAGTGCCTAACAGCTACTTAGAGTGCGGCCTCGGGGGTGCTACGCGCTGACCTAGCGAGGTCACAAATTAACGAATTCGGGGGGAGTGGCGCACAGCGCCGTCTATCCTCTCATTCGTATGGTCAGCGTTTTGCGGCCGCACCTCCTCGATAATTCCGCTACACTGCCTGTTTCTCTATTTGCTCGGGGTGCTGCTCAATTCGCAATCCCGTTAGGACTCATCATGACGGTCACCGTGACAAAGCTGGAAGCTGCGTCGAGGCAGCTCGATACCGCCATTCGTCTGTTCTTTTCAGGTGGTGACACCGTTTCCGTCCACACGCTGGCAGTAGCGGCGGCGAACATCTTCGCGGACATAGCCGAGCGCCAAAATGCTGGGGTTTCTTGGCGTACTCGGGTACGCGACGACTCTGGTCTTTCGACAAAGGAACTGAAGAGGATACTTCATGACGAATGGAATTTCTTCAAACACGCGGACCGTGAGCTGAACGCCACACTTCAGTTCAACGAGCTCGTAAGCGAAGACGTCATGTTCATGGCAGTGCTTGATTGTGGCGACCTTCAGTCCACGACCTGCCCCATGCAGGCATTCCAGATTTGGTATATCGCGGCACGTCCTGAGCACTTTTTAGGTGATGAGCAGATTTTTGCCGATGCGCGACGGGTACTGCCCGATATCTCGCAGTTGGAGCGCTCGCAGAAAATTCAACGTGGCGCACTTTTGTTAAACAACATTGCGCCTGAATGAACTCCAATGGACGTGAGGACATGAGTATGGAAACGAATACCAACAGCCATCGCGAACCCGCTGCTTTTGGGCGGCTTCTAGTTCGATCAGTCCTTCTTGGGGCATTTGTCCATGTTACGCAAGGAGAGTTCTGGGACGTAAAACTCGTTCAAGTTATATTCGCACTGGTGCTTTGCTTAGTTCTTTACGGTCTTGAAAAGGCCGTTTTGTGGCCATTTCGCAAGCGACTTAGCATCAAGCCGCTTCATTTGGCCGTCTATAGAGGCGCACTCCTGTACGCTCTGCTGATTCTCGCAACGTCGGGCGATTGGGCCCAAGCGCTAGGCGCCGGTATAGGAGGTGCCTTGGTCGCGTTACTCCTATTCAAGTTCGAGGATGGAATTATTAAATTATTCACAAAGAAAAGCGGCGCAAGCGCTGCGCACTGACCTATCGGGGTCGCGAATTAACGAATTTTGGGAGCGGCGCACAGCACCACCTATCCCCTCATGCGAACGGACACCGTTCCGCAGCGGCGCCCGCGCGAAAATTTCGATACACTGCCTGTATTTCAATTTTCTCGGGGTGCCGCTCAATTCGAGACCCCATTAGACAGGAGACAATTGTGGATGCATTTTGGGCAGAAATACTTGGACAGATCGTAACAGGGGCCATCGGCGGTGGCGTAGGCTACCTTCTACTGAATTTTGGCGTAAAGCTTCTAAAGCTCCGCGACAGCACGAGCGGAAAGGTCACTCGATACGGGGCGATCGTATGCGCCATCGTTGCTGTGAAACTGCTAGGTGCAATAAGCCAACCGGAGATCACCACGCAAGCGGTCGAGAAGATGGACGCCACTATCACTCAAGCAATGACCGAGGCCAAACCTGTTGACGGCAAGAGCGCCACCGAGGTCATGGCCGAAAACATGCGAAAGAAGGCCAACGACGAACTAACCAGACTTCCGGATGGAAGAAAGAAACTGGATGCAGCAGCCAACCAGTTCCTGGGCTTTTATTTGGTGAACGCAAGAACAAGACCGGAATACTGCTCGAGTCTCGGTGTGGCAATACCGACATTCGTTAGCGAGTTCGACAAGATAAACCAACGCGAATTGATATCGGCGAGGAAGATACAGGCCACCTCACCTGAGCCAGATGAAGAAAAGTTCTATCAGCTCGTAAAAGCGTCGATGCTCAAGACACTGACTTTCCAAATAAAAGACCAAGCCTCTCAATTGAAAATAACCGAGAAAGAGTTCTGCCAGGCACTTGAATCCAGCGCGACTGAGATTGCGGGTAGGCTACGATTTTCTGAGTTGATGCCGTCGCAGTCGAAAGTCTTGATTGATGCGAAACCTTGAGACGTCTCTAGACAGCTATGGCGAACGGACATGGTACAGAGACACCTGCTAACAAGATTGCTACAGCACAAGCAGTCCTGAGTCTTGCGTTTAGGCTAAATTCTGAAGTATTGGCGGGGCGAATCGGCGCAGAAATATTCAGTCGTGACGTCACCATCTTCACCGGTAGCACAGGGGTAATGCTTCCCGCATTTCCTGAAGGCACGGGCGACGAACTACGGCTTGGAATTTTTGGTTCGTCAGTAAAATGTGTGGGTAAATTTTGGCTCGGGCAGTTTCCCAAG